>JAPKCL010000180.1 GCA_028822955.1 Candidatus Poseidoniaceae archaeon
CTTGCGATTTTGCTCAGAGTAGACAGGGTTCTCAAAAGAAGGAATCAGATGTGCATTGAATGCGTTTCACTTCCTTTATCAAGACAAATTGAATGTTGATTTATATTATATAGCTATTTGAAGTGTATTTATGCGTCTTTAGTAGGGTTGTTAAGTTGTTTCCATATAGGGGTGAGTTGATTCGCCAAGTCCATCGGGAGATATCGGCTTGGAATTGCCAGCTTTCGATCAACATTTTGACCTCCTTAGCCCATGTTTTTAAAATAGATTCTTGCTCCAAAAAATGAGCGGGCATAGTCTGTCCAAGGTGGTGTTCATGTTGTAACGCCCATCTGCGTTTTGGATGAACGCCTAGAAGAACAATCTGGAGAAGCGTTGGTTTCGTTGCTTGTGACACCGTTTGACCGTCTTTTTGTAAAGGCATTTCCAACGCTGAGAAAGTCCGATTGATTCACTTGTTATTATTCAGACTAATTCTAAATAGCCTTTTTGTGGGATTGCCTCACGACATCTTGTTTAGTTGCTTTGCATTTGAATAACTTCAAAATAATATTTAGATGAAATTGCGATTTAACACCTCAGGCTTACTTTCTCTAGTAGCAGTGTGTGGCCTCTTGACTTTGGTGTCTTGCAACCGTGAAGGATGCACTGACTCATTAGCGACTAACTATGATGATAAAGCCGACAGTGATGACGGTACGTGCGATTATGCTGTAGTTGCTCCAGATGAATATGCTTTCTTCGACAACGAAGGCAATCTTACAGTAAGTATCGACGGTCAGAAGCAGCGTCAATATATGCTTTCGGAAATGACGAGTTATATGAAGTCGGCTAACACTCCTGGTGTTGCGATCGATGGTTCTGTTTTATTGTCCATGTATGCCAACGATGGCTACACGTGGAATGATGTAGAGAATCTTGTAATGACAGGCTCTTCGAAGCAGCTTCGAAGTAAGACCGCCGGTGGCGATGATACCATCATCTCAATGTTCGAAGGTTTCATGACGGATTTGGCAGCAGCAAGCGCGACTACGGTTGCAGATGTTACAGATGGTGGAGCTGGCACTACAGGTGTTGTGCTTTCTACTACGAACGCATCGAAGCAATACTTGCAAAATGGTCAGGGTCAGGAATGGACTCAGTTAATTGAGAAAGGCTTAATGGGTGCATGTTTCTACTACAACATTTCCTCAGTCTATCTCGCCCCAGCTAAAATGGATGTAGACAACGAAGCCATTGTCGAAGGGAAGTTCTACACAACGATGGAACACCATTTTGACGAGGCTTTTGGATACTTCACGATGTCGGCAGATTACCCGACAACGGGTACCGATAAGTTTTGGGCAAAATATGCTTTTGAACTAGAGACTTCAGAGCTTCAGTCTGCATCAAAGTTGTCTGCTGCTTTCCGTTTGGGACGAGCGGCGATTGTTGCGGATGACATGACAGTCCGAGACCAACAGATTGAGGTTATTCGAGAAGAATTGGAGCTTGTTGCAGGCGGAACAGCGATTCACTATTTGAACGGTGCGATTGAAAACTTCGGAGACGATGCTCTTCGAAATCACGAACTGTCGGAGGCAAAAGCGTTCATCATGGCGTTGCCTTATGGAGCGAACACGTCTGTTGATCTGTCTGCATCGAATACCATCCTCAGCAATTTGGGAGATGATTTTTACAACGTAACTACAGGAAGCATTACGGATGCTCGTGATGCAGTCGCTGCAGCTTTGGGCATTTCAGCATCTATTGCAGAAGGGTTGTAAGTCGTTATTAGAATCTATTATCCTCAGTGGAAATGACATTGAATCACTTCAAAGTAAGCCTGTTTACAGGATTGTTATGTTTGGTCATCTTGAGCGGTTGTGACCCTGATGGAATGGATTCCGAGATCGATTTTGATCGGTCTGCTTATTTGCAGCATCTCGGAGACGAAATTATCGTCTCCGAGTATGCTCAAATGGTTGAGTTGTCAGCGGAACTGCACGTGGCGTGTGACCAATTGATTTCTGACCCTTCTGAAAGTCAAGTGATTTTGACACGTGAGCAATTGAAGCGTACCTACTTGCAATGGCAGCGCGTTGCTTTCTTTGACTTTGGCCCAGCAAGCAATCGAGCTTTGTCTCAAACGGTGAATAGTTATCCAACAGATGGAGACAAGATTGAGTTGGCCATTTCGGAAGAAAACTGGATACCAGGCACTCCTGTGACACTTGATAACATTGGATTGCCTGCTCTTGACTACTTACTCAACGCAAAGGATTATCGGCCATCTCTTGTGCAGTTCCTGCGGCACTCTCATTTGCG
>JAPKCL010000181.1 GCA_028822955.1 Candidatus Poseidoniaceae archaeon
TATGTATGTATAAAACATACATGTATAAAAATGTAAAATCAATAACATCAACTATGGGCAATCTTCATCTGTACTCTCTATTGACAGCAGCGGTGTTGCTGAAGGAGCCATGTTTATGCTTCCTAAGGGAGCAGAAGTTACCTCTGTTGACTTTGCTTTTGACCAGATTGGAATTCACTCAAGCAATGACCAAAACGAAGGATTCGACCTTACTGTTTTGTCAGGAACCCAAGAAGTACCCCTCGGTTCAATTGGGAATAGCACACTCGTTTTCCCAGAGTATCTCGGTGGTTCACTCGATATGAAGGGGGCAATCAATTCTCTTCTTTCCAATGCATTGGTTCCAGTGAGTCATTATGATGCGTATGGCAATGAATGGCATACCTTCCGATTAAGAGCAGATTCTCCAAATGCATCTACGGGTGCGCAAATGACGGTTAGAGACCTCGATATCGTTTACAACTATTCAGTTTCGATGAACAATGCCGATGGTTTAGATCGTGAACTAAACAAAGGTATTGCTCTATGGGACGGTGGGTCTACAGCAGAAGTAGAACTGAAGGTTAGCGGTTCGATAGGTGGAGGAGTCACTCTTTCAAATCTCGAAATTACAACCTCAAGTGGTTATGATAATTCCATTAGTCTCGTCGGTAATCCAATTGGATTATACCCGAATGGGGGAATCTATGAAATTGTAACAACACATACTGTTAGCCCTCTTACTGGTGCTGGTTTGGCTGAAGCAACTTTGACGTTTGAATCCAAAACTGGCGATGTCGTATTGAGTTATAGCGACGCTTTACTCTTCTCAGAGGCATCTGATGTTGGCGACCTTATCAGTCTTGAATCTTCAAGTGTCGTCGATATCAGCGATGGTAAGCAGATTACTTGGAGGTTTGTGGTCAATTCGAACTGGGAAGATACCGATGAAGTACGTATCTATTCTGGTCTCATCGCATCAAACGGGGTCAATGGACTGCCAGATGCAACTTTACTTGCCCCACCTGGTGGAAATGCAGTCGAAAACGACGCCATCATCACATCGTTCCAAGTCCTCAATAACATTGGTGTTGTTCAAGACCTTGACGATGGAACAACTGGTCAAACTGTAACGGTTACCGGCTCCATCCGCCTTGAGGATTTGTCAATTTCACCAAACCCGAGTGGATATTTCATGGTTCTCGAACAAAAGATAATCAACAATACAGGTGGAAATATTTCCATCGAATGGATTTCTGTAGCGAACCAATCAGGTATTCCAAGTGGCGATTTCAACTGGGCTATTGACCTTGGAATGGCTGCAGGCCAAGACACATACCGATTCCGTATCGATGGATATGAAGGTGGAGATACCCTTTGTCCTGCGGCTGAATACCGGCCAGACAGTGCATGTGGAATCCCATTTAATCTCTCAATCGATACACTTGACCCGAACTTGCTTGATGTCCGTATTCTCAACGGACAAGTCGACCCGTCTCTCGACAGCAACTGGCGAGTCATGGTCGACGATACATGGGTCGTACCATCCGCAACACAACAAATTCGCTTGAATGCAAGCGATTTACCAAACCCTCCAGAATCTCTCGACCTGAAGATTTGGGTTGAATACGATCACGACAGCAATTCGAATGGTCAAGCAGATGCGGATGAATACATCACAGTTACCGCATACAGCGATGGTGCAGCACCTTTTGCTAATTATTCAGCAGTTTACAACGATTATGCAAACGTTGGCCAAGACCCTGTTGGCAAAGTCAGTGTTTGGATTGAAGGATTCGATAAAGCTGGAAACCCGATTAACGGTGGTGACGCAGGATTTGAGAATGACCAATTTACATATGTTTCAATGAACTCGAAAGCTCCAGTGATTCGCAACTTCTTTATCGACGATTCTCAAGATGGTCGTTTCCTGAAGTCAAATCAACAACAATACAATGGGAAATGGAATCATACAATGTATGCTGGTAACGAATACCATCTCATCATAGAAGCCAGTGATGACAACGGTTGGCGGGATGTTGACTATTTCCGTATCGACTTAGCAGATGACCGAACTGATATGACTGTGTATTATTCCCCTCGAAATGACACTGCATGGACCAACAGTCCTTACATCGAAATTCTTCTTGAAGACGGTGATTTCGATGGCCCACAAGTACTTCGTATGAGTGGTAATGTGCTCATTGACCCCTTCGAATCTGATTTCTACCTCGACTTACCAATTCGTATGGCATGGGGGTTGCCTGGCGCTA
The DNA here is from genome assembly GCA_028822955.1 of Candidatus Poseidoniaceae archaeon. Classification (GTDB taxonomy): domain Archaea; phylum Thermoplasmatota; class Poseidoniia; order Poseidoniales; family Poseidoniaceae; genus MGIIa-L1. The sequence continues at coordinate 2,253 of JAPKCL010000181.1, forward strand.
CTACTTCTCTCAATAATCCGGTTTTGTATATGCAAGACCTCGACAATCCTCGT
>JAPKCL010000066.1 GCA_028822955.1 Candidatus Poseidoniaceae archaeon
AGAAAAACGATTCCTTCGGATATCGCATATGCCGTTGCTTCTTTTCCGGCTTTGTCGTTGAATTTCTCTAAGTTCACCGATTGTCGGTTGTATTTCTCGGAACTCCCATACACGTTCTCCTGAAAGTAATGCAATCCTTATAGCAGAAATGACATGGTTATGGCGCAGCAAACCACGTGAGGTCTTTGCCTCATTCACCATTTCGACCTCAAGTTGGTGAGTCAAGCAATCATTAATGATTTGATCACGACTCAAGGGAGCCCCGTCACCTATTCGTATGATCATTCGGTTAAATTCAAGAGCAGACGAGATTCCAATTATTTGTGCTGCAATATTTTCAATACGTTCGAACTGAGCAACACCTAACACAACGCCATCGGCCAACCAAGCGATACCTGGGCGTGGGCCTGGATCGACTCCAAAGCAAAGTTGGTGAACTTGCGTGATGCCTCTCTGGAGACGTACTGCACTATCGACAGCCGCCTTGACTGAAACACTTGACGCTGCTATCGGTTTTCCTTCATCGCGGTATGTCGCAACTTCTACATCATTCCCAAACCAAATCATATCCTGTTCAGGAAGTACAGCATCATGTTCGAGAAGAATGAACCTCAGTCCTCGACGTTTGAGTTCCGTCATCAGCCGAAAGGCCAATTTGAAGTCAATGGTGCGAATAGCAAGTCGAGGCACATTGGAAACTGTATGTTCCGCGATTAACTATTCTTCCGCCCTTACGGTCCTAATTTGGGATTGTGGGAAACCATGATTGTAGTGGGACTTCTACCGAAGTCATCAAGAACGATTGACGGTGATGAATAGATGTGTCGAGTCAGTATGAGCGGGAGTTGAGACAGGTTCTCGCTGGAGTTCCAAAAGGTGTTGAAGCAGTAATCCGTTCCTGCAATCCCCTTGAGAAACAAAAAATGCGTCAAGTGTTACAACGTCCTTTCTTAGTGGTACGAGCCGCAGGTTCAGGTATGGAAGGAACTGGCGATTTGCTGGCTCTACGAGGAGATTTATGTTTCCCAATTGAAGTGAAATCGACTCGCGCTAAGAAACTCTACCTTTCCGGACGAACAAAACTCCAGTACGAAGCGATGGTTACCGAGGGTGAAAGATGTAACTTGATGCCGCTCTACGCTCATCGACAAAAAGGAGTTCGCGGTGATTCATGGCGTATTTTCAGAGTCGAAACCACTAATCTTTTCGGTAGACTTCGTCAGCTCGAGAAGTCAATACCACCTTTTCCTACCACGAGAAACGGTTCAGTCTATCTCAATTGGGAGGATGGTATGCCACTTCATGCCTTTGTCGCCTTAGTCTGCTCTTCTGCTGGCTCTGAAAAGCATGCTTTGCACAACTTAGAAGTGCGAACACTCCGAACGAAACTTTTTGCAAAATCCCTTCCAACAACAGAACTGGAAGAAATTCTTCCCGCCCAGACCTTAGCAGAAAAACCACTTGATGTCCTTGCAGAACTTGCGCGACGACGTTCTTGATTAGAAATAAGGTATTACGAGTACAAACAATAACATCATCAAAAGAACAATCGATGACAAACTCGAAGCTTTGTTTGAGATATGGTCAATCCACATTGGATTGATATTCCATAATTTTGTTTTCTTTCCGATTCGTTTTACTCGATTGAGGGTACCTTTAATCCAGTCTTTAAACAAATGACCGCCATCAAAAGGTACCATTGGAATGAGGTTGGTAAATCCAAGTAGGATATTCACCCACATCAACCAAAAGAAGAAATTAACGAAAAATAGTAGTCCATTCATTCCAAGTGTATCTCCAAGAATACCGTCTGCAGGTGTAAGCATTGCTTCCTCGACTGGATACATCGAAACACCTTGTAATTCAAACGGAATAATCATCATGTTGACGATATGAATAGGAGTATAGGCTGCTTGAATGAGTATACCTCCTTCAAAACGTGGTGAAAATGGCCCAGCGAGCCGGTCTATTCCAGCAGTTGCTTCAACGATTCCTTCGACGCCGACAAAAGCATCACCTTGTTCGACTCCGAGCGTTTCAAGATTGGAAGCACTCCAGCCCAGTTCGGTATAGTAATCGTACTTGTCCGAAAGAAGCAGTTCAATACTTTCCAATGAACCATTCTCGTGTCTGACATCGACAATAATCGTATCATTGGCCTGATAGTCTTGGAGAATTGTCTGAAATCCTTCAACGCCTTCCACTTCTTTACCATCGATCTGAAGGATAGTGTCCCACGGTTGCATTCCAGCATCATCAGCTCCGGCATCCTTGATGACGCCGCGTACGTGTGGATTATCAGAACTTGAAGTGAAATTAGCGGCTAGCCCTCCTAAAAGCATCAGACAAATGAATGCTGCAAACAAATTCGTTGCAGGACCTGCAGCAAACATTCGCATTCGTTCCTTTCGAGGCGCTTTGTGTAATTCTTGATATTGAGGTTCAGCAAATGCACCAAGTGGAAGCGGGCCCAATTGTAGAAGTCCAAAGGAACGAATACGCATACCATGCGCTCGAGCCAGTAGTCCATGTCCAAACTCATGTATGACTAATGCTATGACAAACGCCATTGCACCCCAGCCTAATGGAATCATTGGATTAATTCCCGGGATGGCGACAAGTTCACTTGCAGTTGGTGGACTTGCAGTCGGAGGGTAGAGTATGCTTGTGACGAAAGCGAGAATCATCATAAGAGCGACTATAAACATGGAAAAGAGGCATACCCAAAGAGCAATTTCTCCATAGATTCGCCAAAACCGACGTGGTCGAGCGATACGGTCGAGTGTTTTCAGTCCCCAGTTACTGCGTACCATCAACACGACCCCAAAGACTCGTGTGGCGTTCCAACGGTCGAGTGTACCATTTCGTTCCCAAACACGAAGCATGAGATACCATGCAAAGATGAGGATGAGCACAACTTTCCAGTCGGCTTCAACTGAACCCCATGCACCATCCATGGTTGATGCAAACGCTCCTTCTCCTTGAATCTTGACAGGCTCTCTCTCAACAAAGTTGATGATGGTTCGCCAAAACCCATAGGCATGGACTCCTATCAAACGGCGCTGGAACAATGGTGTGAAAAGGAATGGGGGCAGGCTCCTGAAGCAATTTGTGAATGGTGTTCAGATGAAGAGATCGTTCAGGTATTTATGCGTCTCAAACAAAGTGTACTTATTGCCGACTTTGTCGTAGAAGACGATGGCTCTTTGACTTGTAAAGAACATCTACAAGTTCCTCAAGATCGTTGGAACCCTGGCTCAATTCAAGCTATTCGAACAGCAGATGGCCGTGTTCGCTTCCGTCATCGTAACTTGGAAATCCATCTTGCTGCTCGACTTCGTGCTCCTGAATGGGGGCAAATTATGCTCGAAGAGTGGTTGATGGATCAACGTGGAGATGTACTTCGACCTAAAGATCGAACACAACGCATCGCCTCCATTAATCGTGCCAAAATGAGCATTGAACGAAACTTGAATCATTCAAATCTCGATGCAGTTCGGATGGATTTCCTGGCAACGACGGCCTCTTTACAATCGGTTGAAGATAAATTGAATTCTCGAATTCGTTCAGACGAATCAGAATGAATCAATTGAGTTTCACTTTGTAGCGGTCTCTTCCATTGGCATACATTGTGATGGTTCCCGATGAAGAAACGCAAACGGCAATGCCTTCTACCAATTGAGATATTGCACGAGCAGCCAAATGACGTCCACCTTCACCGGCTTTTGGTGTAATGCCAGCAGGAACTTGAATATACCGTCCTGCATCACTTGCCACTCCATCTCGATTGAACAAAATCGCCCCATCAAGCCAAGCGAATTCTGCTAAAGTTTCGTGATTCGCATCATCTAATACAGTTCTTTTTTCCGAAGGATGACCTTTGAATGGATTCAACACAAGCGCAGTTGAATGCTTTCGCAATGCTGGTAGTGGGCCTATGGCAAATAATGCTCCAATTGAGTGACCTTCTCTTCCTCTCAACCCAATATGGCGAGCAAGTTCCATTACTTTGGTAAGGACTCCCAAATCTATGTGGAAATCCTGTGCTAATGACGCAAAACGATTTGAATTCAAGGTTGATGTATCGATGACAAAAACCCCATCAATCGGCTCTGCCAAGACAACTAACATTCGTTCACCACTGGAAAGATTCCCTTCACCAATGGCCTGCAGTACCAAATCATGCATGTGTTTGAGAACACTCAGACCTTGCGAGGTAAGGTTTTCTTCAAGTAAAGAGCATGCAATACCATTTTCAGTTAATGATTCAACTACACGGCTTTGGCTTGAAAGAACAGTTAATGGTAGTTCAGGGGGTAACACTTCTGCAACTAATTTTACCTTTCGTGCACTGTTTGCAAGCATTAAGACAGATTGAAAGGAACGTCTGTCATTTGACAGAGTGCTTGTGACCATCGCAGCGAGGTCGACCATGGAATGAACCTCAAGCAGAAGTTGAATCGATTCCAGGCAATTGGTCTTCAGTTTCTCTGTAAACAGTTCTCATGTTTGAAATGAAGTTCTTTTCCTTTACGACAATGGTATAATCCGAAAACCCAGGGTCTTCATGCCCATCGAGCTTACCGAGAATAATTTCCAAAGTGAGCCGAGCACCTTCACGGTGTGGATATGCAAAAATCCCCATCGAGAGAGGTGGTGAAATGATTGAAGTTATATCTTTCATTTCAGCGAGCGTTGCAAAGAGATTGTCATAGGTTTCAGGAAGTAACTCTCGACGAGCCTCATCTTGGTTTGGACGGCGGCAATCAGGGCCAACTACGTGGATTATATGTTTGTAATTGCTTGCAAGTTCAAAGGGCTCAGTGACGACATTCTTCGTAACTGCACAAGGTGGTGCGTTGATTTTCCGCATATCCAGGCAAATGTTTCGAGTCACTTGTGTGAGTTCAGGGCCTGCTTTACCATGGATGAGGGCATCCAAACCTTCACGGCCAGAGAGCCGATTATTTGCAGGTGTGATTAAGACATCACCGCTATGATTCCATACGTCGCCACCGACGACTCGAAGAATACCCCATTTGCATGTTCGTGCCATATAGAGTTCGGCCATCAAACATCCAAGAAAGGCCACCTTACTTATCAAGTTCGCCATTTCGGAATGAAAATACCTCTAAATCGAGAATTTAGAACTTGTTGTAGTAAAGCCGAGAGCCATCCTCTCTTCACTTCATGGCGGTATTGCTAAACCCTATTGATGATAGCCGGAATTCATGGACAGAAGGAGGTCAAGTCTTCTTTTAACATTTATTTTTGTTTTGAGTAGTCTTGGCGCACCGTTTCTTGAAGGGCACTCTCAAGTTCCATCGGATCATTCTCTCATCGAACAAGCACCGTTAAGTGAACTCTTTGTTGGTTTTTCAAGTGAAGGTGGTGCTGACTTTTGGAATCAAACCCCATGGTCCTCACGTGCTCAACCAGAAGGTTTTGATTTTCTTACAGTGTATGATTATTCAGATGTTGGGATACTCATCAATAATAATTCTGAAGCGAGTAAAACCATTGGATGGGCTTTTGTCAATGCTCGAAACATTTCTTCTGAACACATCTTCTTTTTCAATGATTCAAATACACCAACTAAAGAAACCATCAACAGAGATGAATTCAATACGTATTTTGCTCAACCGTTTCTTAGCATGCTCTCCAATGTTACTACTGAGTTGAACTACTTGGTAACCACAAAAGGTATTCCACTACGTATCAATGGCGGTGGCGATAAAGCAGGATTCGACCAAGAGATATCATTGCTCGGAGGAATCTACAATTCCAGTATCGGTGCCGACAATTGGTTCAACCATGGCTATGGACCTTTAGCAGGCGAGCAGATGGAAGCCTTTTCTCGTGAAAACTACGGTTTCTACCTGGTAACTCGGCTTACTGGGTACACGGTGGAAACGGCTTTACAACTGATTGAAAAAGCCAATAACAGCTTAGGACAACGAGGGGTTTTTGCACTTGATTTGGCCCCTGGACGCAACACACAAGGATATCAATTTTGGAATGACGACTTGTTGCTTGCCAATTCAACTCTGAATGGGAGTATGGGTTTACCAACACATTTTGATCAAAGCGAGGAATTTTTGACCAATCTTACTAACGTCATGGGGTATGCTTCATGGGGTTCGAACGATGGTTCTTGGATTGGAAACCAACTCCCAAACGGTGGTTTCGATGCTGAGAACGCTTCGTGGTCCAGTGGCGTAGATCTTTGGAATGCTACAGTCCCCATTCTTTCAGCAGGTGATACCTTCAACTGGAGTTATCAAACAGATACCACGCAAGATGGTAATGGGGCCATAGAGGCGTCAATTTCAGCGGTATGCACCGCAGAATCCGGTTCGCAACAGCCCGGTATCTACGCCGAATACTTTGACAACGACGGTGTAAGTTTCAATGCCGGTTCAATGCCGCTACTTATCGATAGAGTCCCCGACCATGTACGTATTGAAAGTAATCTTCAATACGGGTCTTCATCACAAGCTTATTCTGGATTAGATGACCGCTTCAAAAACAATTGGGGCGCTCGTTTTAGCGGCCTAATCTCCGTTCCTGAAGCAGGTAATTGGACATTCTACCTCACCACAGACGACGGTTCTGAACTTTGGCTTGACGGTCAGAGTCTGATTCAAAATTACGGTTCGCATGGTATGAGAGAAATTTCAAATTGGAAAATCTTAGATGCAGGGGAGCATGATTTCCGAATCGAATTTTTCCAAGGCGGTGGACCGCACGGGTTACAATTTTCTTGGGAAGGTCCAAATCAAACCAAATCCTTCATTCCTTCATCGGCATTTACGCTTGCAGGAGAATACATTCCATCAGCATCCTCGTTAATTCATCAGTGGGACTTCGAAGACGGTTCGGGTGGATTTGTTAATGATTCTGCGAATTCAAGTACTAATCTTACGCTGAAGAATATGAATTCAACCAACTGGAAGGCCTGCCCAGACGGAACGTGTCTTTGGTTTGATGGAATCGATGATTCAGTTGAGGTCGATGTTGATGACTGGGTCGGTAATTTTACTATTAGTCAGTGGGTTTGGGCGAATTCAAGTACGTTGCCAAATTACGCTTCAACGTTTGCAGTAGATGATACTGCAGGTTCAAACAGTTCATTCCAACACGCAATCTACAATGGTCAGTGGACAATACATACCAATCAAACTTACGCCTTTGGTGTTGTTGAATCACAACGTTGGACGCATCTCGTTACCGTTTTTGAAAGCGGTAATGCTCGACAATATCTCGATGGAGTACTCGTTCGTACTACGACGGTACCTAGCGGTTCCTTGAATAATTTTGAACTGTATAAGATGGGCGTTAACCGTGCTGGAAGTACGTTCTTTCAAGGGATGATTGACAAAGTACAGGTGTGGGATACAGCCTTGGTGGACCATGAAGTTACCACGCTTCAACGTGACATTTATCACGATTGTTCCGCATATTCGGGTAACGGTCAATCCGTTGCATCTCTTGAACAAATATATCCAATCACTGGTTATTTTGAAAACCACGTATGGTTGATTGATGCATATGGGATGCGAATCGGGGATATTTATGGGGATTTCACCTTGGAAGTCGATGGTATTGACTCCAACGGTGTTGTCGTATCAAGCAACACTTCCAATCAACAAATCTTTGGTACAAACTGGGAGTCGTCTACCACCTTACGCTTCCGCCCGCATGAAAATGCAACCCATCTACGAATCCGAATTCCTTTGGATTTAGTCGCTACTTCTACCGATGGGTCGGTTTTCATTGACTCTCTACATCTTTACCCCCTGCGTCCACATAATCAATGGCTCAACGGGTCTATTGCTGAAACAGCAGTTTCAACAGGTGCTCGCTCTTTTGAATTTGGGACCTCCTATGGGCAATCACTGATTGCTGACTTACTTGAAGACGGAGTTTCTGGAGCCAAGGGGTACGTCTACGAACCCTACCTTCAGGCGGTCGGCTCTCCCAGCATGCTGATGAGTATGTACGCTACAGGTTTCAATTTAGCAGAATCTCATGCTGCTGCTAACCTTCAATCCGGCTGGATGGGAGTGACGGTTGGAGATCCTAAGATGGCGCCGTATGCCGACCGTTTCCACGACATCAATCTCATTGACATCCGTCAAGTCAACAACGCTTCCTATCTTCAACCAACACACCTACAAATCGCCATAGAAAACAAAGGTATGGCCTCTTCAAACGGTACTCTGATAGTACAGGATATCCAAGGAAATGTCGAAATGTATAGTTCGAATATTTCTCTACCAAGTGGTGACCTCAATGGTTCAAGAATTCTCTATAATCTTACCATTACCCCCGAGAAAACAGGTTGGATGGATTTACGTATTCGATATTCGAATTCAAGTCTTGATTTCCCGGAACGAAATTTAGCAAATAATCTTCTTACATTACGAATTTGGGTGAATGCACCTCCGACGGTAAATGACATCTACTGTGATGCTGAAATCTATTCACGCGGTGATAATTTCATTTGCACGATTGAAGCCAGTGACGATGTGAATATTTCATCAGTGGAAGTTGAATGGGCGATTGCACAGAACCTCTCAAACCTTTCTGGTTTGGTTTGGGTAACAGATTCTGCTAGTCGTACCGATTCCGTGCGTTGTTTCTTCTCTTGCTGCACCACCAACTTGCAGCCTCCACCACAAACC
>JAPKCL010000067.1 GCA_028822955.1 Candidatus Poseidoniaceae archaeon
ACCTGTTCATTATTTAGGAATCCTTTGATGTTCATTCCCGCAGAACCATTTTGATACCGTTCGTGTCCAACATTTGATGGTCCGCACCTTTGTGATAAGATCTCAAGTAATTTTACAATTGTGTCATAACCCTCATTTGATTTTGGTTGTGAGCGTAATGTATTCGGGCGTATGAATTCATGCATGTAGCTAATCAGTGAACCATCACCCCAAGGGAATCTCCCAATTTTTTCTCTTAAAATTCCATCAGCAATCATCATTGGTTTATCATCGCTGGATAATTCAGTACATGTCGTAAACAATAATACTGCATCATCCCAAGCTATGCTTTGCCTTTGGTCCGGTGTTTCAATCCCCTGTTTCTTCAATCGCTGTTCTATGGCTGGATCTTTCTGTACTAGACGTGTCCATTCCTCAGTATCACCGTTCTTATGTGATTCCAATGCCTTGATGACCTGTTCTGCACGCTTGCCGTTACAAGCATCAAGTGTGATGAACGGTGGAGTTCCACTCGCAAATCGGTCAAGGTCCATGTTGACTCGCCATCGTGAGACTGTGATAAGCCCTTGCTTCTCACTTGTCTCTCATTAACCGATTCATTCGGTCTTCCATGGACAAATTCGTATCTTTACCATCGCCCATTTCCCTTCGGAGTGAGGCGAGTCGTCCAGAGGCGCTTTCATCGAGTTCATCTTCAATTTCAATCACTTCTTCTTCGACAACAATCTGTTCCTCGTCAACCGTTTCAAATACTTCTTCCGTACTTTCTTCATCAAATACAAATGAGAACTCTTCGTCCATTTCTTCCTCGGATTCTTTAGGTTCTTTATCATCCGATTGAATGCGTGGAAGTGGCTTTGATTGTTGCTTCTTTTTGTCTGTTTTTGGTGTTGAACTTTGCGTGAATGCACCTGCAAAGAAAGCTACAATGAGCAGTATGGCCGCAACACCAATGCTGAGCAGAACATCACTTTGCTCTACAACCGGTTCACTTGCAATGGAGAAATATGCGGTTGCTTTGTTGTCTTCAAGATTATCGTCAACATCGTACGGCGAATCACAAGAGAGTGTTGCCTCTAATCGGTCATTGTCCGGTAAGCCTTGCGTATCACCAATAATTACAACTGGTGCATAATCTGAATTTACGACATCAACTATACGGGTTGTGGACCAGTCAGAATCAATACTTTCGATTTCAATTCGGCACATTACATCTGCTAGTCGTTCATATTCGCTTCTTTGGATACTAATTTTCAATTCTCCATCATTTGCCGAAAAGGAGAATATAGCGAGATTCCAACCACTGCTTCTTGAAATTGTTGAGATTGTTTTCGTCTCTAGGATTCGACCGTACGAATCAATGACCATCACTTGAACTTCAATCATGCCAGCGACTGGTGTCCATTCGGTCACATTTAGGTTAAACGTGTCACTTTCCGCAGATCCAAGTACAATTGAACTTTCGTTCATGCCGACTTGCTCGCCAGCATTACTCACGAGAATCAGTGTTGCCCGAACGGGTTCATTCGATGCAGTAACTGTGCATCCACCTACATTTCCACTTAGGGGCGCAAGGCCAAGTTGCGAAAAGGCTGAACTTTCGAGGTTACACTCAACTTCGACATTCGGAAGTTCATACCCTGCCAAATATAGTGAAAGTGTTTCATTTGAATCGTTCGATGAGAGCAATATGACCTCGTTTTGATTTGCTCCCATTAAAATTTGTATTGAATTATCATTGATTGAAAACTCCTCATTACTCGTCAAATCATCTATACTCACATTGGTATTCAGTAGAATACTCACTTGAGTTCCGGATGCTGCACGGTAGACTGGTGTTGAACCAAAGGCAAGTGCTCCCTTCTCGATTTCGATATCATGTATCTGCAATCCTAATGTAGGGTGAGTTATTTCAAGAGTGGCGAGGAATCGCTGCCCTGTCCATCCTTCACTTGGTATCAAGTTCAGGGGGATTCCAAGAAGTTGATTTGGTGCAACTACCATTTGGCTTGGACCTTCAACAGTCCATCCAGTTGGCAATCCAGCCACACTCAGTTGGAGAACCGCTACATCATTACCACTGTTTTCAATCCAGGCTGTTGGCATTCCACCCTGATCATTTATCTTCCAAATCCCCTTGTGACCAATGACAATGTTTGGTGCATCTCCGACTCGAACCGGTATTTCCTGTACAGTTGAACCTAAACCATCGGCATCACTAATACGTAATTTCAGAATTCCAATTTCTCCGGCAACTGCATCTTCCGGTGGAGTCACAAAGACTGTGACTGAGGTCGATTCGAATGGTTGTACTATCTCAGCACTTTCGGGGTATGAAATATTCCACCCAGCTCCAGCCTTGGCAAAATATGGGGCACGAGGTGCATTTCCGAGTTGGTCGACGGTCAACGTTACATTTTGACCTGCGGGGTCAATAGTGAGTGAGGTGTTCGCAAGATTGAATCTCCAGCCTGATACATGTTCAACATTGAACACGAGTTCTACATTTTTGATCCATATTTCTCCGGAATATACTCTGAATTGCATATCAGCAACTGTACCTGCCCATGTGTCCGAAGGTACAGTGAATTCAAATGAATAAGCATCGGATTGGTTGACGGCCAATGCTTGGCCTGTGAATGTGGATGCGTTCCATGTCGAACTGTCAAGACCTGAGTACTGTTGGGTGAACGATGGAACAATACGTAAGGTGTCATCTGCATTCCCGGTATTCTTTGCGGTAAATTCGATGGTGACCGAATCATCGGGAGCCACTGAATATTCTGTGCCTGACGTCATGTTGATGTTCCAACGATGGTCGGGTTCAGCCTCGACCAGTAGGCTCACTGAATCAACAACATTCGGGTCGCCAAGTGATGTCCAATGGAATTGCAATTCAAAGGGAGTCTGCGCAGGAACATCTTCGCCTAAAGTGACTTGAACCGTTGCAATCGTGTATGCCAACGGGCCAAGGGAGCGTTGTTCAAGGGAAATGAAACTGAAATTAACCGATGGTGAATGTGTTTCACCAGGTATTGGATTGGCTTGGGCAGAGAGAAGGAACTCGTCAATTCCATTTCCTGGGTTTTCTAATTTCAAACGAATGTTTTGTGGCTCTGTCACGTTCATCGAAACGCTTTCACCAATTGCAGCAGGTAGAGGCTCGAGAAGAGTTGCTTGCGAACGATAAATTTGTAATACTTGCAGTGAGAAGGTCAAGTTGGAATGTATCTCGGTCGTATCAGGGGTTGAAAACACATGCCGATAAGGTACAGTATTTGGAGGGATTTGTAATGTAAGTGTACCCGTGGCTACGCTATTACCACTTCCAGCAAGTTCGAGGTTCGAACCATTGAGGGAGAGATCTCCACTTGTCGACCATTGCCAACCAGTTTGAATCATTTGTGCATCGGCTGTATTCCATTGCAGAAGGCCACTCGACGGAAGGTCAGCATCAATTTGCCATGAGAGGGTTGAGTTGGGCAGGCTACGTGTGTGCAACGGCGCAACGATTGTTGTAACAGCAGTAAACTGAATCTCTACGTCTTCGCATAAAGTCTGAGATCCACTACCGATACAAAGAGTGAGTGTGGTTGACGTTGTAGAGCCGAGAGGAGCTGTACTGGGTACATCCAGATGTGCGAACACTTCTACATCTTCATTCGGGTCTAATGTCAAAGCAAATATTTCGTCACCGTTGGCATCATGAAGGGAAGGTGAACCTCCCCAAGACGGTGCGGTCCAATCGATTGATGTTGTTGATTCCTGTGCATTACCGAGGTTTTCAACAACCATCCAAGCTTGAGCTGTTCCTTGAATTCGACCGTAGCCATCGCTCATTCCCAATCCACTTGGACCGGTGACGGAAAGTCCTCGTGTGCGAAGAACTTCAAGAGGCATTTGAATCGTCGTTACAATCGATGTATCGTCATTGAGTGTTAAGTTGAGGTCAACATAACTGTTATCGTCACCTAAGGCATCACTTGGGATTCCAACATTGAATGTAACAGTAACGGGACTGTTGGGTACGAGGTTCGGTTGAATATCTGCACCATTTTGCAAACTAAACGTCCAACCCGATGGCAGAGCACTGTCATCCCATGCCAGGTTCCAGTCAGCAGTTCGTGAGCCAAGAGCAACCAGTTCAATAGCGACTTGTTCTGTTGTACCGGGTGATATGCGTGGCGTTTCAATAGGAAGGTCAATTCGAGCCACATACGGTTCGACAATCGCCAATTCTGTCGTAACTCGGTTATTATCTTCACGTGCTTCAGTAAGGTTACCATTCACGTCCAAGATCATGGTGACATTGTGAATTCCCAATTCTGCAGTTATGACTGCACTAAAGGTGAGTGGGCCGCCTTCCCCCGAAGGTGATACCGGTTTGACATCATCAAAGCGTTCACGAGTGATTTCATTCCCGTTCAGCAATAGTACCACATCGAGGTCATCATCATTTTCGATGGTACCAATGTTCGAAAATTGCCCGGTAATCGTAACTTGTTGGCCAGGATCTGGTTCAGCAGGATTGAAACTGATTCCTCTTTGGTCAGCAAGTGGAGCGAAATCAGCCGCAGCTTGTGAGATGAGTGTATCTCCGATCAGTATGTCGAGGGTTCCATCACCATCCATGTCGGCGATTGCAGGCCCAGCCCAAACTCTGTGAGGCATGGCCAATGGGGACGACCATTCATTATTGATATCTGCAGAAGCACCTGTTTCGCCATCAAATGCCCAGAGCCGTTGGCCAAAGGCAACGATGATTTCTGGTACATCATTGCCATCGAGGTCCATCCAGATTGGTGAAGATACAGCAATTTCATCATTATCGTTACCGGTTCCACGTTGTAGATCCCGAGTCCATTCTTTCAAAGGAGTGGTCAAACTAATGTCGTGGCACCCAACCATACCCTTTCTGTTGAAGTTAAGAGATGACTCGGAGTACCATGTCACCCAGCAAAGGCGGTCATGTATTCCGTCATTTGTGGTGTCGATTGGAAGAGGTTGGGCATCTGCGTAACCATTTTGCGCTCGGAAATTGAAAATCTCGCTTGTTGAGGTTAATTCCATTCCAATAAATCTCGCTCCGTTTCCAGTCGTACGACCATTCGAATCTGTTGGTACTGTGAGAATCATTTCAGGGGCGTCATCACTGTCGAGTTGGACAATGACAGGGCCTGGTAGGCGTAGTCGTGGTGAATCTGAATCTGAGTCCGTGCCTTGAAGCGCAACACGCTCCCAGTCAAGTGAGCCGGATGCACCATCAATTCTCCAGACCCACATGTTGCCCGAATTCGAATCAATTGTTGTGAGGACAATAGCCGATGTCGTACTGTCAAGGGCAGCCCATGTGGGGTCGGAGGGGTGAGTTCCTCGGTCGAGAGAAACATCCCACTTGGGTGCTGAAGGCACACTTGTCGTCAAAGAGAAAGAAAGTACAGTCGGGTCGCCAGAGTTCTCTTCTACTACAGCGATGACTAATTCGGGTGTTCCATCGAGTTCTAAATCAGCGAGAAGAGGTTGTGTTACCGAAAGGTGATTGGAGTTGCTTGTGGGTAAGTGTGGGCTTGTAATTCCGATACGATAGTCTGCATCACTGTAACTCCAAAGTTTTTCATTACCATGGCCCGATTTCTGCCAGCCTGACTCTGTGCATGTTAACTCTGGTGACCACAGTTCGATTTGGAGAGAACTCGACGTGTCATAGACAACGAGGATCTCAGGTTTTCCATCATCGTTGATGTCCTGCACGATTGGCGTCGAACGGATTTCATTGGTTTGGCCAAGACTGACTTCCCAAGCGATCTTTGCATCATCACCGGAAAGTATGCTCAACCTACTCTCAGAACCATCATTCCATGCCATGACTGCAAACAATTGACCTTGTCCGCATCGTTCAAGTGCAGCATTAGGTGCAGTGATACTTTGAGAGAAATCTGCGATAATAGAACCATATCCGTCTGCGCCGTTATCAAGCCCCACCCAGTTAACGACAGGGCTGCTAATGACGCCATATTCAGTGATATCCGCAACACTTCCTTCACCCGGTCCACCATCTGGCCCATGTGCAGGCATCGTACCATTATGGGTCGGCGTTCGGGCATATTGACCCCATGGTTGAGAATCTCCGAGCCATGTTTGGTTCTCATTTACAGAATAAACCACTGTAGGGTTTTCAAGGGGGGAATCATTGGTTCCGTGAACAAAAAGGGGAGAAAGGGATGACAGTACCAACAGCAATAATGGTAAAATTGCGCCAGCAATTTTGGGCGCTTGCTGCAACGATTTACTTGTCATTATTGTGTAGGGGACTTCGGGGGTTGTTATGGCTTATGGCGGTGTGAGTTAAAAAGAACCGATTCTCAGTTGCTTTTGCCACCCTCAAAGGCATATACGCCTGTGATTTCTATTTGTGTTAACGCTTTAGTGGGCGAGTGGATTAAATAGGGGTCTTCAGTGGCGTGAATGACTACGGTCGACTTCTCTCTCGAGGCGCATGCCGGTGAAGGACGGAATGGGATTCCCCACTCCTTCTTCTTTTGTGCCATCGAGATTGAGTTTGAGGTGAACATAATGTATAAAATCGTCACAAAGGAAGACACTATCCGCATTCCAGCAGAGTACATGCGCAAGGGTGCATCCTTGAACGACCATATTGACCGTCTTTCAATGACTGCCTTTGAAGGTCGTTTCGATGATGAAAACAGATTTGTTTTAGTGACTTCAAACCACGAACCACTCGGTCGTGGCCGAATTATTCACGGTGATGGTGCTATCTATCAACGAGTTCGGTTTGATGCAGTTTTGTTTTGCATGGATGATTATGAAGTGGTCGAAGGCGCAGTTTCTGAAGTCAATGAATTCGGAGCATTCGTTCGAATTGGACCAATGGAAGCTTTGCTTCACAAGTCACAAATCATGGAAGACCAAGTTGAGGCTAACGTCGGAGCTGGTATTATTCAAGGCCGTAAATCCGAACGCAGCATTGGTGTTGGCGACTCAGTTCGAGCCCGCATCGTTTCCCTTTCCCCAGATACCTCCGACCCTCGCCGTTCGAAGATTGGTTTGACCAGTAAGCAACCAGGACTTGGATGCCACGACTGGCTCGGCGAAGATGCCAATGTGTGAGGTGTGAAATATGGTTAAGATTCCTTTTGCATGCGGTGAATGTCACCTCGTTCTCGAAGATGGAGTGGACATGTGTCCTCGTCATCCATCAGCCCGTGTATCATCTGAACACCAAGGCTATGTCATTATCATGAATCCTCATCGCTCGGAAATAGCCAAGCGATTGAAGATTGAGCAACCGGGTAAATACGCCCTCAAAGTAAGTATTCGTTGAAGGAGATGAAAATATGGATATAGTATCGCGCAAAGAAAACAAATTACTCAACCGTGTGGAAATTAATTTCCGCTGGCAACATGAAGGACTCGCTACACCATCTCGCAAAGCAGTTATGGATTTAGTCCGTACTCTTGAACCGGGATCAAACCCAGATTGCATTGTCGTCAAAGAATGCCACACCCGCTTCGGTCAACCATTGACTACAGGCAAGGCATTCATCTACGGTGATGTAGTCTCGATGGCTGTCGAACCAAAATACATTCACAAGCGACATGAACAATTCCGTTCAGCGTCACCAGCACCTGCTAAAGAAGGAGGTGACGAGTGATGGGAGACGGTCCTAAAGCTGGAGCAAAGTGGTCCAAGTACTCCGTTGGAGAAGATGGCACACTCACTCGTAAAGCAGAATTCTGCCCACAATGTGGTCCAGGTGTTTTCCTTGCAGTTCACTCGAACCGCAAATCATGTGGCCGATGTGGTCACACTGAAACCAACGAATGAATTTCAGTTCATCATTGAACGTAGATCGTTCAATATACCTTCTGAATTCCAATCATCATGGGTCCAGCGTACGCGTTGGTAGCCATACTGGTCAACCAATACCACTCCGTCAGTGTGTTCGACATCGTAATACACCGTATGTCCTCTGCCAAGACTTGTACTACTGTTGGCCTCAGTAAGTACGACTCCAATCGAGAAGTCAGTCCAAACCTGTTCAAGAAGTGAGAGATTCTCTTCAGTTTCTACAGTGGTTGTAAGGTGCGGCCATGAGACGTTGAACTGCTCCATGTATTCAGTGAGGGCAATTGGACCATCACGCCAAGGGTCAACTGTAATCGATACAAAACTGACGTTGGAACGCTCATCCTCAGTGAGTTGTGATTCGAGCCATTTCATGTCAGAAGTTGTTGTTGGACACACGTCAGGGCAATTGACATAGATGAAGCCAAAAACAACTATGTTTCCATCCAAACTTGTAGAATTGAATATCGAATCATTGTTGTCTTGCAATTCAAATGCTCTATACAATTGAACTGGGTTGATGTCTTCGCCTTGGTAGAAATCAGGTTCTGCCGGGTTTAAACATCCTGCAGTCATCATCATGATGGAAAAGAAACACACTGCAAGGAACTTGTTCACTGCGATACCTCAGTCATTGTTACGATTTCCTCGAACAAAGGCTGCACCGATAATAACTAACAAGATCCATGTCGTATTCCAGAGTAAGCCTCGGATGTCGACTTTTTCTTCAGCAGAATCAAACAGTTCAGGCATGTGAGAATAGAGAGTTTGTGCAGCATTACC
>JAPKCL010000182.1 GCA_028822955.1 Candidatus Poseidoniaceae archaeon
TTCCCGATACATCTGCAGTATCTATTGTATTTTTGATGAAATCTTCGGGTATTGCCCCTACAGTCGCTTGTACTGGTTGCAGTGAATTAGTTCAATCTATGCCGTTACTTCCTCAAGATATCAAAGATACTGCTGCAGTCTTACTGGATACTTCAGTCTCAGGTGGTGCATCCTTTTGGGACCTGTTAACCTCTCCTGATGCCTATGGCCTACCTGCATCACGTCAAAGTGAAGTTTTTCTTCTGAATGTCTTTTATTCATCGATTACTGATGAGACACGTGGTATCTTTATCAGCGAGAATTTTGATCGCAGTTTGATTTTGGTTGATATGCCATACCTCCCAGTTGCTGATACAATTTCAAGTGTTGAAGAAATCGATGCCCTAACAGCAACTTTTAGCGGTACTGAGCCGGGTGATTATGCAACCGATTTGACGGGAGTTGCCCCGACTACCATTGAGGTAAACGAATTGATTGTTGGTTCACAATGGACTTCTCTTGGCTTTGCAGTCATTCTTACGCTAATCACTTTAGCCATTGTTTTTAAGGACATTAAGTATTCAATTTGGACCACTTCTCCGGTGATTGCTACTGTTGCACTACAATGGCTTGTCATGTGGAGAATGGATGTTGACTTGTCGCTTGTCACCGTTATGATTGGTTCGATTTTGGTTGGCGTTGGTGTTGACTTTTCTATACACATTTCCAACCGTATACGCGAATTGGGTGGCGGCCTTGATGCGATACGGGCTGCTGCCATTGGAACCGGTATGTCTCTGTTTGAAGCAGCTGTCGTCACTACTTTAGGAATGTTAACTGCCTATCAGATTCCAATTCCTGCAATTGCTCCGTTCATTACGGTCATTCTAATCTTACTCTGGGTTGCTGCTGCTAGCGCACTTATTCTGTTACCTGCGATATTTGTCACACTTGAGAAAGCCGGTTTGGGCGCCGTTAGTGGTCGTTCAGGAATGGTAAAGCGATTAGGACTCGGTCAGAAAAAGCAACTTGATGTCGACGTTTTGGATGCAGCGTTACTTGACGATGTCATTGATGCTTGGTGACAACAATACAAAGAAGCCCCTCCGCTTGGGTTCAACATGGTCAATTATTGGTTGATGAAATCTGAGCCACACGTCTATCCTTTTGAGCAACTGGTTGCTGATGGAACGACCCATTGGGATGGAGTTCGTAATTACCAAGCACGTAACATGATGCGTGATGATATGAAACTTGGTGACTACGTTTTATTTTATCATTCGAATTTCAAACCCCCTCATGTTGCTGGAGTGGCTCGTGTTTCCCGTGAAGGGTATCCCGACCATACTGCTCAAGATCCGAGTTCGAACTATTTCGACCCAAAAGCAACACCTGACAATCCACGATGGATGATGGTTGAGATTGAAGCGGTAAAGGCATTTACAAATATTGTTCCGTTACAGGAAGTTCGTGAGAACCCTGCCTGTGAAAACATGCTCCTAGTCCGAAAGGGTCAACGGCTCTCTGTGCAGCCTGTTGATGAATCTGATTTCGATATCGTTTTAGCCATGGGTGGCCTTTCTCGCTCTCAACTTTAGATGTCAAAGTTCAAATGTATTTTTGATTACCCATGTTTGGTTGCTATGTCCGAAGAACAGATTCCGGTCGCTGCCCGAGCATCAAATATCGAGTATGCAATACGTGATGTTGTAGTACCAGCCCTTGCTTTAGAGGCACAAGGACACAAGATTTTGAAATTGAATATCGGCGACCCCATTGCCTATCCTGGCTTGCCAACTCCTCCGCATATGGTTGACGCGTACATTGCAGCTCTCCGTTCAGGAAAGAACGGCTATTCTCCGTCTTATGGATTACCTGAACTTCGAACTGCAATCGCTCAAGATGAGCAAAGAAAGGGATGGGATGCGAAAGATTCTGACATTTATGTATGTCACGGAGTCACCGAGGCGTTACAAATTCTGTTTGCATCCGTCCTTTCAAGTGGCGATAAGGTGTTGGCGCCAGGTCCACATTATCCCCCTTACATGGCCTATCCTCAAATGTATGGAGCACAAACCATTGAATACAAACTTCGACCAGATGATGGATGGAAGTTGGATTTGGAAGATATTGAGTCGAAAATGGACTCATCTGTTCGACTTTTAGTTTTAATCAATCCTAACAATCCCTGCGGTAGTGTTGCTGGGGCGGAAGAAATTAAACAACTCCTTTCGATTGCTCGTAAATGGCCAAATTGTATGATTGTCGCTGATGAAATTTATGATG
>JAPKCL010000068.1 GCA_028822955.1 Candidatus Poseidoniaceae archaeon
GCAAGTCTGTACGACCTACAGAACCTGCAAATAATGTATCACCGACGAACAAATGGTCTGGCCCATCATCTACAATGAGTCGAAGACAACATCCTCCGAGTGTATGACCTGGAGTGTGAAGGATTTCAAAGGCAAGTGCACCAACATCGAGAATTTGGCCAGCCATCAAGTCCACATCAGCGATTGCAGGTTCAGGAACTTCGAACCCGTACCGTTGGGCCGAAGAAGGTGCTAATGTTTGCAAATATGTATCATCTGGATGGAGATACCATTGAACATCATAGCGATTCAACAGGTCAGGGATGTGTCCACTGTGGTCAAAATGGGCATGGGTATTGACTAAAGCAACTACCTTTCGAGATGGAATTTTTTGCTGCATTCTTTCATCATCTGAACGAGGTCCATTTGACCAATCGGGACCATTACCCGCAAATCGGTCGACCCAATCGATGAGACGATCAGGTTCTCCACCGCCGTCAATGATGACAGTATCACCTGTTGCTCGGTCAGTAACGATAGAACAGCGCATCTGTAAAACACCTACAAAGAAGTATTCGACCCACGGTTTACTCACGCCCATAGCCATGCTAAACCTCTCCCCTTCAAGAGACTAAGCCCTAATCAATCAAGATATGCAAGGAATCACTCGACCATTGCCCGTCACGGTCGCAGATACGTAATTCAAAACGATGACTGCCACGAGGAATGCGAACACGAACCTTCGCAGATGAAGCAATTTCCTTACCACTGCTCTCAATCCAAGACCAAGTTTGAATACGTTCTTGTGGGTCAAACGAAGTTGAACCATCAAGCGTAACAATTGCAGAACCATCTGCATCAGCTTTGAGATGCTGGTCTTCACCAGAAACAGCACGTGGCACAAGGATTTCTCCGATTTCAGTGTTCAATTGATCGAGAAGGTCTTCCGAAGGTAAAAGTGCCATTTTGGTAATTGCATCATCGAGTTGAGCAAGTAAGTCCTCTGTATCAATATCAAGTGCTCCATCTTCTGTCACTCTCTGCGATTCACCAAAATCGCCTTCAAGTGCACTGTGTAATGCTTCCAAACCGACGTCGGCTGGTTGTGATGTTTGCATTGATTTTAATTCATCTTCCGAAAAGAATTCATTCATCTTATCATCCACTCTATAGAGTTCTTCCGCAGATAATTGAACAGTTTCTTCGGTCTTTTCAAACCACAAATTGAGTTCAGATGCATCAATTTCAAGAAGTTCCCCGTTCAATGAAAACAATCCTATCGGCTCTATTTCGGTCCAATCGTTTTGATCTTCACCCGCAAACAAACACACTGAGCCGTCTTTGGACGCTTCAACAAAATGAGGCATGCCTTGATGTTCGATTTTCCATTCCTGCCCATCTGCGTTCAATCCATAAATGTAAAACCAAGATGATGCGGCAATACATCCATTTCGAAAAAGAAGTTTTTGAATCGGATAAGTACAGGAGATTCGTAGCTCGGAAGAATAAGAGGATTGGCCGGTAAGGTATTCGGTCACTTGGCCATCAGCAAATCCGCAATAGAGACCATCGTTTGATGGAATAGCATGTAATAACTGACTCTTTACATCCTCTCGATGGACCAAAGTTTGTTGTTCAATATTCCAAACCTCAATCTCCAGAACCTCTTCATCCCCTGAAACAAGTGCATAACCTTCTCTTCCAATAACCAGATGATGGTTGGCATCTGAACCAAGACACGTGATTGATTCACCCGTGTCTCCACGAGTAGGTCTTGACCAAACTGTTTGTCCGTTTTGAAGTGCTTGAACTTGGCCACTTTCATGTGCTAAAATTAAGTATTCACCAACGGTTGTAAAACGGAGAATGTCGGTATATGATGCTTGTAAGTCGAAAGGTGTGCCATCATAACCAAACAGGTGTAAGCGCCCGAGTCCATCGATGATAGCAAGTTGTGAAGGTAAGTGTTGTAATGCAAAACCCCCAGCTCCAATTTCAACTTGCCAGAGAGGCTCGCCTTCGAGATCTAAACAGGTAAGCCCGTATTCATCATCTAAAACAAATATTTGATTACCGCGCAATATGACTTCTCGAATCAATGCTGGTGCTTGCCATGAAGTCGAGGGGGCAAGAACACCTTCCGAAGTTTGGGCAATGAAGAGTTTACCGTCTCCTTCGGCCCAAACAGCGACATCACCACCTATTGACATCGCTAAAGCACTCACCTTTGCTTCAGGTTGGAATGCGATATGCACCGAATGGGTACTGAGCATGCATCGTAGAGGAGACTACCTCAATTAACCTCATCCCTTGCTTGCGTAGAACTGTTCATTCAAACCAAGAAGTTGTATTTCGGCGTTGAAGAGGTGGCTTACTTGTTCAAGGGGAGTCGGACAACTCACCAAACTGAAGATTCAAAGAATGTTGAGGGTATTGAAGAGTCTCAATCAGCTGTATCGTTATGCATATCTACGATTTCATCATCTTCACTGGATTCTTCTTTCGCCGTGTCATTACGGGAGTTGAACAGGCGTTCGAGGTAGGCATCATCGATATCTCCAGTGATGTATTCACCATTGAAACAACTGGTATCAAATCGAGTAGGAGGGTTTTCACCAATTGATGTTGCTTCAATCAAATCTTCAAGCGTTTGGTAAAACAGCCGGTCACTCCCAATGATGGTATTGATCTCATCAATGGTTTTTCCATTTGCGATAAATTCAGTGATTGCTGGCATATCGATTCCATAGACATTCGGATGTCGAACAGGAGGTGCTGCTGATGCAAAGTAGACTTTCTTAGCACCGACGTCTCGTGCCATTTCAATTATTTGAGCACTGGTTGTACCACGGACGATAGAATCGTCAACAAGAAGAATATTTTTACCCGAAAACTCGTGCTCAATAGCATTGAGTTTACGTCGAACAGATTTTTCTCTCAACGCTTGACCTGGCATAATAAAAGTTCGACCAACGTATCGGTTCTTGACAAAACCTTCACGGTAAGGTACGTCTAATGCATCGGCCATTTGAAGAGCGGCAATTCGTCCTGAATCAGGCACTGGAATGACTGCATCGATGTCATGGTCTGGCCATTGTTCAAGAATACGTTTTGCCAATATGTCGCCTTGATTCAAACGGGCATGGTAAACCGAAATACCATCGATAACAGAATCAGGTCGGGCGAAGTAAACATGTTCAAAGATACAAGGTGAGGCTTCGACTTTCTCAGAGCATTGTCGATGGAATAAATGGCCTGAAGTCGAGATGAAAATTGCTTCACCTGGTTGTACATCACGGACAATTTCAAAGCCAAGTGCAGTGATAGCAACCGATTCACTGGCAACCATCCATTCCGTTTCCTCACCAATCTCTCGCTTTCCGAAAATGAGAGGCCGGATTCCATGCGGGTCACGGAATGCTAACAGGCCGTAGCCAGAAATAATTGAGACACAGGCATAACTTCCCTTCACCCGCTTGTGGAGATTCGAAACTGCACCAAATACCGATTCAATATCCAGATGAGGTGCGCCTTCAATTGAAAGGTTCGATGAGTGAGATGTCAGTTCAACTGCCAGCATATTGAGTAGTAATTCTGAATCGCTTGTAGTATTCATATGTCGGTGATGATTGTCAGTAAGTTGAATTTGAAGTTCTGAAGCATTGGTTAAGTTCCCATTGTGTGCAAGTCCAAGTCCGTAGGGGGAATTGACATAGAACGGCTGTGCTTCTGAACGAGAGGAAGAGCCTGCAGTGGGGTAGCGAACATGTCCAATTCCAATATGGCCCTGTAATCTACGCATGTGCCGAGTGTAAAAAATATCTGATACGAGTCCTTTTGACTTTCGTAATCGGAATTGGCCGTCAAAATCAGTCATGATTCCCGCAGCATCTTGACCACGATGCTGAAGAACAGTTAGTCCGTCATAGATCAATTGATTGACATGGACATTGTTACGCCCAACGATTCCAATGATTCCACACATTGCTTTGCCTCAACTCCATCGAATACTCGACGCTTTGTAGCCATTGCGGCTTAGAAACATACCCTTAGCCTCAAGCCTTAGGACGGTGGGACTTCTTTGCCCAGTTGAATTTACGAATACGAGCTGTTTCACCGTAACCGCATGATGCACAAACTGACTTTTGCTTGTGATATGCATTACGACCACAGCGGCGGCAACGAATGTGGGTTGTCTTCTGACGTTTACCCATGGATGGCGTACCTTTAGACATAGAAACACCTGTATAGCCGCCCCACCAACAACCCCCTTATCAAACCGACGGCGGAGGTATTCGCTACAGAGACGGAAATTATTCATCTTCTAATTCAAAACTACTTCGCTGTTTTTGGGATGTAATAGCCGAAAACGTCGCTCCTAGAGCCACACAGAGTGACAGAAGAATTGCACCAGATGACACAAACATGTGAACAATGTTGTAGATTGCCTGAGCTCGAACCGAACCATTGTCTTCCAAGAGCATAGGACCTTGCCCAATCAAGAAGACTGTTGCTAACACCCCGAACCCAGTTGCCATGATCATTCCAACCAATGGCGCTAATGGCCGGTTTCTTGATTCACCGTAAAAGAACAGATTACCAAGTAAAAACAAAGAACACAATGTAAATGCAGTCAAAGTTGCATTGGCAAAGCGAGTGAATGAAACACCAGAGTCAAGACCCTTAAACTCTCCAAAGAAAGTAACTTCGATGGCAAGTATGAGCAAAGGTGGAATTAAGAAAGCAAGAAGCATCATTCTCCAAGTGAATACAACATTGGATTCTTTCATTCCTCTTCACCTCCAAGATGAGTTGCAATGAGCGATGATACTTGTTTGAGTTCAGAATCGGTAGGAGGAGTGATTGATTCTGGATCAGGTAAGTTTCGCTCGTAGGTATAGATGACTAAAGCAAACACGAGAATCGACAGAATGCTTCCAATTGCAATTCCTGCCATGTCGGCTACAGCGAGCCAGAGATGTTGACGGAATTCACCGGCATTCACGAGAGGACCATCGAGATTTAATCCCAACAAAAGAAGAGTAAAGGAAAAAGCAGAAACGATGAACATGATATTTGATTCGGTTTTACGTTGCTCACCGATCATTAACAAGGTTACTGCCGAACAAGAAGCAAGACAAGAGGTGAGGAGAAGAAATGTTGGCCAAAAGACATTCCAGTAGGGGTTGACTTCATCTGGTGCTATTTGGGGTGTCAGAATCCACCAATGCATACCTGCTAACCAAGCAAATCCTACTGCCGCCATTAAAACTCCGATTTTACGATCGCTGCGGGGTAATTTACCAACTGATACATTTCCAGAAAAGGAGATGAGATAAATTCCGAGTACAATTAACATGCACGGCCCAATCACGGCGCCGAGTAAATGACCGGCTGCCGACGAAGGTGATGATGGAACAGTCCACGGGCTTAGACAAATCAACACGATACCTGTAAACGCTAAGAATCGACCTCGTAATGGAGAAGATGTAAGTGAATACCAGACCCCTAATGGCACCATAGACACGGGTATCCAAAACAGTAAGAGCGCTTGGAGCATCTCGTCCATGTCACTGCGAAAGTCCCGAATGTTCATTATATCTCCCCCTGTTTCACTCGCAGTGTAGCGAAATATGCTGGGGAGTGAATGCGGCACTCCTAAATACCCGTCTCTTGTGGGCCGAATGCTCAAGGTGCTATCATGGTCAAAATGCCACGTCAAGTCAAGCGTTACAGTCCATCGGCTGGTAAGCATACAATGCACACAATTGAGCGAGTGAAGAAGAAGCGTGCTTCTGAACTTCGCTGGGGTCAACGACGTTTCCGCCGTGTTATGGCAGGATACCGTGGTTTCCCTCGTCCAAAGCCTGAAGGCCGTGAGAAGCCGACCAAGCGAGTGAACATTCTCTTCCGTTGCACTGAAACTGGCAAAGCGCATTACGCACCTTGCCAGCGTGCTAAGAAATTCGAATTAATCGACAAGTGAGTTGACAACTATGGCAAAAAATTTCCTAAATGTATCCTGCAAAGATTGCAGTAACGAAACTACAATTTTCTCTCGAGCAACCTCCGTTATTTCTTGCGGTGTTTGCGGAGCAACCCTTACCAGCCCATCCGGCGGAAAGGCCGATTTGATCGGATGCACTGTTGTTGAAGCACTTGAATGAGGAGGCAGAGCCTCCATGTCAGATAAAACAAATACGCCAAATGAAGGCGAACTTGTTGTTGTCAGTGTTACTACCGTTAAGCAAAACGGCTGTTATGTAAAACTCGATGAATTTGAAGGCGTTGAAGGCTTTATTTTCATTGGCGAAATCGCCAGTGGATGGGTAAAGAACATTCGAGTCTTTGTTCGTGAAGGACAACGCCTCATCTGTAAAGTAATGCGAACCCGTAAAGACGGAACATCGCTTGAACTTTCACTCAAATCTGTTTCCGAAGAACGACGTCGTGAACGTCTCCAAGAATGGAAGAACGAACAACGTGCACATCAATTGCTCAAAGTATTGGGCGAAAAGGTCGGTTGGACAAAGGATGATGTCAAATCATCTGGCGAAGAGTTAATCGATGCATACGGAGGACTCTACACTGCATTTGAAGAAGCTGCAATGAATGAAGGTTCATTGGTCGATGCTGGGTTTGAAGGTGAATGGCTCAAGACATTCATCGAAATGGCAGTTGAGAATGTTATTCCTGCTTTTGTTGAAATCCGAGGCGTCTTCACATTGAGCATTAACGGCACGAATGGTGTTGAAGTTATTCAAAAAGCCCTTCTTGCCGCAGAATCACTGTCTTCAGTTGAACAAGAAATTGAAGTGACTTGCCACTATAATGGTGCACCAGAATATCGAATCGAATTGAAAGCACCAGACTTCAAAACTGCAGAATCAATTTGGGAAAATGCCACAAAGGCAACTCTAGACCATGTTCTAGCGGCTGGTGGAGAAGCCACTTCCTACCGTCAATGAGGCGCTGACTCATAAACGTGAATCGTACAGGTGATATTATGGCACGACAATTGTTACAACAATGTCTCGAATGTGAGGCATGGACTTTAGCTACGACTTGCCCTTCTTGCGGAGCAAAAGCACAGGCTGCTGCCCCCCTCAAATGGTCCCCTGAAGACCATCGTGCAGATATTCGAAGAAAGATGTACAATGTTGAAGATCCGGCTTGGGCAAAATCGCTTGCAACCTTACCTTCTCTTGAAGAGATGAAAGCAACTCAACTCGCTGCTGAAGAAGAAGAGTGATGCGTTTCACTCAACCCCTCTCAATTCACCTTTTTTGCTTGTTTTGAATGTCAAACATTATAGCGCGGCGGAAGACGATATCCCCTATATGGGATTACATATTGAATGGAGAGGCTCTCATTCTGAACTTGGTCAACATGACATTCTGTTCTTTGCACTGCCTGGCGTAGGGAACGTCGGGAAGGTTGCAATTGAAGGAATCAACACCTCTCATATCTGCCATGAAGTCGCTCGTCTCCATCATACGGCATTGCCACCATTGGCGACACTCGATGAAGAAGGCCTGCTCTCACCCCCCCACCTCTCGCTCTCCTCTATAGAATCCGTCACTGGAAAGAGAGTCCTCACACTCACTGGAACCTCCCAACCGCTTGAACCTGAGCATCAAGGCATGATGGCCCGAGAGGTTCTTCAGTGGCTTGAACAGCAAGGTGTACAATCACTCTACGTATTGGCTGGACTCATGGATGCTCCAACACGGAAAGAAACGTTCATGGTAGCCTCAAATGCTTCACATCGGATTGATTTGGAATCACTTGGAGTGGATGTCCGCCGGGATGAGCCAAAATCGGGCGCCATCGGCTTAGCCGCACTCATCGCTTCCAATGGACCATTATTCAACATCCATTCGGCTTGTGCCATTGCAACAACCGTGGGCTCGAGTGGAGACATCTTTGCCTCACAGCGTCTTCTCGAATCTCTCGATGGATGGTTTGACCTTGGAATCGCATTACCAAGCGACATTCAATCAAAACTTACAGAAAAACTATCTGTACTTGCCCCAGGGAAATCACCCGATTATGTAGGAGAGTTAACAGAATCTCCTGATGCATTCTACATGTGAGGGAAACCCTCAATTTTGATCACCGCATGTTTTGGCGGCGAACTAAATCTGGAATCAAGAATAAATCGATGATCCAACCAAATCCGAATAGTCCGAAGGTGAACAAATAGACGAATCCAAGTCCAATATTGTTCAAATAAAATCGATGTGCTCCGAAAAAACCAAGGAAAAGCCACAACAAATAAGCCACTAAGGTATCTTTCTCCCCACCATGATACCCTGGTTGACCGCCATGTTGTTGGTAGTAATGCGGGTAAGGTTGTTGAGTTACAACTTGAACTGGTTGTTGGTAAGCCGGTTGCTGAGGCACAACTTGCTGAACTGGTTGTGCTTGTGGAGCTGCATGATAGTGATTGTGAACAACCGTCCCCGTGTGAAGATTCCCCGAAACAACACTATCTTGGATGCTTGGAGATGAGGCTGGTGCTGGTCAAAGTGGGTTGTGCCGTTGGTGCTGGATACAC
>JAPKCL010000183.1 GCA_028822955.1 Candidatus Poseidoniaceae archaeon
ATGAAGCAAAGACGAGTCCATCATCGACATGGCCAAACCATTCTAATCCCGTGAATACGGCACTTGAATCTTTGCGAGTACGGAATGTTGCATCATCGTAAAGGAAGCCAGGTCCTGATTGGAATTCAAGAATGTTACCGTCTTCATCAATATGGGTATAATGCAATGGATTGCCTGCTTGATCTCCTCCAGTCCAATAATACGATACTCGTCCCATATTCGGGTTTCGTGTATGGTCAATCGTAGTGATGAACCACTTGTTATTTGCTTCAGTTGTATTTTGAACAGTTTTACTCACATATTCTTGTGGATCCGCCTCACCGTTACGGTTAAGGTCGTGGTCGGATTCAACCCAATACATCAATTCAAGAGCCATTGGGTGGCCAATATCATCGTTGATTAAGACCTTGACTTCTTGGACCGGGCTTGCTGCTTCATAGCCATCATCGACCGGTAGGAAATCATCACGATGAGGTGATGTTGCATCGACCATGAAAGTGCGTTGCCAGTCAAGGTTTGGTTGCATTACATGCGTTGGTTCCTTTTCGTTATAGGTTTGAATTTCATAGGTCAATCCAGTTTCGACATCAATATCTGGAAGGTCAACCGAGATGAAGAAACTACCATTATTGTTGGTCGTATCTCGTGCAGTACTTTCTACCCATCCATTGCGAGATACTCGAACATCAAAGGCGCTGTCTTTTGGAGCATCTTCGGTGTCTTGGAACCACATAGCACCTTGGAAGTGAAGTGTTTCACCTGCGGCAACCCATGAATGGTCAGGTACATCATCCATAATTAGTGCCCCATCATTGTCACGAACTTTCATCCATCCAAGTCCGAAAGTGCGGTTTACTTCCAATCCGGTAATGCTCGTAAGGTCTAATGGTGAATATCCTGCCGAGCCGGTATTATCTAAACATCCTGTTCTAAATCGGACATTACTTTGGTCAGGGAATTCAGAAGTTACATGGAAAATCCAGTGGATTTCGAGAATTCCATTATTTTCAGACGACCATGAACTTATGTCCAGCTCGATGTAATCTTCAGGATCGTTCGGTTGAGGGAATACATCTCCATTTTGCCAATAGAAAGTTGGGTTCTTGGCAATAGAATTTGTCACCAGTGTCAGGGTTGCTTCAGTCATAGCGGATGCATCTTCGCCGATGATATGTCGAGTCACCACTTCGTAAGGAGCCAAGCGTTCATGGAGAACTTCACCTTCTGGAATGTTGATATCAAGATTCACAGTATTCATGGTGTAGGTGACTGCGAAAGATTCCAGAATTAATATTCCTGAGGATGCAGCGACTAAGTCAATAGAAATATTGCTAAAACCAGTACCTGTATCTGGAATAGCATCATTAAAACGTTTGAGTAGATTGTTGCTTCCACTCGTTTGATGGGTAATGGTTAACGGTCCAAGCAGGGCACCATCTTGTGATGCACGTGACCAGCCTGACTTTCCATCAATGTTGATGCCAGGTTGGGTTGGAGCATTCGAATGTTGAGCAATAGAGATGTTCGAAATGGAAGGTGTTACGCCTGAATTGGAAGTTGCGAGTTGAACACGCATGCAAAGATAGTAACCAGTCCCAGTCACAGATTTGGTTTGGTTCGATTGAGTGAACGTCAAAACTCCAGCACTACCCGGTGTACATGTGCTCGAAGTTGTGTATCCAAAGTAGACGCGGATGGAAGTGCTTGCTGGTAATACTTGATCCCATGTAATCGTAGCAGCAACGACATTTTTTACTCCAGAGCCTACATACTGGTAGCTATACATGTTCGATGAAGAAACATAGGATGTGATGTATTCAATACCAACTCCATCGAGGATAGGTGCTTTATTCACAGTTCCATTAAGGCTTGCTCGCCATACGAATGACGTACTGGTTTGAGCGAAATTAACTGTTTGCCCAGCAGTGACGTGCCTCCAAGTTGTACCTCCATCGTTGGAAATGTCCACGCTGATACTTGTTCCAGTAGGGATGTACCCAACGATACTGCTTATTTTCAAGGTATCAATTGCTTTCGAAGTGGTAAAGGAAGTTCCTATGATTGTTGCGGTTGTGGAAGAGTGACTCCGTTGATCATACAAAGCCCCGTCTCCGAAGTTGTTGATTTTGTGGCGAGTACTTGAACTGCAATATGCGGTGCTGTAATAGTGGCAGGAAAAACTAAATTGTCCAAGTTCCGATTCAACCATTCCGTAATGCCCACCTTCGGGTACAGGTACTTCACCCATATGTT
>JAPKCL010000069.1 GCA_028822955.1 Candidatus Poseidoniaceae archaeon
AGGTAGATATAGACATCTGCTTAAGTGCATCCATTGCCTGTTCTGCCTGACCTTCTTGCCAAAATCCAAAGGTCGCATTGGCAGTAAGGACAATAAAAATGAATATTGCATCACCGGGTTGATCAGGATGAATCAGTAGGGCGACGACGGCTGCAGTGATCAACAAATAATTCAGAGGGTCATGGTATTGGGAAAAGAATCGAAGAAGGGATGATGTCTTTTCAGGTTCTTTCAATTTGTTTCGCCCGTGAAGTGAACGACGTGCCTGAACTTCTTCTTCAGTCAAACCGTTTAAATCAGTATCCAAAGTGTGAATTATTTCATCAGAATTTAAATCGTGCCAAGAGTTTATGAGAAGTCCCCCACTTGCATACGCAAGCATTCTCCGGTATCCCGTTCGACTTATGATAATGATGGTGGGTGTCCCTTTCCATTGAAGCGATGTATTCAACAACTGCTTTGATTTGGAGGTGGTATGAGCGCTTTGGGTGAACCATATATCCCAGCGAGTGAGTCTCCAAAAGAACTCACACTGCGCGTTCTTATCGTTGGTATTCTTTTAGGAATCTTAATGACTGCTGCAAACGCATACTTAGGTCTCAAGGTTGGAATTACAGTCTCAGCAAGTATTCCTGCTGCGGTTATGTCAATGATCATTTTACGAACATTATTCGAGGATGTTTCCATTCTCGAAAACAACGCAGTTCAAACTATGGCAAGTGCGGGTGAATCTCTTGCTGCCGGCATTATATTTACCGTACCGGCGCTTCTCGTCATCGGGATTTGGGATGACATACAGTGGCTTGATACACTCATCATTGCTCTTTTAGGTGGTCTTCTTGGCACCATGTTTACCATTGCCCTTCGGCGATTATTCATTGTGGAAGAAGCGCTTCCGTATCCCGAAGGTGTAGCATGCAGAGAAGTTCTTGTGGCTGGAGAAGAAGGTGGAGAAGGTGCATTAGCAATTCTATACGCTTTAGGGATTGGAGCAATATATGGACTCATGGTGAAGGGTTTCAAAGTAACCCATGACAATGTCGAATCCGCATGGGAATTTATTGGGACTCGACTTTACGCCGGAATGGATCTTTCCATTGCATTGTTGTCCGTTGGCTACATTGTAGGAATTCGTATTGCGTCCTTCATTTTCCTTGGAGGCGTCATCGGATATGGGGTATTGGTACCGATGTACGGACTCATCCGAGGTTGGCCTGATTCTCCAGATTTAGCGTATGGATTTTACTTAATTTGGAAGTCACAAGTGCGTTATGTTGGTGTTGGGGCAATGGTTGTAGGAGGCGTTTACACACTCTGGTCTATGCGGAAAACAATCATTACTGGACTCTCAAAAGCACTGATTAAATCCGACAACGCCAACGAAGAACTTCTACGAACCGAAATCGACCTACCGCTCGATAAAGTAATGATCGTTTGCGCAATATTAGTCGGTCTCACTTTCCTGTATTATTGGTGGGCCACAGGCTCACTTATTCTCGCTCTTGCCGGAGCACTTTTCTTGGGCATTGTCTCCTTCTTTTTCGCTGCAGTGGCCGGATACATCGCTGGCGTGGTTGGTTCATCAAACTCTCCAGTTTCCGGAATGACCATCGCTACGCTGCTGTTTACCGTAGCCCTCGTTTGGGTCGTTGGTGACTTTTTCCTTGGCCTTGCAACAGAAGAATTGATGTTAGCTACCTTGTTAATTGCTGCTATTGTAGCCTCTTCGGCAGCCATTGCAGGCGATGTCATGCAGGACCTAAAAACTGGACATATGGTCGGTGCAACGCCCTGGAAGCAACAAATAGCTGAAATTATTGGCGTCATTACTGGTGCAATTGTTATTGGACCTACACTACAATTGCTGCACAATGCTTTCCGGATTTCGAAAACTGCATGCGAAATGAATCCGCGTGCAGGAGACCCCCTGTGCGAAAATGCACTCTTTGCTCCACAGGCTGAACTTATTGGAGCAATTGTCCAAGGAGCATTCGGTGGGGATTTAAACTTGGAGATGGTGATGTTGGGAGCTATCATCGCAGTGGTACTCATCATGCTAAAAATGCCAGTAATGAGCATTGCAATCGGTATTTATCTGCCACTTCTGCTTTCGGTACCAATTATGCTGGGAGGTATTATCTCGTATTTTGCAATCAATGCGGCGTATTTACGAATTGATGGTAAGCTTGACCGTGAACCTTCCAAAGAGGCTCAGGATGCTGCGAAGAAAGTCGAAAATAGAGGAGTCCTCATCGGCGCAGGATTCATTGCTGGTGAATCAATCATGGGGGTATTCATAGCGGTTCTGATCGTTGCTAAACTTGAACTCAACCTGTTCTTTGGTGTTACTACGCTCAATGATTTCTTTTCACTCCTCTTCTTTGGTTGGTTCGTTGGCGTCTTTATTTGGCTTGCAACCCGTGCATTACCGAAAGGTGGAAACTTGATTTCGGAGGCAGTTATAATTCTCCAGAACATAACACGGAATTTCATTAACGCCTTCAAATTAACGAATCTGAAGTGAGGATTCCGAGTTGGTTTTCACCCGGTTTGAATGAAAACCATCAAAGGGCTCCCGCTAAGCCAAAGGTTTGCGAGCCGATTCTATGACCAAGTCAATCTCCGATTTAGAAGAAATAGCACGAAAGTGCAGAGTTGAAATTGTCAAAATGGTTCACCGTGCTCAAGCAGGACACCCAGGTGGTTCTCTATCTGAAATTGATTTACTTGCGGCATTGTATGCAACTCGGATGCGAGTCCGACCGGATGAACCAAAATGGGGAGACCGTGACCTATTTATTCTATCGAAGGGTCACGCATCTCCTGGAATGTATTCGATTCTCGCAGAAATGGGATTCATCTCCCATGAAGATTTGAAATCCTACCGCGTGCTTGGTGGGATTTGTCAAGGACACGTCGATATGAAGTGGTGTCCTGGTGTTGACTTTTCAGCGGGTTCACTCGGGATGGGTCTTTCGTTTGGGATGGGATGTGCAACAGCAGCCCGTCTTGATGGTAGCGACCGACGTGCATTCGTTATGATTGGAGACGGAGAAATGCAAGAAGGAAGTGTGTGGGAAGCGGCAATGGCAGCAGCACATCATGAACTTGGCAATCTCAAAGTTATTCTCGACCGCAACCGTATCCAAAATGATGATTTCTGTGAAGTTCAAATGCGAATGTTTGACATCCCTGCAAAATGGAAGGCTTTCGGTTGGAATGTAAAGGAAATTGACGGACACAACATGACTGAAGTCATGGAAGGACTCGATTTCTTGGAAGCACCTGAAAATTGTAACGGGCCATCGATTCTTATTGCACACACCATCAAAGGTGCTGGAATCTCATACATGGAAAATAACCCATCTTTCCACGGTGCGGCTCCAAATGACGAGCAGTTCCACCAAGCAATGATTGAACTTGGGGAGGTGGAAGCATGACCAGAATGGCAGCAACACGGGATGGCTACGGTCAAGCCTTACTCGATTTGGCTGGAAACGAAAAGGTCGTTGTTCTTGAAGCAGACCTTGGTAAATCTACCAAATCACTTCACTTTAGAAAAGCCTACCCTGACCGTACGATTTCATGCGGAATTGGAGAGCAAAACATGCTTCTCGTTGGAGCAGGAATGGCAGCCTCTGGGTACATCCCATTCGCCAGCACTTTTGCGATCTTTACTGAAAGAGCATTTGAGCAAATGCGTAATGGTATTGCTCGACCAAATCTTGCAGTGCACCTGTGTGGTAGTCACGGTGGCACCCATACGGGCACTGATGGTTCCTCTGCCCAGTCAATAGAGGATTTAGCGATCTTCCGAACATTGCCTAATGTTGTCGTTATGCATCCATGTGATGACGTAAGCACACGTGTCTTGACCATGCAACTTCCTGCACTCGGAACTCCATCCTACATGCGAACTGCTCGTAACAAGACTCCAGTACTGTACGATGGTCGAGAAGATGAAATTAAAATTGGAAAAGGGATTATTCTGACAGAAGGAAATGATGTAGCGATTGTTGCTTGTGGTGTCTTGGTATCTGAATCTCTCAAGGCAGCTGAATCTTTGAAAGCAGAAGGTATTCATGCAACCGTTGTTGATATGCATACTCTCAAGCCAATCGATGGTGAACTCATTGATACGATTGCTACCCGATGTGGTGCACTTGTTACCGCAGAAGACCACAATGTCATCGGTGGCCTTGGCAGTGCTGTTGCAGAGCATCTGGTAGCCAATATCTTTGCTCCACTTGAAATGGTCGGCGTTCCAGACCGATTCGGTGAATCTGGCCAAGCAGATGAAATGCTCGAAGTAATGCAAATTTCTGCACATTACATTGCATTGGCTGCAAAGAAAGCAATTTCCCGGAAGTAATTCTGCTGAAAGTACTTTATTTGAAACCGATGTGTGCGATACATGTCGAACAAAGACTCCCTCGTGAATACAATGCGCGAAGTTGACGCATTTACCAATGAACGTGATTGGGAACAATTTCACAGTGTGAAAAATCTCATGGCTTCTGTTTCAATCGAAGCGAGTGAATTAAACGAAACTATCCAATGGTCAAATCCAACACAAGAAGAAGTTCAAGAAAACCCTCAATTGCTTACCGACATTGGTGATGAATTGGCTGATGTGATGGTCTATTGCCTTCGCTTATGTTCAGTTCTTGGCATCGAGCCGATTGACATGATGAACGTTAAAATCGAAAAAAATAGATTGAAATATCCGGTTGAAAAGGCAAAAGGTAATTCTGCAAAATATACTACCTATGAAAATTGAGGCAATGTTTGAAGCAAATACTTGAAAGAGTGCCTCCCACAACACTGCAGTATGGAGTTCTTCCTTGACACAGCAGATGTAGATGAAATACGAGAAATTGCCGCCTGGGGAATCCTCGATGGCGTAACAACAAATCCTTCACTGATTAAGAAGAGCGGAAGAGATTTTAAGAAAGTCGTTGCGGAAATCGCCTCCATTTGCGATGGTCCAATCTCGGCAGAAGTCACCGCCATGGATACCGCAGGAATGATCGAGCAAGGACTTGCACTCAAAGCAGAATTGCCCGATAATGTCATCATCAAAATCCCATGCACTCCAGAAGGTCTGGCTGCAACAAAGGTATTGACAGAGGCAGGTATTGACACAAACGTCACCCTCATCTTCTCCGCTGCACAAGCACTGATGGCTGCGAAAGCCGGTGCAACCTATGTCTCTCCATTCATTGGGCGTATCGATGACACAGGACATGACGGAATGACCCTTATTGCTGAAATCATGGACACATGGTCGAATTATCACTGGATTACAACCAAGGTACTCGCCGCATCGATTCGCCACCCAACACATGTACTTCAGTGCATACAGTTAGGTGCCCACACCGCAACAATGCCAGCAAAAATTTTCCGCCAGTTGATGAAACACCCACTCACAGACCGTGGACTCGAAGGCTTCATGAAGGATTGGGCAGAAGTTGAAAAGGCAGGAAATGCTTGATTAACTGAAGATTCAGCATAAGGAGGCTTCTTGAAGGAAGGCTTCACACGCTTAATTACGGAGGTCGAAGGATGTCATCGGAACAAGACAAACTCAATCGACTTTTGTCAGGCGATTTTTCACCTGATGAAATAGCAAATGACCCAATGTTGGTCAGCCTTGCAGAGAGAATTTACGGGATTAAAATTGACCCAGTCATTACTACGAAACCACGTGACTTCGTATCAACTGCGGGAGATGCTCATCCGACTGAAGTAACTGAAGTTGCTCCACCTACCGATATGCTGATCGAAGTTATCGGCGACCTTGCACCTGCATTGCCTATGCCTGGCATGCAACTCCCTCCACTTTCAATACCCCCAATTGAATCCAAGAAGAACAAGGGATTCCAAAGAATTGTAATGGCAGGTTTTGGATTTGTATTACTCAATCTTGTTGGAGTTTGGTCGTATGTCTTCGGAAGTTTGTGCCAAGCAGGAGATTTGTGTCCAACAGATGGTTATACGAAAATTAATTTAATGGAAATTTATAAAATTAATTCAGGATATGGTTGGTCTGAACCTGTTCAGTCCGGTGCATATGGTATTCCAGACATTGTTGCTGTAATCATATTGGGCATTGCCCTCTTTATGACAATGCGCAAATAAGCGTGGTTGACATGGATCTTACAGTAGATTCTGAAATTGTGGCCTTTCTTGGTATGTCTCTCATCCTTTGCGCATTCTTTTTGGAAACACAGAGCATTATACACAGTAAAGCCTCTTCATACTTGTTGCTCATGGCATCAGGTTCAGGAATTTTGGCAATACGTGCTTATGCCATAGAGGAATGGGCTTTCCTCATTCTCGAAGTGGCATGGTTTTTGACGGCAATGGCTGGGTTCATAAGCCGAAGTAAAAAACAACCTTTGCAAGATACAAAGTATTCGAAATTCGATACATTTCGATTCAGAAGAGAGAGACGGTCCACTCAACCATCATTGATAGAAAAATCTGCTGGAAGTGTCGTTCCGGAACATTTGTATGAAAAAATCCATGACCCGGTAATCGATGAAGGCACAAAAGAACATATTGCAAGTCAAATCAAAAACAAAACATGGTGGGCTGATGCAGCATTTCAAATCAATATGCCAGATTCATATCCTGCATCACCGCAAGATAATTATGACCGCGTGATGGATGTTGTTGTTGAAAGAAGAGAAATGGAGTTTAATAGAATTCAACAAGAAGTCAAAACTTTTAGATAAACTTAGAAAATTGATAGAACTTCACTTTCTGTGTATTTCAAGCGTCATCTTGATGTGCGAGTGATGGACGAGATGAGTTCATGAGCCAAGGACCTGGTAAGGCCAAACGCGGTATTCCATCAAAGGCTGAAAATTTTAATGAATGGTATCCATTCATGGTAGAGGCTGCTGAATTAGTCGATAAGCGCTATCCAATCAAAGGAATGGATGTCTGGAGGCCCTATGGCTGGAAGACAATGAAACTCATCGATGCCTTAACGCATGCAGAAATGGAACGTACAGAACACGAAGAAGTTAATTTTCCTCTTTTAATTCCTGAAAACCTTTTGGAAAAAGAGAATGCGTTGGTTGCACGGCTCAAGCGCGCACGCGAAGAAGGCGTAGACCCTGATGACCTACGTGATGAAGATGAAGAAGGTGGATTCAAAAAAGAAGTCTATTGGGTAAAACACGCTGGTGATAATGAACTGGACATTCCAATGTTTTTACGACCTACTTCTGAAACAGCAATGTACACCATGTTCCCACTTTGGATTCGTTCGCACAAAGACCTTCCACTCAAAGTCTACCAAATGGTCAATACATTCCGATATGAAACGAAGCAGACACGTTCCTTTATCCGAGTTCGTGAAATTCACTTCTTTGAAGCACACACAGCCCATGCTGATGAAGATGGTGCGACACGTCAAATCGAACAAGATTTGGAAATTGTCAATAATGTCATGCACGACTTATGTCTTCCAATCATCAAGGCCAAACGTCCTGTATGGGATACATTCCCTGGAGCTTGGTACACCATCGGTATCGACGCTGTGATGCCAAATGGCCGAACGCTTCAGGTTGCTTCATGTCACCATTATCGGGATCAATGGGCCAAAGCATTCGATCTTTCATACGAGAACCTCGATGCTAAACAACAGTTTTGCCACCAGACGACCTATGGAATGTCAGAACGTCTACTCGGGGCTGTTGTTGGTATGCATGGTGACGAAAATGGTCTCATTATGCCACCAGCTGTAGCACCGTTCCAGGTCGTCATTTGTCCTATGATTCGAAAGAATTCTGATGTTGATACAGTTTCTGTCGCACAAGAGATGGCCGTTACACTTCGCAAACATGGATTGCGTGTGAAGGTCGATACACGTGATATTCACGCCGGTCAGAAGTACTACGATTGGGAAATCAAAGGCGTACCTCTACGACTCGATGTTGGGCCACGTGATATTGCCCAAGGTACTGCTTTTGCCGCACGAAGAACTGGTGGTAAAGAACCAATTGCAATGGATGACTTACCGAATGCATGTCTACAAATTTTAGACGAGATTGCCCAAGAATTGCGAAAGAGGTCTTCTGCCCACATGGATGATGTCATCCAACCTTTACCGGCTTTCAATGAAGTTGATGGAACATGGGTGATGGATGGGGAGATCGAAGATGGGAAAATCTACCAGATACCTTTTGATGGAACAGATGCTCATGCAGAAGCTATTGAGCGTGCAACAAGCCTCACTTTCCTCGGTGACTCAACAGAAGATTTCGAAGAAGAAGTGCCATGCCACATGAGTGGTAAGATGACTCGCCGCCGAATTATTCTTGCCAAGACCTACTGATACCGAATGTAGCAAGGGTGGGCGAGCCCTTGGGATTCCACGGAAATGATATGTCGCTACTGTTGACTTTGCTCATGAATAGCAGTCTGAGCAATCTGTCGAATATCGACTTCATATTGATCAAATTCTGGAACACTGGTGGGTTCAATGCCATACACGGCATGAAGCCATACGAGCGTACCAG
>JAPKCL010000070.1 GCA_028822955.1 Candidatus Poseidoniaceae archaeon
TTAACGGGGATGATGCAAGTTTCACCGTTACCGCCGATGCAGTCACCATTGAAGGGGCAACTGTCACAACCCCGGACCAAATCGCAAGTAACGGCGTAGTTCACGTAATCGACAAGGTCCTCATGCCACCGGCTGACCCGGTATTGTCCGATATTCCAACTATCGCTCAATCCACAGGTGTCCACGATTCACTCGTCGCAGCACTCACCAAGGCCAGCCTCGTTGCAACTCTACAAGGAGACGGACCCTTCACCGTGTTCGCTCCAACCGATGCAGCTTTCGCAGCAGCAGGAATCAACCTCGATGACTTTACTACCGAAGCACAAATTGCCACATTGGCTGACATTTTGCTGTTCCACGTAGTTTCAGGTCAAGTGAACGCTGCTGATGTGACCGATGGACTGGTTGCAGCAGCGGTGAATGGAGATAACCTCACATTCACTGTTTCCAACGGAACAGTTACCGTTAACGGCGCGACCGTTACACTTGCAGATGTTACAGCCAGCAACGGCGTAGTTCACGTCATCGATGCTGTTTTAATGCCTCCAACAGATGTTGTTGAACCTGTATTGCCAGATTGTGACGTGACCGTTGGTATTGCTCCAAGTGGACTCAAATTCAGCCCATCAGAAGTGACCGTTACAGTCGGACAAACAGTTTGCTGGCAATGGGAAGACCAGTCAATGGCCCACAATGTTCGAGAGGTTGATGGCGATAAATCTACTACCTATGCAGTCGATGGTATCACCTCAGGTGCCGCATCTTCAACGGTTGATTTCCGTCATACCTTCGATGTTGACAGCACGTCCTTCTATTACGCCTGTGAACCTCATTTGGCATCAGGAATGTTCGGCAAGGTCATCGTAGGTGACGGTGGAGTTGTTGTAGTTCCAGCCCCAGATAACGACATGGATGCTGACGAAGAATCCGTTCCAGGATTCCTCGCCGGTATGGCAACAGTCGCTCTTGCGGGTGCTGCATTTGTTTCATCTCGCCGTGATGAGTGAATTCACTCCTCAGATGAAGTCTCTTGAGGCTGTTCATCAGGCATCATTGTCCAAACGATGATCGCTGCAAGGATGGCTACGGCGGCTGTGATGTAGCATGAACCTACCATGCCTTCGACGAACGCATCTTGTGCTGAAGCGATGAGCAATGCTCCATCTGCTCCGTTCTCAGCTCCGATACGCATTGCTGAAGGGAATGAATTCATCAGAATGTCTTTGTAGGACACGAGCGATTCAGGAATCACTAATGATGACTGATAGATTTGGTTGAGAATACTGCCACCTATTGCGATTCCTAATGCACCGCCAATTTCACGGCTTGCATCATTCGTTGCACTTCCAACACCGGCTTTATTGTGCGGAATTGCCTCCATAATCGCAGTTGTTGATGGAGCCATAGTAAGCCCCATTCCGAGCCCAAGCAGGGCAAACGTCACTGCGATTTGTGCATATGCTGTGCTTCTGTCTACCAACGCAAACAACATCATACCTGCCGCAACGAGACAAAGACCGAACGTGATGACTTTTCTGCGTCCAAATTTGGCTACAAATTTGTCACTGTTCGCTGCAGCCGGCATTAGGCCAAGCGGTAAGGGGAAGAACCGGATTGCAGCTTCCAAAGGCGAAAGACCTCGAACCAATTGGAAGTGCAGCATCTGCATGAACATAAACGAGAACATCACAAACATGGCCAACGCAATAGCCATCAAACCGATGCTGTACTGCCGTTGAGAGAAAAATTCCATTGGTAATAATGGGTGTTCAGCCTTCAATTGCCATTGAACAAATGCCACCCCAGTAATGAAAAAGACTACGAAAGCGGTGAGGACATTGAGATTACTCCATCCAAGACTTGGTCCTTCAATGATGCCGTAAAGTAAGGAGCCCAGGGCAATGACGGAAAGCAATGCTCCCATCCAATCGAGTGGTTTTTCAGTTGCATCCTTGGAACGAGGTACGAGTATGGCGCCCAAAATTAGAGCTAGAACGATTACAGGGGCATTAATCAAGAAGACCATTTGCCAATCATAATTTTCGACAGCCCATCCGCCAACAAGTAAACCAATGGGTGCTCCAATTCCTGCCATTGCAGCCCAAATACCAATCGCTTTTCCACGTTCATCAGGTGGGAATACGACCAACACTACCGACAGTGTAGAAGGCATCACAAGTGCCGCACCTAAACCCATTACGGCACGTGCAAAAATAACTTGATTGGAAGTTTGAGCATACAAGGCCGTCCATACTGAAGCACAGGCGACAATGACTAAACCAATCTGTAGTGCGCCTTTTCGCCCAAACCGATCCCCAAGCGCGCCCATGAGTAACAAAGTACCTCCAAACACAAGTGCATAGGAATCCATAATCCATTGCAATTGACTGTTATTCGCTTTGAGATCCTTGGAAAGTTCAGGGAGAGCAACATTCAATGTGACGTTGTTCAACATCACAATGACCAGGCTGAGACTCATTACGCCTAGAATCATCCATCTGTTGTCAGGGTAATTTGTTTCATGTTCCATATTCCTCGCTTTTGCTTGCGCTTTTCAACCTCATGGATAAATGCCTTGATTACTTCTCATTTCGTTCATCTTTTCAACCAAGGGTGCGGCATCTCCAAAAACAAGAGCAGGCTACAGAACATGAACAGCATGAGCGAACTTCCTCGAAAAAGCCGCGACCTTGACCATTTGATGGAACAGAACTCGACGGAGTTAGATTTCCTCTCTGCCTATGGAGGTTCGTCTTCAGAAGGAGATGGGGCAGCCCTTTTCTCTGCATTGCGGCGCTTTCTAAAAGCCGGAAATGTAGTTACTTCACTCAATAAAAAAGAAACTTCGATGACCTTTCCTTTCGGTAAAGCATCCATCGAAGACAATGGTTGTTTGATGACATTCAAAGGAAAGAATTTACCTCTTGTAACAAGTGATTTGCAACAAGCAGGATTTACTCAAGGCAAATTGACCAAGACCAGAACGTCCTGTAAAGTCATCATGGTAGAATGGGGTATTGAACAACGTAGATTTGTCGAACGTATGGTTGAATATCTCAATCACGGCGAATGAGCACGGTTGCCATCACAAGACTGGTCGTTGCTAAAGCAAAGCCAAAGCCTGGCATTGCCTCATCAGAGCCGATATCACATGCTCCATCCTTGTAATCAATGCCGTCCCATCCAGTATCTTGTTGGAAATAGCAGGAAGACCAAGTTTTGTACCAGTCACCGTTTGGGTAATTCGTGTAGGAATCGTCGCTGTAAATTGCTTTCACTCTCCAGTTTACATAGGTGTGATCCGAAGGTGGCGTTACTGAAATCGAGTGGATTTTGTTATCGATTGATGCCTCCATTAAGGACGGAGGGTCGCATACACCGTTATTCGTGCACACTTGTGTTGTGATCTCGAAACTGGTTCCGTTTTCATAAACATCATCGTCCATTACAACCGTGAGAGACCATGATTCTCCATCGACGGAAGGAGATGTGCGTTTGGAAATTGAAAACGGGACATCGTCCTCAGAGGGTGACACATCTTGACCTGCAACGGCTTCACTTCCCTGAGCCGCTAAGGGCATGAGCATGATGGTTACGACAAGCAGAACCATCATCGTGTGGATACGCATAAACACACCACTCCGATGTTGTATTTATGTGTAAGGTGAAAAACCCTCGATTATGGTTCCATGTCCCAAAGTTCATCGCCAACCCAATGGAGAGTTTTGATACCCTTTCCTTTCGACATGTTCGTGAGGTCATTGGCGTTCATTGTTGACCACCCTATAGCGAGTGGGCGTTTATGTTTCATATCTCGAATCCACACAAGGTCGCCAACTTTGATACTTGCATCTGCAGCGTGAACTCCAGCCACCATGCAATCTGCACCCTTCATCAAAAAAGGAATGGCGCCATGATCAACTTCAACCCATTTAGCAGCATCATCGTGTTCGAGGAATCCCCGAAGGGTGAGAAATACGAAACGTTCATTCTCTTCATTCTTCACTTCGATT
Source organism: Candidatus Poseidoniaceae archaeon (assembly GCA_028822955.1). Classification (GTDB taxonomy): domain Archaea; phylum Thermoplasmatota; class Poseidoniia; order Poseidoniales; family Poseidoniaceae; genus MGIIa-L1. Next base: position 4,014 of record JAPKCL010000070.1, read on the forward strand.
GCTTTGGCTATTTTATTCACCAAAACCATTGTCCATGGTCCGTATTCAGCCATTTCAAGAAACGAACCATCAACTTGAAGGTCGATGCTAAGTGCTTCTTCAAGAGTTGCGAGAAGAGGAGCGACTTTCTTTCGACGAACAGGTCGTCGCTTTTTCATACTCCAATCACGGGTCATGAACATCACAGGCGACTTCTCTTTTTGACGCTTGGCTAAACCTCGTGCTTGATGAAGGGGAAACGCTTGGTTTGGATATGGCCCTCTGGTGCACTATCCGAACCTTCGCCAAACATGCTGCTGAATTAGGCAACCAACAGCCGGAAACACCGATTTTCTTTGTCAAGCCGAATAATTGCCTTCAACGGACTGGGCCCATTTCGGTCTCTTCACATCCTGGCGAAGTTCACCATGAAATCGAATGTGTTGTACGTTTGAATGAACATGCACAACCCGAAGCCGTCGCTGTTGGGCTCGATCTTACAGACCGTTTAACACAAGGTGAACTACGAATGGAGCAATTACCGTGGACGAAAGGAAAGTGTTTCCGCGGCAGTGCTTATGTTGGAGGCTTTGTTGATTGGAAACGCTCTTTTGAATCTTTGAATGATGGAAAACAAAGTCTTTGCCTGAATCTTTGGGTGAATGACGTCTTGGTCCAATCAGCTTCCCTCTCTGAGATGACGCTTTCACCAGCCGTACAAATCGAAGAACTGCTCACATGGGCTCCAGTCTCAGCAGGTGACTATCTGTTCACAGGAACGCCAGCAGGCGTTGGCCAATTATATCCAAATGACCGAGTTTATGCGACACTTGAATCGCAAGATGGCACTATCTTATCGTTTATTGAAACACAATGCGATTAGGGTTGCTTTCTTATATGCCCTGTTGGTGGCTTTGACTGCAAGGTGGCATAATTATGGCTCAATGGCATGGTATCTCTCGACGTAAACCTAGTGGCGGACGCAAAGTACAGGCTCGTAGCAAGCGTTCTACGGAAATCTCTTCTGAGAAGCAAATGGCTCTCGTTGGAGAATCAAAGCGTAAGATTTACCGCCGAACTGGCGGAAACACCCTCGTTCGTGTTATGTCCGAAAACCGAGTCTCAATTAACAATCCAAAGAAGGGAACCACAACTCTCGGAACCATTCACAATGTCATCGAAAATGAATCAGACCCGAACTACGTTCGACGAAACATTCTGGTGAAAGGCGCAGTTATCGAAACCGACCAAGGTCGAGTTCAAATTACCTCTCGACCTGGCAAGGATGGCGTTATCAACGGCATTCTCCTTGACTGAAGTCGTTCCGCAGGGTTCAAGTCATTCCCGCCCTTCGGTGCAAATGGTGAATTTAGATGGACCACAATCCTGACCGTATTTGTGTTTGGCCGGGATATTTTGATACCCGCTCTTCTCGTAGAAGCGGTCGGAGAGTTCCGAAAGATTCTTCAGTCATCAAACCAGAAATTGAAGGTCTCTTTTTAGCATCACGTAAACTCGGTTTGAAGAAAATAAAGCGCGAAGAAGGCGTCTCCCATCCATCACGACCTCATCTCAAAGAAGGACGAATGTGGGTATCCCGTGCTGGTTCAAAACAATCGGTCGGCGCCAACTCAAAAGAAGAACTCCTCCAACTCATCGGTGCGCAATGGCGTCAAATGCAGCGTGAACAAAAGGATGCATCGAATGAACGTATTGCCAAAGGTCCTCAAGCAGGCGATCGAAGGGCTCGCTCTCAAAGAAAAACACAAACAAAAGATCCTACCGCTCCCCGACCAAGTTTCAAGAAACGTTCAGGTTTCAAGAAGCGTTGATTCATTGTGGGACTTCGTGCAACCATCCGAAGATATCATCTTCAGTTTCATTTTGAATACCGACCAGGTGATTGTATAATTGCTCAGTGATTGGACCAGGTTTTTGGTCTCCATAGGTTGCCTTCGTCTCGCCTTTAGTAATCGAACCAATCGGTGAGATTACCGCTGCAGTGCCGCAACAAAACGCTTCATCAGCAGCCATGGCAAACTCGGCAGAAACCTTGGTTTCGATGACTTCATAGCCGTTATGCCGTGCTAATTCCATAATTGATTGTCGAGTGATTCCTGGGAGAATAGTCCCCGTGAGTTCAGGAGTGTAGAGGATATTGTCTTTGACGCAAAAGAAGTTTGCAGCTCCAACTTCCTCGACATTGGTGTGTGTTTCAGCATCAAGATAGATCACTTCTGCAAACCCAGCATCCTTTGCTTTACGACTTGGCATCATTCCAGGAGCATAGTTCCCTATTGCTTTCACGCCACCCGAGCCGCCAGGTGCAGCACGGTGGTATTCTTCGGAGATGAGCAAGTCAATCGCTGATACGCCGCCCTTGAAGTAGGGGCCTACAGGCGTGACATACACCAAAAAAGTGTACGATGGCGCAGGAGCAACACCCAAAATCGGCCCGGAGCCCATGAGTAATGGCCGGACATACATGGCACCTTTTCCAGTAGGAGGTACCCATCGGAGATTGGCTTGAACGCATTGCTCAACAGCGTCAATAAAAATAGATTCAGGAACAGGTGGCATTTTCAAGCGGTCTGCTCCACGTTGCATTCGGCGAGCATTTTCTTCTGGGCGAAAGAACACAATTCGGTTTTTGGAAGTTCGAAATGCTTTCATTCCTTCAAACAATCCTTGTCCATAATTCATGACTCCCGAGGCTGGAGACATTTCGATTGGCCCGTAGGGTCGTAGTGTGCCCGGCATCCAAGGTTCTGTAGAACTTGTTTCAGTGAGGTACATCGTATCCGTTGGGGTAAGTGAAAATGTAAGGCTGTCCCAATCAATTTGTTCTGACATCATGAGCACCTTGCCTTAGCATTTCACCCAAGGGGCTCGGGCTTTCAATCATTCCTCTCGTAAAACATGGAGAACAGGCGTGTTTTTCGAGTGTTGGCATTTATTTCTTCACATGCAACCGAAGGCAAGACCCTTAGAGTGTGTCGCCGTCCTTCCTCTTGAGGTAGATTGATGACGTACAAAGGAGACATTGGAGTCGTCAATGGCCGCTATCATTCGGTTGAAGCCAATACAGAGAAAGGCACTTCAGAGAAAACGGTGTTAGAGATTTTTGGCCGTAGTAGAGATGGCGAATCTGTATGCCTCTTGGTATCGGGACTTCGACCCACGTTCGAGATAACTCCATTGAGTGCTTGGCGTGAAGATATGGAAATTAGTGATTTCATTCTCGACCGAATCAAAACCATCGAGAATATGAATGATGTCGTCGAAGTTACAGGACCGGTCATGAAACTTACCGACCTTGGTCAAAGACCAATCTGGTCGGTCACAGCACGACAACCCTACCTGGTTCCCAATTTGCGGAAAACAATTGCAAAGCAGTCATGGCAAATTTATTCTGGTGATATTCCTTTTCTCAATCGATTATTTCTCGATTATGATCTCGGAATGCATATTTCAGTTCAAGGGTCTGTAGTGGACCGACGAAATGAACCTGATGAAAACCTCGAACGAACCCATGCAGTCATTCAAGCAGGTGGTTCGGGGCGGTATGCAGTCGATGTCACGGTTGCCTGTGATGTCACCCAACTCAAGGATTGTCATCCGTTCCCAGTTCCATTCCGGGTCTTTTCGTTTGACTTAGAAACCAGTATTGAGCACGAAACTATCCTGTGTGCTGCTGCTTGGGTCGAAGATATGGGGACCGGAACGCGGCAAGAGTACTCATTTAGGGGTGATGAAGTGAGTATTATGGAAAATTTAACATTAGTAGTTCGTAGTATGGATCCTGACATCATTACTGGATACAATATTGATAATTTTGATTTACCACGATTAAATGACCGTATGCAGTTTCAAGCAAAGTCGAAGGAATGGAGAAAACGTGCCCAATTGTTTGGATGGGGAAGGGTTGAACAGAGCGAATCAGAGTCTAAGCGCAGTCGTTCAGGACTCTTTCCACGTCGCCAATCCTCTCGTGCTTGGAACCTTGCAGGCCGAAGTGTTGTTGATGCTTGGTGGCAAGCTCGAACGGCTCTGAAACCTCAACGTGAAACTCTTTCCTTCATCAGTAACTTGTTATTTCCTGACGATGAAGAGAAACACAAAATGGATGTAGATGCATCGAAAATGGACATGGAATGGGCAAACCGTCCAGATGAAGTCATGGAATATTGTATTCGTGATGCAGCATTACCTCTTGACATTTTGAACGCTCTACAAGTGATTCGACGTAAAGAAGCAGTTGCAGCAGTTGCCAAAGTCTCGTTCGATTCCGCGGCAATTGGAAGTACGAGCCAACTTATTGATTCCTTAGTCATACGTCTCGCAGATGCTGAAAATGTCGCCGTTCCATTAACAGGCTCTGCAGAAGCCAAAGAAGGGCAAATCACAGGCGGTTATGTTCACGAGGTCGATGCAGGACTTCACCCTTGGATTGCAGTATTGGATTTCAAGAGTATGTATCCTTCGATTATGATTGGTCAGAATATCTGTTACACCAC
>JAPKCL010000184.1 GCA_028822955.1 Candidatus Poseidoniaceae archaeon
TACCGTTCCTCTTCGAGTTGAAGTATTCCAAGAAGACCATCGTGGGTTTGTTTCATCGCCTGGCCGCCAAGATTGATGGAAATGTGATGTTCTGCAAGTTCCGAAAGTGAAATGTTGAGGCCTAGATCATCTCGTAATCGCAAGGTTCGTCGAGCAAGCATTCGGGCAAGATAACCGGCTTTTGCATTGGAAGGAACTAAGCCATCACCAAGCATGTTGCTCAAGGCATGAAGGTGGTCGGGAATTGCATATATTTTCGAAAGGGGTTCTGTAACTGCGGAGAATTGTTCCGAGGTCACGGTAATACCGCGTTCGGTCAAACGACGCAAGAAAGTTGTACGAAGTTCTTCTGCATCAACACCGGGTTCAATGTTCATAATCCCATTGAGGCGACTCATTTCACCGAGCAATGCATCCAAGTCAAGTTCGGGCCATTGAGAAGTGATAGAAGAAAATCCTGCCATCTCTTTGAGCCAAGAAACTGTTTCGGGGTAAATTGCCTCATAGATAGTTGGAGTACCTGCTGCCGCCCAGCAAAAACGTTCTAGACCATAGCCTGTGTCAATAATTTGCATATCCATTTCACGGTAGAAATCACCTTTCAGTTCGATATCACCTTCTGGATGTTCTTCAAGATTCATGAACACCAATGTTGCTAATTCAAGGCCACCGACAATGACTTCAACAGCAGCACCAGCATTCCCGCCACCGCACCATGGATTCTCTACGTAGGTGATTTCCTTGGAAGCGATGTTAAACGTCTTGGTCAACAAATCGTGACAATATTGAACACATTCTTCCATCCAGTAGTAGGTTTTTCCTTCTTTTGGTCGATTGAAAACGTGATGCGCCATCATCTCAAAAGTCGTCAGATGCCGACCGGAACGGCCAACTGCGTCGACATCAGTCAGACGAATACAAGGTTGTGAAATCGTCAAAGGATTTGCTGGAGGTTCAACTTCACCCGAAGTCACATGAGGTTGGAAGTCGGCAATTGAAGCAATGGTCAAATGGATATCATCTCTCCATCTTGCCAAAACTGGATAAGGTTCAACGCGTGTATGTTCGACGCTTTCAAAGAAATTCAGAAAGGATTCTCGCATAGCGTCTTTCAATGCTTTACCTCGCATTGGGTAACCTTCGATAAGGGGTGCTCCGATGAATGTGTACTCATCCTCAGTCGTGTCACCGCAGGTATCACGTGACGGGTCAGTGGTCCAAAACCAAAGGTCTGTGATTCGACATTGGTTTCGTACAAAACCTTCGTTTTTGAAGACTGTCAAATCAATCGGTGGTAATCCCATATGACTCATCTCCCCAAAGGAACATGTCGCCGACCATGCGATACACTTTGAAACCTATGGGTATTTTAATGCTGAAACGAAGAACAATCCTCAAAGGGGAAATACTCGACCCGCAACTATGGCTGATGATTGGCGCGATTATCTCACCACGGAAGGTGATGGCACCATGCGCATCAAAGCCCATGGCCGAATGAAAGTCGACGCGCGTCTCGTCACAGATGAGGCCCATCTCTTGAAGCACGCAGATGACAGAGGTCCAGAACAACTCATCAATGCAGCCAGCCTTCCAGGAATTGTTGGTGAAGCATGGGGCATGGCGGATTGGCATTTTGGCTATGGCCTTCCGATCGGTGGGGTCATTGCAACAGATACTGAACAAGGTGACTTAGGTGGCGCAATATCTCCCGGAGGTGTTGGTTTTGACATCAATTGTGGCGTTCGAATGTTGGCGCTCGATGCAACTGAAAAAGATATACCAAACCTGAAAAAACTCGCAGGACGTTTAGCAGGAAGAATACCTGCGGGAGCCTCTGGCAAAGGTGGACTCGAGATTACAATGAGTGACCTCGAAAACATCATCCAAGGCGGTGCACCTGCTGCGATTGAACTCGGCTATGGCTACGATGAAGATTTGAAACACCTCGAATCCGGTGGTCAATTGAACACAATTAATGCGGAAATCTCACTACGGGCCAAAGAACGCGGGCTGCGTGCGCTCGGTACACTCGGAAGTGGGAATCACTTTTTGGAATTACAAACGGTTGGAAAAACGGTCGATGCTACAACTGCCGAAAAGTGGGGGTTGTATGAAGGCCAAATAGTCGCTATGATTCATTCAGGTTCTCGTGGACTTGGTCACCAAGTATGCAGCGACCATGTGCGAAGTCTTGAACGACGATACAAACAACAAGGAAACATATGGGTGGATGAAGAATGGG
>JAPKCL010000185.1 GCA_028822955.1 Candidatus Poseidoniaceae archaeon
TATTGGTGCAACTGCAGCCATTGCTTGGAGGCAAAAGCGATGCACCAATACGACCCTGGCCACCCCAAGAACGGTCTGCAATAGGAACTTGAATCAAATCGACTTCAGATTGTACTGCAAGGGTATAGAATTCTTCGGTGGGTTGTTTTGATGAAAACCATACCATGCCAGGGTCAGCAGGATATTGCACTCGATCGTCATGTTCGGACGGAGAAATCTTACCTTTGATAGGGAGTAAATGGTTCAACCAAAAGTTTTCAAGATGATGAAGAAGTTCAGCCTCATCCTCAACAAGTAACTCGACTGCTACTGCAGCATTGCCTCGTGTCCGATGCTGAGCAAATGGCCATAAGCGGACCAAACGAGGTGAAAGAACGGTTACAGAACGAGGTAAACTTTCGAGCAACAGATGAAACGAGTAGGTAGTACAACCTTCGGTGAGGCTGTCAGTATCGTCTAAACCGAGCCATCCCATGTCATCATCTCACCGGATGGAAGTCATCACCTTTGTTCTTGGAATCGAGAATTCTTTCAACGACTGGAAAAATACCAGATGCGTCATGAACTTGGAATAATCGTAGGCCTTGTGCCCAACCTGCTCCCATATCACTTCCACGGTCGCCAACCATGCAATCGAAAGGATTGGAAGAACTCGGCTTTTGACCCCACCAATCAACTTGACCGTCAAGGGAATTTAATTCACTAATCGATTCCCCTTCATCACAGGAAAAATCATTTCGAAGAACCCGTTCACCAAACCGTAACATTCCAGGTTTTGGTTTTCTACACATGCAACGGTCTCGATGCCGGTGTGGACAAGCCAGAATCATGTCGAAATGAGCATCAGCATCCTGTTCAAGGAATACTTTACGCATATGATTATGAATCTCATGCAATTGATGTTCATCCCATAGTCCACGAAGAATTGGCGATTGATTGGTCACCACACAGATACGGTAACCAGCACGGCGAAGCATACCTACTGCTTTTGATGCATCGGGAAGTTGCACAAATTCCTGTGGAGTATTGATGTATTCCGGACTTCCGATATTGAGAACACCGTCTCGATCAAGAAAAGCGATGCCTCCATGTTGCGGAGATGAATCTGGTAATGGCGCGGGAGTATACTGAACAACGCACCCTCGCATGGTCTTGCCAAACGGTCGAAGGTGAAGTGATTTTGGTCGAAAGAACACGAGTGTTGAAATGGAATCATCATGTGGAATGGACCATGCTGTTCAGTTCGGAGGTGGCCTCGCTTATCGGTGCTATCGGCTTACTGTCACTTGCAGTATCATGGCATCGTCGAAAGAAAGGCGAAATTCGATTGGCGCAATTTGGCTGGATATTGGTCGGTTTGACGTTCTTCAATGATGCTTCCAAATATCTTGCACATGATGACCCTGTACTGACTGTATTTTCGATTGCAGCATTACCTATGGCTGTTGGAATGGCTTTCTGGGAACAACGTGTAGGTGATGAAAAGACATCAAGTTCATTGATTTGGGCTCGAGGTGCGGTTGCCTATGCTGGCGGCCCCTACCTACTCATCGCCCATGTTCCATGGCTCAATGTTCTGGCGATTTGGTTTGTAGCCAGCCAAGCTGCTTTCTTCCTGCGTTTTTCTGGAAATGCGGATGTTGTCCTTGGAGAAACGACCGTCAATACCATTGATGGAGAAATAGCATGGAGTGCATGGGAAGGTAATCGTTGGTTCATGGGAGACTTTGTCGGGGAATATCCATTCCAAACTGAACTCCTCCTCAGCGATGGAACTTCCATCGGAATAAATTTTGTTTTGGCCTGTACTGCTCTTCAATCAATGGTGATCTTCATCGGAGCCATAGCAGTTCTCGATATCGATTGGAAACGTCGTTGCCGTGCACTTATACTCACCATACCGGTGATTCACATCTTGAATCTCTTCCGTAATGCGGGATTAATTTGGATGCATATGACTTACGTCAATTGGTCATACCTTGGCATGTCGGTGTTTGAATTTGGCCATGCCTATGCAGCAAGAGTAGTATCGTTAGGTGCGATGTTTTTGATGGCATTGATTATGTTTGACATCCTACCCGAGTTACACCGGCACATTGTTCGACTGTTACGTCCTTTTGGACTGTTACAAGTGAAAACCAAGAATAAAAATTGAAGTTACTCTTGGTTCCAAGATTGAGTTGCGTCTGTTCGTGTCCATTTTCTTCTTCCTC
>JAPKCL010000071.1 GCA_028822955.1 Candidatus Poseidoniaceae archaeon
TCATTACGAATCCGTCGCTCATGCACTCACTTCACAAGTTTTCAGGTCGAGAAGGAGGACCGGATGGAGGACCGGATGGAGGACCGGATGGTGGACCGGATGGAGGACCGGATGGTGGACCGGATGGAGGACCGGATGGAGGACCGGATGGAGGACCGGATGGTGGACCAGATGGAGGACCGGATGGTGGACCAGATGGAGGACCGGATGGTGGACCGGATGGAGAACCAGTAGGTGGCGTGCTAACGGGCGGCGGGGTGCTTGGTGATTCAACAGGAGTAGGGGGTGGACCCGATGGAAGAGGTGGTGGTGTTGCTGACGTAGGTGGTGTTGCTGCCGTGACTGGCTCAACAGGGATTGGTTCAACTTTTTCGGGTGCTGCTGCAAGTAACATCTCATCAGTAGAACTTGTTTTCGCAGCATGGAGAAGAAGGTCGCTCGACGGTGCTGAAGTTTCAACAGGAGCAAGGTCGGAGATCTTCTTTTGTTGCCATGGAGGGATTCGAGGTGCGTCTTTACTTTCTGCAACCTCTGTCTTGGAGTCGCCAAGTGAAATTTTAGTCGAACCACCAGATGCATTCTCTCCGCTGTATGAAGTCAAAACAACGGACGAAGGGTCGATGATTTCTCGTTCAGAAACCTTTCCAAAGGAATCGAGATCAGAATCAAAAGCACCACTGAATAGACTCGAGCCAATTGCGTTACCAAAGGCTCGACCTTGTTCCGCTTCATAGGTAAAATCTGCTTCAAAAGGACCCAATGAAAGTGATTGTCCTGCACCGGTGACCATAAACGACCATGTGCCTTTTTCTAGAGGGAATTCAAACGAAAAGTTTCGAGTTAATCCAGGTCCAAGTGAAGAGATTCCCGAATCTGATTCAACTTTCTTACCATCGCTGGTAATGATATGAACTTCGAGTCCACCGAGAGGAATTGCGGCCTCATTTGTCATATCGATGGAGACGAGAACTACATCTTCGTCATCATCATCAATGTCCATCTGAACAGTCGATAATTTGGCTTCAAGAGATGCCGCCCGAACGGTGTGGTCGTCGCTCATGTTGTTCACCGTAGAGGTTTCTCTACAAAACCCTACTTCACTTCAATGCCGTCAGTAGCAGCTTCAACGTAGCCGCAGACGAGTCTCGGACGGGAGTGACCAATCGACGGCAGCAACGGTATGGTTCTTGATATCTAATGAGGTTCTGTACTCCCCTTCTTTCGAACGTCCACGGACAACATCCCGAAGCCCAAACCACAACACACCAAGGATCGGTAGAAGATAGAAGAGTTTACCAAATGCTCGAGGGCCCCAATGATGAGATTCAAGCAGAGTTCCATTGTCGTGAACTATAGCGATTCGGAAACCACGTTGAGCAAAAGAACGACCAAAGGCTCGCCCTGTATATTTGAAATAAAGGTAATGAGCAATGAAAAATACAGTCCATGATACTACGAATCCTGCACTGTATTGCAATCCTTCAGTCAACAATCCAAAATTGGGCAGAGTGATCAAAAGTCTCTGCCCAGTCATAAAATGCAAAACCAAGGTCAAAAGAACAACATCGAGCATGAATGCTGCAACCCGTTTCCAAACTGGAGCAATGAGCATCCCTTCGGGTGCGGAAGAAAGAACAGCCTGAGCAAGCGTTCCGCTTCCTTGGTGGATGCTGACTGCACTGTCTGCCATAGTGTTCGGTAGAGTCTGCCCTTTGTCAAGTGTTGGCTGAACCCTTTAGGCGTGAGTAATATGCCAAGCGAAGAGGTTTCGCTCCTCTGCCCAATCCAGCCAAGCACGCCATGTGCCATCGTGTCGAAGGGTTTTCAGATTACCAAGAACGATCAGCCCACGTTTTGCCCGGGTAAGGGCGACATTGAGACGGCGTTTGTCCTTCAAGAACCCAATTTCCCCAGCATCGTTGGCGCGAACCGCAGAGAATACAATGATTTCTTTCTCACGTCCTTGATAGCCATCGACACTCTTGATCTCAAGGCCTGCATATGGACCATTTTCTTCACGCCCACCCGCTTGGTCAAATAAATCAATCAACAGACGAACTTGGCCATTGTACGGAGTAATGACACCTATATCGGATGGTTTGAGGTCTCCGGCACTGAGCAAGTCATTGACGATGGAGAGTACTTTTGCAGCCTCGTCGAGGTTGGATTTACTGCTGCTTTCATCATCAACAATTTCAGAGCCATCGACGGGAACAAAAGCGACCGGATGATCCCAATCAGGCCATAAGAATCCGGCAGCGGGTGGCCTGTCACTCGAACTGCAACCATCTTCCAAACGGCCATCGTAAAATCGTGCACTTGGATATTCCCGAATCGTTGGGTGCATACGATACTGAGTGGTCAACATATGTGCATCAAGTCCACATTCGATGAGTCGCTCAAACAATGAACGGCCAAGACCTCCATCTTCTGCGACTTTACTGATGACGGTTGGGGGGAGTTGTTTGTGGTCGCCCACCAATACCAATTGACGACAACCCCGTGTAATGGGGACTAACGCACTTGGTTCACTTGCTTGGGTCGCCTCGTCCATCAAGACAACTGGAAATTGTCGGTCTCGGAGTAGATTGTGCCCTACACCAATCGTCGTTGCACAGATGACTTCGGCGTCATCGAGAACGGCAGAAATCATGTTGCCTTCGATTTGTCGGATTTCTTTGAAATTACGATTGACATCTCGATGCGCCAAGCCTTTTTCTTTACCTTTTAGTCCTGAGAGATTACGGCGCAATTCATCGTTCTGTTCTCGAATGAATCGCAATTCTTCTTGCATTGGATGTTTCTCGATTTGGGCATCAAGCGTCGCCTCTCGCAGATGTTCTCGAACTTTGACTGGACGGCCAATTCGAACGGCTTTAATGTTCATTTCTAATAATCCTTCGAGCAAGTTATCAACGGCCACATTGGATTCTGCAGTTGCCAGTATCGGACCGCGCCCCATACGAACAAATGCAGTCAGTAGGCGAATCGCAGTGTGGGTTTTACCTGTGCCTGGTGGACCTTGAATCAAAGTCAGCCGTTGGGTAATGGCGGTCTCAATAGCTTCTTGTTGTGATGGATTCAATTCCATTTTGCCAATGCCAAGAGGGCCGTGCCGCTTCTGTCCACGAATTTCAGGTGGCCGTTGAGCGGAGGCAGACATGTCGTGTAAGGCACCGAGTAAGACATCGCGTAACACAGTCCCACTGTCACCTTCAGTCGAATGGAAGGTGGACAATGCCTCATGCATTCGGTCGTGTGCAACACGATTTGCACCCCTGTCAAGGCGCCAAGTTCCTTTCTTCAGATCATTTGGTTTCTCTGCGACAACAACACGAACCCGTGTAGGGCCTCTATCCAGGACAATGCCTTCTACGACTTTTTCACCCCAAGGCCGTGCACGAGATATCAAAACAATATCGCCATGGCCAAAACGATGAATCGGTAATCGAGACCCTGCTTTGTTTTCAAAGACAACGATGGGTTCGCCAAAAAAACGGCCTTGGGTTCGGCCTGTGAGGTCAAATAAAGTCAATCCTGCTGCTAACAAGCGTTGTTTGCTCCATTTTTTCCAGCGTTCTTCGACCATTGCTGTTTCATCATCGAGTTCTCGCCGGATAAGTTTAGTGAAACGAGAAAAATGGTCTTGTCCTCGTTGCCACTTGAGAGGCATTTCTTCCGCAAGTTCTCGGTCAATCTTCTTTTCAGCAGCACTGCTGTTCATCCGACGCACTTTTCCTCGCTCCTCCATGCCCAATCCAAAACGGCGTACCCCATCAGCGTATGCCCTCAACAATGAAGCATTGGCGGGTCGAGAAACCCCATGTATTAAACCCAAAATATTGGACGACGGAGTGGTGGGCAGTATGTTTCGGCGTCGTAAAGATGGAAATGCAGAAGAGGGGAATGTGTGCCCTTACTGTAAATTCGTCAACGCAGACGCTGTTGAAAGTTGCGCTCAGTGCTACTATTCAATGAATTTGGCGGCGCGTGACCAACCTATGGCAACACCTTCTACATCCGGTTCTGACTTGTTGAATACCCTGATGGGGGAACTCGAACTTGAAGAAGAGGAGATTTCAGTGGAGGCAGTTATTTCGCTGGAAGATGTTTCAGTAGAAGTCGACCAATATGAGGAAGCAAAACAAGAAGAAGAGGATGGCTTTCAATTCATTAGCGGCAGCAGTCCAACCCTTTCCCAAACTGTTGAATTCGAAGCTCCAGACGAAGTGGAATTAGATGTGTCCGATGCTCCAGCAAACCCTGTCGTGTTTGACATGGGAGATGAAGACCCACTTGGAATACCAATGGAGCCGGTACCTCTTGGAATTGGAAAATTGTATTCTCCATCGGTTAAAACTGAAAAGGACGATGATTTAATGGGGACTGTCGGGCCTGTACCAGGGCAAAAGACGGCGACGCCTGATATTCCGGATTTTACGAATTTAACTCAAGCGAAGCAACAGTTACCATCGACGGCTGTATCTGCGCAGGAAGCTGCAGTACCTCAGACTCCAGTTGTCCCCTTCACCCCCGATGTGCCAAACTTGAATTCGACCCCAACCACTCCTGAATTGCCAGTGGTGGCTGAACGCAATCTTCCATCACCGACTCCTGCTCTTCCAGAGAGTTTTGAACCGGCAACTACGGCCATAACTCCCGAAATCCCAACAAGTGCAGATGTGGCACAGGTCGTTGAAGATTCTGAACAATCGACCCAACCTACCCCTCAAACGGACACTCGAATATGGCCATGGCCTGCCCAAGAACCGTGGGATGCACATCAAGTCTATCGTGAAGTTGTGGCAATTCTTGAATCCATCAAAGTGGGTCAATTGGCAAAGGCTGCAGAAACCTTGGATGCATTGGGTCCACACCTTGAACATAATTTCGATATGATGCTCCACATAGGTTCAGCAATGCGTGCCTTGAATCGTGAAGAACACTTGCAGTGGACACTTGCTATGGCGAAGTATGTCTATCCCAACAATGAACATGTGGCGGCGGCAGTAGACCAATTATCATAGAGGATTGACCATGACTCCTGAACTTGAGTTTCGCCCTGATATGCGGCTTGTTCCGGTCAGTAAAGCAATTCTTCCTTTGCTTTTAGAAGCGTATCATGAAGACCCTGCGGCGGCACAAACTGCTCTACCATGGCTTGATGCTACGACTAATGTTCAAGGCCAACTCAGCGATATGTTGTTTGACGTTGAAAATCAAGCAGAGGTAGATCGGTTGCATTTTTGGTGGATTCGTTCTGAAGAAAAAGGCGCCTTCATAGGATTGATTGGGTTTGGCGATGAGTTACAACTGTTGCAATCTTCATACAATTTGGGATACTGGGTTCGTTCTTCCTATCAACGCCAAGGCATCGCACTTGAAGCAACTCGAACTGTACTTCAATGGTTAGAAAACAAAACAATTGCCAATGATGATTTCGTTCGTATTGAGATTACTGTCCACCCTCATAATGAAGCCGGATTAGCCACTGCAAAGCGTATTTGCGAAGAATGGAATGGAGAAACGATTGAGCAGTTTATCGGAATTGAAATTGGCCATCGTACGGTTCCACATCGATTGCATATCCTCGATTTACCTCGAGGTGAAGTGGCTTGAACGCCACGTGGTTAACTGTTGACTTCGACGATGTTCGACATATTCCCAGTTTTTACGGTCATCCAACGCGTAGTAAACACAACTATGACTCCGTAACAGTTTCTGGATTGCAAGAAACGCTCTCCGAAAAATTTGTCCAGGGAATGCGCGGCTTTTCCGCATGGCTTGAATCCAATACTCATCCTGTCACTGTCTTTGTGATTGGTGATTTGTTTTTATGTCATCAATTTGAACAATGGTTTTCAGAACTTTTAGAAAAGTATCCATCACGCATTACCGTTGGATGCCACGGATGGAGCCACAAATCGTGGTCTGCTTGGCCGAAAGATGTCGAAGGCTTTATTGCAGATTTGGGGAAAGCTACCGAAGTAATATCCAAGCATTCCAAAGATTCATTCAGACCTTGGTTTCGTGCACCTGGTGGCTATATTGCCCCTTGGATGGCGCCGATATTGGCTGAACAAGGCTATCTCGTTGACACCTCAATCAATCCTTCATGGCTTGTCAAACGTAAAGCCGGCAAGGGGAATTCTTGGGATGATATTGCCATTGCATTGAAGCAGAACAGTATCGTTTCTCGGCCATGGAAGACCCACTGGAGCTTGCCAATGAACGGTCCAGCACTCTCACTATTCCCACTCTCCTTAATTGCCAAAAGGGGTTGGAGGCACATTCCTCCACCGTTCACTGAAGCATCCTTAGAACCCGCCTTAATTTCTCAAAATACAGACGTCACTACGGTCTATTGGCATCTCTTAGACCATGCCCGAAACAGTGGAGACTGGTCGCCGCCATTGCGGTTTTGATTGAACAAGGAGTTCATGCGCAAAATGTTCTGTGGACGAGTGTCCATCATTCCATGTCGCCCATACCATCCATGTCAGTGTTCATGGCTTGTGTATATCCCGATTCAGGAATAGTGGCGTTGAACCACATGCTCATTTCGTGGGCGCTGTCCCATAATCCAATCCGGGCGGAAAGTATGGTATTGTTCTCGATAAGTAATACGTGTGGAATTGAAGTTACTGACAAATTCTCTGACAACGATGGGGCGTGTAAAAATGGACGATCAATCGAGCGATTCAAATCTCCTTCAATCATGGCATGCCATTCAGTCATATTCGAGCCATCGTCCGCTTTATGTTTGTTCATGACGAGTAAATGATTCGGCATCATCGATTCGTCAAGTGCATCGATTGTTGGCTTGCAGTGGGTGCACCAAGATGCTGAAAAGTAGGCGACCCAACGTCCACTTTCATTGGCTGAAGATTCATTCCAATGTGTTCCATTTTGGTCAATCAAGTCAAAACTTGGTAGTGAACAACCGATGTACCATTCGGGAATATTACCTTCAGTGCAAATTGCAATTTCATCATCCACTGCTTCCATTTCAGCTCCCATACAACCTGAAAGACTACTTACAGAAAACAAAAGAACGAGTAAAGATGAGATTATTTTGTCCATTTCAAATCACTCTTGTCTATGGTTTTGTCACTATGGTCGACCGTATCAACCTATTGCACAATGATGCACAGAAAAGATTCACTGCTTACTTTGGATCGGGCATTACTTTGCTAAAGCCCTCTCTCGATTATTCGGACTCAAGAAAACTTCTAAATTCTTTTTTGTTGAATAAAATTCCCGATAACAGAACTGAAGAACCTAGGCACCCGGCGAGAATGAAGAGGATTGCTCCTGATGTTCCCGGACTTGCAATTGCAACACGCAAGATTACAGTCGATAATATGAAACCAGTATTTCTTGCCAAATGGGAAAAATCTGTGATATACTGATATGAGACCAGAAGTATTAGGATATCTGCCATGATGAGTACTGTGAAGAAGTCTAAGAAGAAAATCATGCGATTTGTACTTCCATCTCCCTGGAATAAAGAATATGACCAAGTCGACAGAGAGTAGATTGCAACCAGAATATACACCCCGAGTAGTAAGATTGCAAGTTGTTTTTTCTGCGCAATAAAATTATCTAAATCTTCGTTTTCGCTGGTATTCAAACTGATTTCTCGTTGAGCATTGTTAAAGAAGAGAGCTGTGCAAAAAAGTACGACAAAGGCAATACATTCTATTGCTAAGGTTGTGATACTATTATCAACTGATGAAGATACTGATGCATCGATATCTGATAACCTCTTGAGAATATCTCGAACAACAAGTAAAGTAATAATTTCAAATTGTTTCCCAATTGAATTGGTAAATGATTTAGGGATTGTGCGAATTAATTCATACACTTCATAGGCCAAGAAGATGGAAAAAGGCGTGTACAATGAATCGAGATATGAATCAAATAATCCACTGGTCTTTTCACTCAAACCAATCCATTCTAACTGATAGAGAAGACAAAGCAATAAGTGGACGAGAAAACCAAAAATTGCAGTCCGAATACAAACAATGCGCAATTTTTCGTTTACACTTGAACCCAATAACCGGTCGTACATTAGATTCACCTAATTCTTAGTTTTTTATTATTCATTCAAATAGGTGTGTTCAAGAAATACTCTCTTTAATTCAAACTGAAAAACGTTCAATCGAAGAATTGGTGCACTCGCTGCCTCCCGTACAAGGGCCCCGGTTGTACTCGTCCGCATTCACAACGGTACGGTTGTACACGTATACGGCTACGAGGGGGACCCTTGTGTTTAGAGAGGAATTGAATTAATTAGAATAAATCAATTGTGGGGCCCTTCTGTTAGTGAATACACCTCATAGG
>JAPKCL010000186.1 GCA_028822955.1 Candidatus Poseidoniaceae archaeon
ATGACTCAAGAACAGCAAGAGTTGTACAACTGTGAAATTGGAAAGGATTACCCTGCTCCAATTGTCGATGAGAAGGTATCTCGCAAAGAAGGCGTGAGTAAGTCCTATTCAGCCAAAGGTAAGCCCGATGTACGAAAGCGTTCAAGTCTCGTCTATGAGATTCATGGGAGCAGAAAAAGAAGAAATTGACAGATCTATCCCTTTAGATTCGTTTGTTATTCATCTGTTGGTTCTTGTTCCAGAATTTACTTCTCTCTTTTCTCCGTATTTTTCATAAGGAGAAATTTTACTGTGCACAAACAGCGGTATATATCCGAGACGACAATCCTTGGTATATGCTGGAGCCGTTACCGAGCCATTTGAGTGAACGAACTCGGCTTCGTAACAGCCTTTCTTCACCTCAAGGTTCTGGACCAGTTGTTGTATGGTTGAAATCCTCCTTCCGTCTTCATGAGAATCCTGCAATCGAAGTTGGACGGCATATAGCGGCCGAACACGATTTGCCCTTGCTCATCTATCACGGCATCGATGAACGCTATCCCCATGCATCCATCCGCCATCACAACATGCTGCTCGATGCGGCTGTCGATATGGATGAAGGGTGCAGAAAAGCCGGACTTCGGTATGCATTACATGTGGCACGAGAAGGCCATCGCCCGTCGGTCATGAAGGCATTCAGTCAGTCAGCAAGTTGCATCATCACCGACCTTTTTCCTCTCCCTCCATGGACCACCTGGGTTGAGACAATCGCAGCTTCAGCGACTTGCCCTGTGCTTGACGTTGATTGTCACTGCGTGATACCAATGCCTCTGTTCGGCAAATCAGTCGACCGGCCGTTCAAGTTTCGCGATGCCACAAAGCGACTGAGAAAGCAAAGGCTACAAGCGTCATGGCCAGTATGTAACGCCACTCCCCAACCGTACACAGGCCCTCTGCCTTTCGAGCCAGTCAATGTGGTTGAACAGGTAAAGTCCCTCAACGACCGATTTGCTTTGCTGCGAACATGTTCTATTGATCCATCTGTTCATCCAGTGTGGCATGAACGAGGTGGGGAAAAAACAGCCCTGGACAGGTGGCACCGTTTCTTTGAGAAAGGGCTCAGTGGTTATGCGCGTCGTCGGAATAACGCTGCTGACCCAACCGGCGTTTCACGTCTCTCCGCTGCCTTTCACTACGGTTTTCTCTCACCAATGATGGTTGCCAGGCAAGCCGCTGCACTTGGTACAAAATCAGCAGAAAAGTATCTCGATGAATTACTGGTTTTTCGCGAACATCCTTGGCATCACATCTACGCATCGAGCGACCCTTACAGTTCGTCGAACTTACCGGAATGGGCTTTGCAATCATGGCGAGAGACATCTGACGACCCTCGAGTCGTTCGTTTGAAAGATCACCAAATGGAATACGCAGAATCACCTGTTGAGTTGTGGAATCTCTGCCAACATTCTTTGTTACGCCATGGGGAATTACACAACAATTTACGAATGACATGGGGTAAGGCCGTGCCGTTATGGACAGAGTCTCTGGAGCATTCACTGTACATTGGTCAAGTACTCAATGACAAATACGCCCTCGATGGAAGAGACCCCTCCTCTGTGGTTGGTATTCAGTGGTGTCACGGGCTATTTGACCGCCCCTTTTTCCCTTCAATGCAGGTGATGGGTGTGGTTCGTAAACGGGACGTTGTGACGCATTCCACTCGTCTTGATGTCGGTGGATATGAAACGCATATTCATCGTAACCAAAGCCACAGTAAAGGCCCTCATTACGTTCTTGGAAACGATATTGTATCCTCATTCATCGCTCGTATGCTCCACGACCATGGATTAGATGTTCAAATGGTTACATCAGAGGGCAAGGCCGCTGATGAAAGCAAAATAGATGCGCTTGATTCAGGTTCTTTCCCACCTTGGTTAGAACAACGTGTGGCTTCGATGTGTGAAGATTCCAGTATCAGATCAGTTGCTGATGTAGCCGAACATATGCGAACAGGTCTCACCAATATTGACGCCGTTCCTGAAGACAAAGAGGGGGTAGTGGTACATGCTCTTGCTCAGCCCACATCCGATAAGCACAACCATTTGGGCATCGAAATCGACCGTGCTGTCTGGCAAACCGTTGAGGTTCTTTGGGGCATCAATGCCTCGGTGAAACCGAAGAAGACTTCCGTCCAAACTCGACTGGTTTGAG
>JAPKCL010000005.1 GCA_028822955.1 Candidatus Poseidoniaceae archaeon
ACTCCAATTATTGAATCGTATTGGACTCCCTTCCACAATTTGATTGCTCTTGAGAGCGATACATCTCAAACTCTTCTTTCGGATGATGATTTACGCCTTGATGCGGGTACCAGTGTTGTGGTTTCAGCATGGTCAATGGAAGGAAATGGAGATGTTTATCTGCAAACACGAGGCATGAACGATCTCTATACTTCAGGCGGAGTTGGTTCTCTTTTCATAACTGGAGCATCGTTACAATCGGTCGAAGGCTCTGCATCTTTTTCTTGGATTGTTCCAAATGAACTGGATGGAGAAGAACTGATTGTGATTGCCGATAATACCGATACTCCTGTGGGTGGGGCTGATGGTACCAGTGCAGTTCGAATGACGGTTCGTATTGAACTCGCGCCTCAATTAAATCCAGTCATCACGGACAATGGAAACAGCAGTACTGTACTTGGTAGTACGATTACTTTAGATGCCTCTTCAACTCCAAATCGCCTTGGTCAAATCGCTTCTGCTTCATGGGATTTTGATTCAGCAGTTGATGCTGATAATGACGGAGATTCATCCAATGATGAGGACGCAACAGGCTGGGAAGCGCTGGCACTTTGGAGCACCCCAGGTGACCGAACAGTCACGTTAACAGTGAGTTCTCCTACGGGCTCATCCGCTTCTACAACTTCGGTTATTTCTGTCATCGACGTGGTCAACCCAATCGCCCGGATTGGAGGTAATGGCCAACCCATAAGCGGTGGGTGGAAACTCGTTTCTGAAGAATCAATTCTCCTTAATTGTGAAGGAAGTTCCGACGACCATACGGTAAGCACATGTGCATGGAACTTAGATGGTAATCCATATGGCCAAAATACATCAGTTTCCTTTTCATGGACCGATATTGGGTCGCATATTGTCTCCTTAACAGTAAGTGACGCCTCTGGTAATTCAAACACTCTTTCAACCACACTGGTGGTCACTGATACCAGTCTTCCAATCTTGGACCAGTCGACGCTCAATCTCTTTCCTTCAGGTGGACTTGTGAATGAAGCCATCACCTGTACTGCACTGGCCTCGGACTCGTATGACCCGTCCACGTCCTTGCGCTATCACTGGGACTTGAACCCAAAGGTGGATTCAGACGGTAATGGTAATACTCGTGATGATGCTGACCAAACGGGTTCATCAACGGATTTACAGTTCAAAAGTTCAGGCAGTTATGACATTGTATTGACAGTCTTTGACCAGTCCAATAACTCTGACAGCTATGCCTTCACACTCAGTATCCAATCACTCCCTGCTAAGGGTAATATTGCAGGAATTCTGTTAGTTGTTTTGTTCATTGGAACGCTCACTATGGGTGTTGCACTTCTTGGCCACCGACGTTGGCAAACTGGGATAGCGAAAGAATTACTCATCGGAAGGGGATTAAACGAAATTGAAGCCGAAGCCCACATGGCAACGATTGCAAGTACTCGCAAAATCCCGTTGTTTTCCTCAGCGATTGTTCTTGCAGGACTCGATGTCAGTGAAGTGCAGTCAACTTCATCAAAAGTCGAAGAACAAAAGGCTGCTGAAATGGCTGCAATCTACGGTACGCAGTCAACCGAACAGGTATCTCCGACAAGCAGTTTTGCACCACCGGTTTTCACCCAACAAGCAATTTCACAAGGCAGCCAAGCAGCAGCTGCAGATGCCATGGCGCTGTTTAATGATGAAACACCGACGTCTTCGTCTTCGCCTTCACCTGTAACGCCAACTCCGGAGGGTGTTAACGAACTTCACCCAACTGCTCCAATTAAGACGATTGTCAAGAGTGGAGGAGTTGCACTCCCTGAAGGTATGACGACTTCAAAGTCAGTGCCTGAATTGACCCAACCAGCCACTCATCCAGAGTCTGTTTCGAAGCAGGTGACGTGTCAAGGATGCTCCACTGTATTCACTATTCGAATTCCAGGAGGAGCAAATGCAGTTGTTGTTGCCTGCCCTTCATGTTCTCTGGATGTAACCGTAACCGCTTGAAATCCCCGCCCGTAGGGCGGATTATAAAAATCGGTTTTTACCACACAAGAAAGGGATGGGTTCTCATAGTGGGGATTCATGCTAGTTGTATGGTAGAGAGCCAACCGCGTCTTATTCGTGTTGGTTTGCCACAAAGTTCGGACCCTCGTAGAATGGCAGTAGCCATGATATTATTGATGTTCATTTCATTGGCGCAACCTGTCAGTGCAGACCTTTCAGTTTCCCGTAATGATTTCGGTGTCCTCGATGAACTGGACGAAATATTGTCAACACGTACGGATAATGGCGAAGCTATCGTTGCAGTAGAAGGTGCTGTTGACGCCCTCAACGCGGTTGACCTTGCTCAACGACCAGTTGATTCAACTGACCCGTTGTCTCAAGCAAGCAGTTATCTCGACAGTTTGGAATTGAGAGATGCTTCTCCTTTTGTTGCCGATCATCCTCGACCGTATGAATTCCTCATGGACGCTTCGACTCAACCAGATGATTGGCCTTACAATTTGTTCGAGACTTTGTTTTCAGTTGAATCGTTGGGTTTGTCAGACCCATTAGCGATTGGAATCAACACCTATGCAGTGTATGTTAATTTCACTTCAAGAAACAACGGTCCTTCCCATGAAGCATGGGTTTATGGGACCTTTACCGGAGAGATATTTGATACAAATCCTATCTTGTTCAAGAATCGTATCGATATCGATGGCGACTCTGTTGATGATCTCTCGGTTGGGTTAACGATTGAAGGTCTTGCCACTCAAGGTGAAGGTTTTGGAATTGAATTGGGAGACTGTGGCGTGCCTCCATTGACAGTTCCATGCGTAGAGGAGTTATGGATTCGCCCAACCTTTACATGGGAAGTTACGGCATTAAACCAAGACGATTTATTATGGAACAACCTCTCTCATCTCGAGGTAAGTTTGATGAAAGGATTGGCTTTTGATGTCACGGTTGAAGATTCCGAATCATATGCGGTTGTCATCGACACACGTTTTACCCAACCTCCTTCTGATTTTACCCTCGGTGTTGGTCTTCAGAAAATGACTTTCAGCGTGAATGCAGTCATCACCAATGTCTTAGGTTTTCTAAATTCTATTACAACTGGCACAATCAATTCCTCATCGTTGAGTCTTACTTCGATTTCTGCACCTTATGCAATTCGGGCTTCAAACCCCGATGCAGACAGTACAAACCGTCAATCAGATTGCGATGATGGAACAGGCTATTATGACCCTGTAGCGGACCATCTCGCCAAAAGTGATGAGCACAAATGTGGCTTTGGTCTCGGTGTAGGTTTCATCCGATTTGAAGGGATTGATGGCGGAGCCTCCGTCAAAGTGATCGAAACCGCGTATATCGATGCGGGTTTCCACCCTGAAGCTGGTGATACACGGTTACCTAAAGAAATTGACATCACCTTGCGAAACGACAACCTCGGGCAGAACACCTTTGACACAGTTGAGATTTATTCCGACTACGGTGCGGATATGTTCTTACATTACTTTGAAGATCGTTCCAATACTACAGAAGGCGATTCACCTTTCGGCAATACAACTGATTCCCGGACTTGGATACGTGGATTACCATCAGGAACACTTCACCCAGATGAGATTGCAGCCGTGTTCACCATGATTGGAGAAGAGCCAGGCGGAACTGATTTGCCTGGAGAGATACCTACTCGGCTTTCGATGATTATCGCCATCAAAAACTTCACTGGAGATGACACCAACAATGTCAATGACCCAACGCTCCCAATCAACCCAGCATCTCCACCAAGTACTCTGGTCGCAATTGTGGCGACAGAATCGATTGATTTGTTGGAATACAAATCAACATTCATGCGTGGCGGCTATGCTTCTGATAGTTCCTCGATTGTTTTGAATATAGCCAATGTACCGAAAGTCATCATCGTCGAAGGGAGTTTTGAAATTCCGGAAAGTGGCTTAAGTCGCGTGAATTACGATAATCCAAACCTCAACGGTATCGCACAAGTTTTCGATAACGCTCTGCTGACTATCATTGAGGTCATTCTCGATATTGGCGATGTGGTCAACGGCCTTCCAGAATCAATTGTCGGAACTGCAGGTGCCTCTGGTGGAGAAATCCGGTTGAATTGTTACAATCAAGTCCGACTTAGTTTACCTACCTCAACGCGTGAACCGATGGAAATCGGTACGGTTTCTATTGCGATTTCAAGCAGCAACCAACCATGGTTGCCAGAAATAGATCATATCTTGTTGTCTGAAGACACGAATATCGATGTTGTCAATGGACGTATTGGTCCACAATCTCCACTTGTTCCGGTCGCCATGAGTGCTCGTATTGGCGGCATCTCAAGTGTTGCTCACACGTACGATCCAATCAACGACATTCGACAAATGGAACTTCGTGGTGCAAATGGAGGCCCGTTATTGATTGGGCATATCTTGCATGATGATGGAGATTTAGAAAATGCAAATCAGCAATCAGCAACGCTTTCGAATCGTCCAAGTACCTTCAATGTCACCCAGACAGCGGAGGGTTTGACCTATGCAGCATCCGCTCCGATTGGCACTATTACCTATGGAGGCAACGGTGATGGACAACGCAATGCAATACGCCTCCGTGGCCTACCTTCATCCTTCCAACTCATTCTTGGTGACACCGTCGGGTATGTTGCTTCAACGCCTATGGAATCGATTGAAGTTCAACTGACAAACGCCACTCAGCCACTCACAATGGATGGTGACCATTTCCGGTTCTGGGTCGATGAAACAACTGGAGAAGCAAGTCTGAGTACCGCTATTTCAGACGTGACAAGTATTCGTCGCCTCTCTCCTCTTGACCCCGGGGCAAGCGGTCCCGAAGGTAATTCAAGAATAGAATTAATTCGAGCAGAGTCTTCACCGATGAATATTTTACTTGAAGATGAGACAGAATATGAAGATGGATTCAAAGGCATGAATGGGCGAATTGCCATCGACCCGTTGCCAGCGAATATCACAATCGCCTTTCCCAGCGGTGTTGATTCCACAGGACTAGAGTTACCAACATTCGATGAAGGTGATGGTGTTCAAGCGCTATCATTTTTCCTTGGTGATTTAGTCAATTTCGGCTCCCTGGTGAATGATTTTGTGTATTCAACCGTTGTTGATTTAGGCGGACTTGAAACAACTGCAGAGAACATGTCCTTAGGTCTCGATTTAGTGACCGAAGAATTATTCAATGTTACAATAGACGTCCAAAAGGGAACAAAAGTGTCTGAACAACCTGAATGGTCTCATGGAATCGGGATGGAAGTGTTCGAAGCAACAGTTCTTTCCTTCAACCTCTCAAGAATGCCAACGTTCACACTCTCAAGTCGAGAAGTCGTCTCCAATGCTCTTGCCGATTACAAAATCACTCCTGCAGAATATGATGCAGTTCTCGAGGCTGCTGAAGCAGCAAATATCTCGAATATCGCACCTCTACTCCTCGCCTTAGAGGATGGTATTGTGTTGGACTCTGAGCTCGAAGGAGTGAATCTTAGTATCTGGGAAGACGAAGGTATCACTTTTGAAGTCCGTCGTTCTTGGCATCTTCGTTCTTGGCTACCAAGTATGCCTTCTGGTCGAATTATCTTGGAATATGACTTCCGCATGGTTGATGAAATCCCAGTGTATGAATTGGACTTGTTCCTCGAGCAATGGACACCGAAGCGCCAACAAATGAGCGTCATTATCAACGGATTAGAAGGCAGAGATATGGAATTTGTAATTGCTGGTCTTGATACCAGTGGTCCGAACAACGTCGAAGCAAATGCAGTATTCTCAACTCAGGATAATCTCACAGTACCTCGTGTTTCCATTGATATGTACTATGATTTAGGCACTCGTCTTGATTCCGCACATGCAATTTTCATCGACAAGCGCGCACTTAGTCGCGTTGAAGCGTTAATTGTCGGTGTTCCTCAGTCAACAGACTTCTCAACAACAATTGGGGACATTTTCCTTATCGATGTCACCGTTCCACCTCAATATCAAATCGATGGTCATTCAGCACAATCTTTGATGATCCAACAAATGCGTTACGTCGATGGTTTCTGGTGGCCTGCTACAGCCTTCATGCGAGATTTGCCTGGTGAAATGCATCTTGCTGCTCAACCGAATAATGTTTTTGATATCCGGGCAGATATCTCCTTCCAAGGCATGATGGAATTAGATTACCGTTCGAACACAGATGATATGGATTTGTATCTTGAAGCATCAGGGCGCTCGGTTGATTTCAAAGGTGATATTCTCATGCTGGCCGAAGACCTTCCTTCGACTTTCGTCCTGGAAACGACGGATGATTGGGGTATGCGTATCGCATCTTCAGGTCAAGGTGTAAGTCGCCTTTACCTCAAACAAACCGACTTACCTTCCACCCCTGGTGTAACCATTGACCGGGTTGAAGTGATTGGTCAAAATCTCAAATCTGCTACGATTCAAATCTACATGGGCCCGTTCCAGTATCCAGTTATCGTTTTGGATGATATCACCAATGGTCGAATTGTCGCAAGTGCAGAAGCCACGGTTGAACCAAGCTACACCACTGGTTTCCTTGAGGGCCACTCTTTCAACGGCCGTGCAGTTTTACTTGATGCTCAATTCACTGGACCATTGCCGACCGCTTCTTCGATTGGTGTCAACGGTATGGTCACTGACCTTTCTCTCATCGGTTCTCTCACAGGGGACAGCGTTGAAACCCGACACGTGTTAATCGTTGAACCGATTACGACCGTTATTGCCAGTGGTTTGGCCTTGGTATGGTGATTGTATGTCGGATGAACATCGAATAGCAGTCAACGAGCATGGAGACATGTTGGTCCATGAAGATGATATCGAATCGGTAGGTTTGCTTGATGTGGCCCGACTTCAAAAAATAGAATCACTTGGTTATACATTGGATGAAGATGGAATTGAAACCTTTGAAGATATGCAAAGGGTTTCCAAGGCAATAGATACAATCCGTAGAGAAGTCAGTCCAAGCCGTGTTGCATTAGCGGGAATTGTATTCCTCCTTCTCATAGGCGTCATAGTCAGCGGTTGGTATTGGGCTTTACCACGGGATGCTGTGAATGTGGAAACTCAATATCTTCAACGCGGTGGGCATTTGATGATGTCTGAAATCCACAACGTTGGTAGTCGTGACATAACTGATGTTTCTGTTCAAGTCGAATTCCAATCTCTCGATGGGGAGGTCCTCGGTTTGATGTCCATCGAAGTTGATAGAATCGAATCACATTCTTCACTGGCAGGTGATAAACTGGAGATGCTCATCATTGGTTATACCGTATGGGATGAATACGTGATTGTCGTCGATTTAGACTACACCGATCACAACGGAAATCGGCAGTCAGATACATGGGCACATTCAGTTGGAATTTGGAGCAGTGAACGCTTCAATGACAAAGCAGAACGTAGCACTTGGCCGATTTCCTGAATTCAATGTTTAGGACCCAGATTACCCATAGCGATAAAACAGGGCGATAAGAGGGTGCCTCGTGCAACCAAGACGTTCGATGCTTGGGCCATTCGCTCTCATCACTCTTTTTCTCTTGCAAAGCACCTCCCCTTTGCTCCACCCCGTAGGGGTGGATTCATCCGAAATGGAAAATGAAGGCGGTATTGAATGGGTTCAGTTTGACCTTATCGATGGCGTCTATTCCGATGCCGTTGGTTACAGTCAATATTCACAATCTACTGAACAACGTGAAGTCATTGCTACAAGTCGCATCGGTACATTTGACCTCAATGGGTTTCAACTGGACCGCCCTGTTCCAGAAGAATGGATGTTACCTCGTTTTGATTTGAGTCTCGTTTTAATTTCCAATGAAATGTTGATGATGGATGTACGAACCGCTCTTGACGACATTCCAGGTCTCGCAGTTCGAGAATTTATTTCCCCATCCGGGCTACTCGTTCAAGGTACTCCGTTTGCTTTGACGAGTCTTTCCTCAATTGATGGAATCATGGCCCAACACCCTGTGCCGCTTGCTTTACTCATCGATGGCCCCGTACTGGATGTTTTGATGCTTGAAGGTGGTGAAGAAGCACTTCAAGGAACTTCGATGCGGATTGAGGGTTGGAGAAACGATGAAGGTCCAATGGATTCAATTCAGTTTACCGATGCCATTGGTTCCGAATTAGTTCAGAAGGTGGCTGAAATAATCCCTCTTGCTTTTTCAGAATCTCACGAGTGGGATTCCGGACGCTTCCAAGGGATTCTCTCAACCGAGGACTTGATTGGTATTGTCGCCCAACCTTCGTTGCGAACATTCCGCTTTGATCCGATTTTTTCCTCTGACAACAGTCAGGCTCGTACCCACATGAAAACGTCTCAGATGACCAGTTATTTTCCGAGTGGAGATTTGGATGGTTCTGGGCAAATTGTAGCCGTTGCGGATTCAGGTCTCGATGCTGACCATGGAGATTTTGGGAATCGAGTTGTTTCGAATAACGATGTCATTGGCGATGGTTCAACAGCCGACAAACATTCAGGTCACGGAACCCATGTCGCTTGCACAGTTCTTGGCGATGGTACCCAAGGAGGATATTCAGGGGTTGCGCCTTCCGCAGAACTTTACTTCCAAGCTATGGAAAATGACAATACTGGTAATTTCCAATCACCCTCACTAAATTATCTCCTCAACAGCGCTTATTCAGGCGGTGCTTTCACCCATACCAACTCTTGGGGATCTTCTTTGGAAAGTGACCAAGGCAAGTATACTTCGGAGAGCGAAGATGTCGATGACCGAGCAAATTATTACGACCGCTATTACAACGGTCATAGCGGCTTAACCATTCTCTTTGCCGCAGGTAATGATGGACCAGATACTGGAACTGTTGGTGCGCCTTCAACAGCCAAGAACACAATCACTGTTGGCAACCATCAAAACCGATATTCGGGGGCTCCAGATTCAATCATGTCAGGATCCTCACGAGGACCTACCGATGATGGGCGTATCAAGCCGGATCTCCTTGCACCAGGTGGCTATGTTCGCTCATGCAGAGCACAAGAAGCAACCGACACCGGTGGTTCTACTTGGTCGAATAGTTACTATCTTGAATACACAGGGACTTCAATGGCAGCACCAAATGCAGCAGGAGCTGCAGTCATGGTGCGTGAGTATCTCGAAGAAATTGCACTCCGACCATCTCCTCAAGGTGCTTTAGTCAAAGCCTTACTGATTTTAGGAGCACAAGATATCGGTACGCGAGATATTCCAAATGATGATGAAGGATGGGGCCGTCTTGATTTGCGTAATACACTCGCTCCTACATCCGGTCAGGGAATCTGGGTCGATGACCGTTCAGTTTTATCTATGACTGGTAATTCGAAAACTTATAGTTTCAACATCTCTCAAGCGAATTCCGGTTTCAAAACCGTTCTTGTTTGGTCGGATGAGCGTGGTTCACCTTTCTCCAATACCCAATTGGTCAACAACCTCGATATCGAAGTCACCGACCCAAGTGGCGAGATTTATCTTGGCAATGATTTTTCAAATGGGCGTTCTACTACGGGAGGGTCGGCTGATAATTTGAACAACGTCGAAGTTGTATTGGTTGATAATGCCGAACTTGGTGTTTGGACGGTTAAAGTCAAGGATGCTTACCACGGTGGCAGTAAGGCGCAACCATTCGCCATAGCAGTCATGGGGCATGGCGTGAATGATCTCCGCCCTGACCCGTCGGTTATGGAAAGTGAGTTCTCCATGTCGGTTACCATTCCTCAAGTCGGTGACCAACTTCAAGTTACATCTAAAGTATTCAATGTCGGCAATGTCCGAGCAGATTTCTTCGACGTAACTTTTGAAGTGGATGGCGTTGAAATCGATACAAAGACCTTCGACTTAGGTGCAGGTTCGTCAAAGACCCAAATCTGGTACTGGACGCCACAAATTGCAGGCCAATCGGTCCTCTCCTTCATCATTGACCCGAACGATGAAATCGAAGAAATCCTTGAAAATAATAATCGGCATGATGTCTTTGTGAATGTCACTGCTCCTGGGGTCAAACTTTCTGCAGAGCCCCAAACTCTGATGTTATTGAACACGAGCCAGTCAATCACCTCATGGAATCTTACGCTTACCAACACAGCTCTTGTCTCCACCAATGCCAGTCTCTTAACTCAAAGTGTGATGAACGACGAAAGTGGTCAAACTGAGGCATGGTACGTCGGAGCAAATGAGTCGAATTTCACTCTCGCTGGTCAAGGTTCAGCAGAAATTGTCGTCACACTTGTTCACCCAACTCCCCCCTCGCCAGGAATATATCGTATTGATTTACTCGGAATCGATGTCGATAATGGAGTGAGTTATCCGTATATGCTCTATCTCGAAGTTCCAGATTTACCCAAGTTACGTTTGGAATATGATTATCAAATTGTACCAGTCTCTCCATCGGAGCCGACCAGTATTGATATTCGCTTATTCAATATTGGTAATGCCAATATCGGTTATGATTTATTCCTTGAAGCACCTGCTGGCTGGGATGCCGGATTCGACACCTTGTCGAGCGTTCCTGGTGCAAGTTCAGGGTCCACAGGGCTGATTTCGAAAGACACTCATCGAGTTATTGGAATGTCGTTTACTCCTCCACAAGTGATGACCGCTGCCGGAGCAGAGCGCATGGTTCGTTTAACTGCTATTTCACAAACTGAAATCACAGAAAGTTGGGTCTTTGATATTCCAATTAAAGTCAACACGGTCAAGGCCGTCGATGTTAATTTAGAAACAAATATCGGTGTGCTTCGCCCTGATTCATACTTCAGTGCTTTATTTTCATTGCAACACAGAGGTAATGTCGACCTTTCTTTTACTCCCTCTTTTGAATTGCCCTCAGGTTGGACGGTTACATCTGGCATTGAACAATTCGACCTTCCTTGGTCCTCTTCGAAAAACTTGTTATTCGGAATTTCAGGTGATGGAACTGGAACTTCTGGGGAAGTTAAATTCCACCTCGATAGCGATTCTGAAAGAATTACGTGGGTCGGGGAATTTAACGTTGAAGTCCTTGCGCAACCAACACTCAGTTTTGTCAGTCTTGACTATGAAGACGGCACTTCTTGGGACACATCATTTGGAGAAGGCACTCATCCCACGGGTGTTCCTATGCTCTTCACTTGGTTGGTTGGAAACGATGCAAATGTGGAATGGGAGCCAATCGCTTCACTCGCTTTAGATGACGGTTTGTTTGGTGAATGTTCGGTGATTGAACCCATCGGGCCTGGTGATATTGAACCTGTATCTTGTACAATTATCATTTCACCATCTTTAGCACCGTTGAGTCAACCTTCCTTTGCCCTAAAGCTCAATGGCGGTGGGGTTGAATACACCGAAAATGTCGGGCTTCTCGTTGCGACTGTGCTTGAATCTTCATGGGTTCAAGAACGAACGACTTCCTTTACGACCGGGAATCAAGAAGAATTAGAAGTTACACTCTTGAATGCCGGGAACATTGCTTTTTCACATAAATTGGTTATCGAAGAATCCAAGGACTGGACCGCTACGATCGATGGAAATGATATCGCTAATTTAGAACCTGGAGAGACAATGTCAATTCGTCTTCTAGTACGTGCTGACCGACCAGGTGATGGAATTCTTACACTTGGCTTACAAGGTGCAGACTCGGTGACGAATGCTTCAATCGAATTGAAAGTTACTTCCGAGGGAGAGCCGATTGGTACTTCCGGCCAAAATCTTCCGGTTGGAGGTGTGATTTTCGGTGTCCTTCTTGTAGCGCTCCTCATCGGCGCAGTCCTCTTCTCTCAACGCGAAAAGAAAGGCCCTTCTCAACTTCACCACGCTCTTCCTATGGCTGGAATGCCTAATGTTGTTCATCCGATTCAACCGCTTGCCCCAGTCCCTCAGCCAATTGTTCCAGTTCCATCCGTACAAACAAAACAAGAAGGGCCAATGTGTTGGTCATGCCGTAATGAAATCACGGGATTGATGTTGGGTTGCCCAGGCTGTGGTGCTCGGTACCATCGAGCAGATTTCGTAACGTGTCCTTCGGCTTCGCTTACCCAATGTGTCAATTGTCAAACCCAAGTTTCATCTTTCGTCGAAGCATGAAGTTGATAACCAAGTTTGTTTTGCTTGATACATACAAGGGCAGTCTTTTGATAGTAAGGCCGCCACCGGGGGTCATGGACCCCCGAGAAACAAACAAGTCGCACGCTTCGAAACGTGCTTACCTCCTTGTAGGCCTTCTTCTTCTCTCCATTTTACCAATGTTCACGCCGGGTGTTGCTGCAGACGGGGCACGTGACGCAAGTATCACCATCCAAACCAGTCCAGCAAACGGGCTTGAAGTGAATCCAGGTGAAGCCGGCGAATACACAGTTCGCATCTACAATAACGGCCCCGAAACAATCACTCTCCAACTTTCAACCAGTGAAGAAGGGACGCAAGAATGCACCGCATACACTTCAAACATCCAACCTATTTCTGAAGCAGTTGAAACCGGTTCATTTGGTGAAACGACAATGAGTGTTTCACTGACACAAAATGCTGAAGGGAGTTGTGATACGACCATTACAGCTACTGCAACTGAGACTCCAACACCACCAGATGTCGCCGGTCAACCCGCTACAGAAACAAAAATTGTCACAACGACTGCGGGAGATGGCTCCGGTTCGGCTGTTTTCGGCGTCGACCTTTCAATGCAATCAGAATCCCAACGCAGTCAAAATTGGGGTGGCGAATCGGTCATCGAATACAATATCATTGTTGAAAACACAGGTCAAACAAATGAAACAATTGCCCTTTCATTGGCTGAAGCCGATGGAAGTGGTTGCCAAAATGCAGATGACCTTACCGTAGAATTGGATGAAGAAACAGTAACACTTGATCAAAACGAAACGGAAACAGTTACCGTTTCAGTTGAAGTCCCAGCCGGTCAACAGGCGAACAAATATTGCTGGGAACTCACAGGTACTGTGACAAATGATGTTTCGCAAGAAGCCTCTGATGTCGAAGAATTCGACTTGACCGTACCAGTGTTGAAGGAATGCACTATGGAATTGTCAAAGACGAGTATGACCGTCGACCCTGGAGCAGAAGGTTCACTCACGGCTACATTGACCAATGCTGGTAACAGCGATTGGTCAGTTACAATGGCTAAAACGGGCAGTCGTTCGGGTTGGGTCAACTATGATGGAGCCTCTTCTGGAATTTTACCGTATGATGGCGGCGATGGTACAAAGTCATTCGACATCGAGGTGACACCTGATGATTCAGTCACTGCCGGTGATGAGTCGGTAATTGTGATTCTCGCAAAAGATGGAAACACAGTCAAATGTTCAAAAGATTTGAGAGTTATTGTCGGACAATCGTTTGGAGCAGGTCTTTCTCTTTCTACCACAATGCTCTCTGATATTGAGCCTGGTTCCAGTGGTCTTGCTACACTTACCGTCACGAACCAAGGAAACGGTATGGATAACCTACGTATCTCGGCTTCCGCCCCTCCTTCGGGATGGAGTGTGCAACTCGATACCTCGACTGTCTCGGTTGGTTCAAAGCACGGTTCAGAGAAGTCCGAGAATGTTGAAGTGACCGTCAATGTTCCAGCAAATGCTTTAGCGACTGAGCAAATTGAGATTACCTTCTCAGTCTTACCTGCTGGCGGCGGTGTTGCCTATGCAGAAGTTATGCTTTCCGTATCTGTTGAAGCCATTCATGGAATCGAAGTTGAAGCCACAGCGCTTGAACAAACCGGTCGTTCAGGTTCACTGGTCAAATTCCCAATTACGATTCAAAACACCGGAAATACAGAGGATAACTATCGATGTATTGAATCCGACCAAACGGCTTCACCAAATTGGGCTGTGCACTGTGAGGACAGTAATGGAAACATTATTTCATCGACTCAAGGCATTCCAATTGCTCCACAAAGTTCAGCACAAGTGTTCATGGTAGTCAGCATTGATGGCGCAGAAGAACTTTCCTTCAGCCGAGTAACGGTCCTCATTATCAACAAGGATGATTTTTCACATTCAACCGATGAGAATAATGACGGCGTACCCGACAATCAGAGAGAGTTTGATTTTATAGCGATTCTTTCCGACCGTATTTTTGCCATGGATGTTCGCCTTGTTGATGGTGGCCTTGACCAACGTTCCGGTGCAGCTACACTCCCTCCATCAGGGTCTCTGACCTATGGTTTCTGGGTTCGAAACACTGGTGACGGTAACGATAAAGCCGTATTTGATGTGTCGGGCCTCGAAGGTGTAGCGACTCGGGAAATTACACTCTATGGCCTTCCAGTTGAAGGCGAGATTTCAATACCCGTTGGATTCGGCATCTGGGACCAAAACAACAGCAGGTTCCTTGTTGATGCATCAGGAGAATCGATTATTGGTTCTTCAAAGGATGCTGCTGAATACCAAATGTGCGATCTTGGCTTTTGCGCAGGCGGCTATGATGCACGTGCATTTGAATTGTATTTTGAAATAGATTTGGTCGTCAATGCCGGTGCGGAAACTGGAGATGGTGGAATCCTTGAATTTGTCGTTTCGAGTACCAAAAACGCGGCCAACCGTTCCGGTCATTTCGATATTTCACTCGATGTTCAAATTATTTATGACTTTGAATTCGACCAAGATATGAGCAACACTGAATTCGATGTTGCCTATCCGAACAAGGAGGTATTTGTTATCAATCTCACTAATACTGGAAACATCGATGCCGAAGTTATCATCTTCAAATCAGAAAGTTTCCGTGGTTGGAACGTTCTTTTGGATGAAGTTGACCAAACGGACATGTGCCAACAAATGAATGAGGATTTTATCTGTGAAGTGGAAGTTGGTCAAACAGTGGGCATCGAAGTGACTATCCGAACTCCATCTGGGGCAGAAGTTGCCGACACCTACAAATTCACTCTCTCTGCTGAACCTGTTGAAACTGGGGTTGTTGACCGAGTCAACATTGAATTTACCGTCAATGGAGATGTCGCTCCTGGCTTCTTCGGGCTTGGAATTCAAGCCAAACATCTAACGAATGGATTTTACGGCCTTTTCGCAATTCTTTTCGTGGCTATCGTCTACCGAAGTTTCACTAACCGCTCTCGTTCTTGAGTTGTGAACTTTTATCTCGCAGTGGCCTTGTTTTCTTTATCTCAAATGATTCGTTTCCCACTCTTTGATTTGGGAATACTTATGTGGGTCTCACAAGTCGGAAAGATTGCGGAGCGTATGCTTTGCACATGGGTGAAATTATGTCCGGCCTCGAATCGGTTCCGAGTGCGTATCTCTCAATTGGTTTTTTGACGATTCTTGGAATCATCATGCCGTTGACCAATTTCGCCATTACATGGGTCGTTCGGCCCCGTGTAGATCCTGCCCGACCCCACATTACTCGCTCGTATTTATTAGAAGGCTATGAACGAGACCACAGCCTCTATCCACGTCGTTTGACAACCTTCGAATGTGGCAGTGAACCTGTCGGAGATGCAATGATTCAATTCCACTTCCAATATTATTGGTATGCAATTATATTCCTCGTATTCGATGTCGCTTTCATGTTCCTTGTCCTTGGAGGCATGGTCGCTTCTGATGCAACAGCCCCGGGCCTTGAAGAAAGTGCCCGACAGGGAGCCGTCGAAGAAGCCAAGAGCGCTCTCATGTTGCTCGGCATTTTCTTTACCATCATGTCCTTGGGCGTATGGTATGTTTTCAGGAAGCGAGGGCGCATTTACATTTGAGGTGAATTATATGGCAGAAGGAGATAATTTCGCAGCGTTCAACAGTCGCGCATTGGTTGAGATGGTTGGTGGAGTCACCGATGAAGCCCTCAAAGCCACTCGTATCAAGCAATTCCTCAGCGTCCTTGCCGGCCGTTATTTCAATTGGGCGGGTCGAAAATCGTTGTTTACGCTTCACTTGGGCATCAAATGCTGTGCTATCGAAATGGCTGCAGCCGCAACCCCTCGATTCGACGGTGACCGATTCGGTGTTCTGTTCCGTTCTTCACCACGGCAATCTGACGTATTACTCATCAATGGACCTATTTCTAAGAAATTCGCAGATAAAGTTGTCCGTTTGTGGGAGCAAATGCCTGAGCCTAAGTATTGCATTGCAATGGGTGAATGTGCGATTTCCGGTGGCCCTTATTTCCAATCGTATAACATTCTTGAAGGTGTTGACACCGTAATTCCAGTTGACGTCTACATCCCAGGATGCCCTCCTCGACCCGAAGCACTCATCGATGGTTTTGGACTACTCCGTGAGAAGATCATTCGAATCGGTGCAGCTCCAAGTGCAGAGCGAGCCAGCGATAAGCCAGTAATTGTGGGAGAGGACTGAGATGGTTGGTTCAATTACTCCAGAGCAAAACGCTACGGCTGCTGAAGCATGCTTGGCGGCTATTAACGGCCGTTTTGGTGGAAGTGGAATTGAATCCTCTATAGTCAATCATTCCAATGATAAGAAATATGCATTCGTCCGAATTGTTTGCCCACCTCAACATTGGATTGCTTTGGCGAAGTGGATGAAATACGACCTTGGCGTCAACTACTGTTCAATGGTAACGGGAACTCATTTCCCTGACGGCTCTCCAGAGCGTGGGTGGGAAGTTGCATACCACTTCCTCCGCCAACCTATTCAGAACCAGAAACCAAACACATGTACCGTACATGATGTCGAAAAACTATCGGGAATGGATATTCCGATGGAATTCGAAGTCTTCATGCCACTTCCTCAAGGCGACTCGCCTACAGTTCCTTCGATTCAGAGCATTTGGGTTGGAGCAGACTGGAACGAAAAAGAAACTTGGGATTTAGTCGGAATCAAATTCGAAGGCCACGTCAACATGCACCGTGTGCTGAATCCAAACGATAGCCCCGAAGGATTCCACCCACTCCAAAAGCAACACAAACTCCGTTATCACGATCACAATGAAATGTACGACGATCCACAAGGATTCATGCGTAAACCAGCCGACGAGGGTCGTATTAAGTGAGGGATTATCATGGCGCAAATGTGGATTACAATGGGACCTCAGCATCCAATGACCCACGGGTTGTGGACGCTGCGCGTAAAAGTCGATGGTGAAACCGTCGTCGATACCG
The DNA here is from genome assembly GCA_028822955.1 of Candidatus Poseidoniaceae archaeon. Taxonomy (GTDB): domain Archaea; phylum Thermoplasmatota; class Poseidoniia; order Poseidoniales; family Poseidoniaceae; genus MGIIa-L1. The sequence goes on from JAPKCL010000005.1 coordinate 17,061, forward strand.
AGGCAGAACTCGGATACATCCATCGTGGTGTTGAAAAAATCTGTGAAGCACGTGATTTCACTCAAATCACACCTTATTGTGACCGCCTCTGTTACGTGAGTGCAATGACTTGGGCAAATTCCTACATCTATGCTGCTGAAGATTTACTCGAAGCAGATGTGCCAGAGCGTGCAGAATACATTCGATTGATCTCAGCTGAAATCCAACGCCTCGCCTCTCACTTGATGTGGCTTGGTGCTTTTGGACCCGATATCGGCAACTTGACGCTGATGACTTGGTGTATGCGAGACCGAGAGATGTTCCTCGACTTACTCCAAGAACTCGGAGGTTCACGAATGCACTACAATTATCCTCGTATCGGTGGAGTCAAACGTGACATGCCGATTGGATTTGCTGACCGTGTTGTTGCAAAGACCAAGTTATTCGAAAAGCGTCTTGATGAATACGAAATGATGCTCGATGAGTCCACCATTTGGCTCGTCCGCCTCCAAGGTGTCGGCTATGCTACTGCAGAGTCGATGGTCGATGCAGGTGTTTCTGGTCCAAACGTTCGTGCTGCTGGCGTCAACTATGACGTTCGCTGGGCTCATCCTTATTCCGTCTATGACGAGATTGATTGGGAGCCATCGGTTGAAAAACCAACTTCCGTCAAAGGTGCTGATTGTTACGACCGTTACCGTGTCCGTATGGAAGAAATGCGACAATCATGCCGAATGGTACTCGATGCTCTCAATAAGATTCCTGGTGGAAAGAATACCAACTATGCGAACGGTGATGAAATGATCTTCACCAAAGCGCCTACTCGTGCCCCAGAAGGTGCAACTGGTTTCAGCAATTACGAATGTACTCGTGGCGCATCCCAATTCTATGTCCAAGGTGGCGGCGAAGGTCGTGGGAAGAATCCGTACCGTGTTTCTATTCGTTCACCGATGTTCCTCACTATTCCTTATGTCGCAAAGACAATGATTGGCTACAAGATTGCAGATATACCAGCGATCATGGGTAGTTTTGACCCCTGTATTGGAGAGACTGACCGTTGAGGTGATTGCTATGGATGACATCTATGACCTACGCGGTATTTTCCTTGGAGACGACAGTCTCATCAAGTCTTTAGTTACTTCAGCGCTTGAAGGTACACCACTCGAAGAAAACACTGCAGACCTTTCGTTCCTCATCGGTACTTTCGCCGTCGTCAATATTGTCTTTTTGATGTTGTTTTTCAGTCAATTCGCTATCCTTTGGATTGAGCGTAAAGCGGTTGCTCGTATGAACGACCGACGTGGTGCAACGACTGCACTGCGCTCACTTTGGGTTGGAGAAAACGGCGTTACTGCGGGCGAATGGTGGAAAATGTTACCATTTGGTGGCGGAATTGTCGGAGCCATTAACAAATTCCTCAACAAGAAATTCGGTAACCGTGATGAAAACTTCCCGACCGTCGACCGGGTCAACAACCGTTCTTGGATGGGCTACTCTATCTTGCCAGGTTTCTTCCAAAACGTCGCAGATGGAATGAAATTTTTGCTTAAAGAGCACATGGTTCCACGACGTGCAGACAAACTTATTTTCGAAGTGTCTCCATTCTTGATTGTTTCTTCCACTCTCCTTATTCTTGGAATTATTCCATTATCCAGCGGAATCTATGCTACCAATCCAGACCTTTCAATTCTCTATGCCATCGCCATCTTTGGGATTGCTCCAATCGGTGTCTTCTTTGCTGGGTGGTCTTCTAACAACAAATATACTTTGATTGGCGGAATTCGTTCAGCGGCTCAATTGACTGCTTACGAAATCCCGTTACTCCTTACTCTTCTTTCCGTTGCTATTCTTTCGGGTACTTTCAACATCATCGAAAGTATTCATTTCCAACATGCTGCAGGTTCTTGGAATCTGTTCTTGATGCCTTTGGGCGCTGCTCTGTTCTTGGTTACGATGATTGCAGAAGTCGAACGTGTTCCGTTCGATATGCCAGAGGCTGAGGCTGAATTGGTCGAAGGATGGTGGACTGAATACGGCGGTATGCGATTTGGTATGCTGTTCATGGCTGAATACATTCGAACCTATGCTGCTTGTTTCCTGTTCACTCACTTCTTCCTCGGAGGATGGCACTTGCCGTTCCAAGGAACCATCAGCCAAATCCCAGTGCTTGGCGATGCTTATGTTTTGATTCCAGGTGCCATTGTAGTCTTGCTGAAGACTTGGTTGGTATTCTTAGTGGTCTTCGTTTGGGCACGATTCTCTCTCGCACGTATTCGTACGGACCAAATCCTTGAATTTGGTTGGAGAATGCTCTTGCCATTATCCGTTGTCCAAGTTGTCCTTTCAGTCGTCTATCGCCTGTACTTCTTCCAACCAGACAACATGTCGTTCACCGCAGAAGGTGGAAACGCTTGGGATGCATGGGGCGTTCCAATGCTCATCCCACTTATCACAACCTTACTTTGGATTGGAGTGTTCTACATACTCTTGAACGATGAAGACAAAAACGCAGCTCCCGATCGAATGTATCACGTATACACATTACAGCCCGCGGGAACGCATACTCCGGGAAAGGACTGAGGTGATTTAACATGCCAATGCATCCACACGCAAAACCGAGCTTTAGAAACCTCTTTTGGTATCCGTTCAAGATAACTTTGATTACCGCCCTTCGTACTTTCCCATTCTTTGGAAAGTTGTTGGGTAAGCGATTAGATTGGGGTTACCACAACACCGAACATCCAGAATTCCTCGACGCAGGTAGTAAAGCACGGGCTGGAAAGACCTCAGAATTCAATGATATCACTGCCCAAACATTTGCACCAGACCGAGTTACTTCGGACTTGTTCCCGACACTCTGGAAGCCACAAACTGTTCAATACCCTTACGAACGTCTTGAGGAAATGGAGCCTTGGCTTTTCGTCCCTGGGAATTACAATGGAAGAATTGGAGTCATTTGGGAAACATGTACTGCATGTAAATTGTGCGTAACTGCTTGTCCGAACGATTGTCTTCACATGACTACTGAATTGCGTGTTGACGTACTCGACGGCGCAGATGGTGAACACGGCGACATGGGTGCAGAACTCGAAGTTGGCGGCCATGCAGCAATCCTCCTTCCTGAAGTTGCAGCAACACTTGAAGACTTCAATCACGTTACTGCGCACACAGATACGCCAAACGAATGGCGCTTCGGAGAAGTGCTTGACCTTTCAGGTAGCACGGCGACAGTTCGGTGGAATGATTCTGGCGAAGAAGTCGAAATGGACCAGTCAGAATTGCGAGTCGCTGACGACCAAATTGTTTCAGGACGTATTGACTTGGGCCGTTGTATGTTCTGCGGACTGTGCATGGAAGCGTGTGGATTTACTTCATTCTTTATGACCAATGAATACGATGGAATGTCCGGATTCTCCCGTCAAGAACTGTGGTTCGATGCAAGTCGAACCCGTGTCTTACCATCACTCCACCAAGAAGCAGTTGATACTGAGCTTGCCAAGCGTGCTACAAAAGAGCGTACTAAGCGTGCTAAGAAAGCAGCAAAGGCAGCAAGTGCAAGCAAAGCCGAAGAGGGTGCTTGAGATGGACATCGCAAGTGTTGCTGAAACTGGCGTTTTCTTTTTATTCGCCACGATTGCTATTCTCGGCGCACTTGGTTTGGTCCTTGCTCAACGCGTAGCACACTCGATGCTTTCGTTGATTTTCTGTTTCATGGCCGTTTCTGGAATTTTCATTCTATTGGGTGCAGAATTCTTAGCAGCCATTCAGATTCTCGTGTATCTCGCGAGTGTTGGTCTCGTGGTACTGTTTGGTATCATGTTGACTCGACGTCAAATCTTAGAGGAGGATTTTGAATGAAACTGGTATCGTTATTTACTCGAATGGGGTTGTTAGCTCTCGGTATGATTCTCGTCTCTGTTTTGAGTGCGGACAGTGTTTGGGCCGACAGCAGTGATGAATATCCAACGACCAGTGGCCTAGCAGACTCACTTCTCTCCGATTGGGCACTTCCTTTGCTCATTCTCGGTATTCTCATGTCTATGGCCATGATTGGTGCAGCGTATCTCGTTCGTGATGAGAGAATGGAAAATCTTCTTTGGGAATTTGGAGGTGAAGAGGAATGATTGATCCAGCATGGGTTTCTGCCCTCTCAGCTTTGATGTTCGTTATCGGACTTGGTGGCGCATTCACTCGAAAGAATGCCATCATTGTCCTCATGTGCATCGAATTGATGCTTAATGCAGCAAACATGCAATTTGCAGCAGCAGCCGTCCATCACGGCGATACAACCGGATGGGTTTACACACTCTTTGCTATTGCTATAGCAGCCAGCGAGGTTGCCATTGGTTTAGCGATTTTCCTTGCCGTATATGGGCAACATGAAACGATATCATTGGACGATGTAGATGTCCTTAGGAACTGAGGTGATTGAATGGCAAGTACAGAAGTTACATCTACAGTTCATTCAGAATGGATGCAATACGCACCTCTGATTATTTTATTGCCAATGATGGCTTTTGCCGTTATTTTATTCCTCGGTCGGGTGTTCAACGGACATCCATTCTGGAAGAAGAACCTCAAGGAAGGCGGCCTCATTGCATTACCAGTCATGGGTGCAAGTCTCATTCTATCCCTGCTCTTGATTTCTGAGTTCCTTAAAGGGAATTCCGGTGTCGAGGATATTTTCGAAAAAATGGCCTGGGTTAACACGGGAATTTGGAACGGTGGAAGTACCACTGAATCTGTTTCCTTTGGATTCGGAATTTACGTTGATCACGTTACCGTAATGCTGCTCTTTGTTGCATCATTTTTGTGTCTACTCATCAATGTATTCAGTATTGGTTACATGAACACAGACCCAATTAACGATAACCGAAACCATCGGTTCTATGCAGAATTCGTTCTGTTTTGTTCTGGAATGCTTGGAATGGTTCTGGCAGATTCCTTCCTTTGGTTGTTCATCTTCTGGGAAATCATGGGACTCTGTTCTTACCTCCTTATCGGATTCTATTACGAACGCCCAAGTGCAGCATCTGCAGCAAAGAAGGCTTTCTTGACCACTCGTATTGGGGATGTATTCCTGATGATTGGATTAGTCATGCTCTGGGACCTGTTCGGTTCTCTCGACTATGCAGTTGTCTTTGATACCCACAATATCGAGATGGTTGCAGAAAGTTCTGCAGGAACTCTTCAATGGGCGCTCGGACTGATGTTTATCGGCGCAGTTGGTAAATCAGCACAATTCCCTCTCCACGTTTGGCTCCCTGATGCTATGGAAGGCCCAACGCCTGTATCCGCTTTGATTCACGCAGCGACCATGGTCAATGCTGGACTCTATCTGGTTGCTCGAATGTTCCCATTCTTTGGTGCTGAATCCTTACACGGAGAATTAGATGACCTTGCTTTCATTATTGCTGCCATTGGTGGAATTACTGCTGTAATGGCAGCAGCGATTGCGTTTGTGCAGATGGATTTGAAGAAAGTACTCGCATATTCCACAATGAGCCAACTTGCCTATATTTTCACAGGCTTAGGTTGTGCAATGTATCTGGCCAACACACTTGACTGGCATCATGACAGTGATGCACATTACATCGTAATTGTTGCTTTTGGTGCCTCACTATTCCACTTGTTCAACCACGCTATGGCCAAGGGAATGTTGTTCATGGCCAGTGGTTCTGTGATTCACGAAGTGCACCACGCACACCACCACTTACACCATGATGACGATCACCACGACGATGATTTCGATGCTCAATCGATGGAGAACATGGGTGGCTTGGCTTCCAAGATGCCGATTACCGCTACAGCAATGTTGATTGGTTCTGCATCCATTATGGGATTGCCACTTATCGGTGGTTTCTGGTCCAAAGAAGGCATAATTGCCAACGCATGGCGAGTCGCACAAGACGACCCTCGTTTCCTCTTCCCTGCTATGTGTGTGCTAATCGGAGCAGCAATGACCGGTTTCTACATGTCGAGAATGTGGCTGAAGACCTTTGCTGGTAAACCGAACAACGAGGTTGCAGCACATGTTGGTCCAACAAATATTTGGATTAAGACACCGTTGTTTATTCTGACTTTTGTCACTCTTTCCTCGGTTCTTCTTGCAGGAATGGGCTTCACTCATTGGGCAGCAGATACCGAATACAGTTTCCTTTCCGAAAAGAACCTCATCGATGGAATCCTTTACGAAATGGGACATGCGTTTGCAAACAGTGATTCCTTCTTCTTCATTCTCACATATGTTGCCATCTTCTTAGGTGCGATTGTTGGACCTGGTGTCGCTATGGCACTCTACGGTGGAAAATTAGCAGATGGTGAAGATACCAAGCCTTGGATGCGCCCAGTTATTCGACTCAGTGCATGGGTTAACGACCGTTTCCACTTCGATAACACCGCCCTTAGAGAATCGAGTTTAGCAGTTGCTCTTGAAAACAGGCTCTACATCGATGAATACTACGACAAAGCAATGTTGAATATCGTTGCAGGCTTCTCTAACAAGGTGGCTGAAGCAGATACTGAAGTGATTGATGGAACCATCAAAGCAATTGAAAGTGGTTCACAATCCCTCTCTGCTGTCGTCCGTTCAATGACAACAGGCTCAGCCCGAGATTACATTCTCATGGTTGCAGTTGGAACGTTAATAATTTCGCTCTTGATTTGGGGGGTGGCTTGAATGGATGATTGGATTTCAATGCCCTTAGTCGGGTTCCCACTGATTGCAAGCATTGTCTTGCTTGCCTTTGTTTCGAATACTAACGAATCGATGCGTAGACGTCTTGCTAACCCAATTCGTATGGCAACTCTTGTGTTCTCTTTGGTGTTGCTTGTGATTACTACTGGCATGTTCTTCCAGTATTTCGGCAACGTGAGTTGGGAAGGGATTTCCTTCAACAACTATGAATTCCTTCATCGCTATTCTTGGATGGAATCTCTTGGAATTCATTGGTCGGTTGGTATGGATGCTCTTTCCTTCCCAATGGTTTGGCTTACGACTTTCCTTCTTCCAGTAACCATCATCGCTACTTGGAATGAAAAGAACGGTGCAACCTATTTCCCAATTCTTTTGGCAATGGGTGGGGCTTTGATTGGCGTCTTTGTTTCACTTGATTTGTTCATGTTCTACGTGTTCTGGGAATTGACATTGATTCCAATGTTCTTCCTTATCCTCATGTGGGGCGGTGCAGACCGAAAGTATGCTTCGCAGAAGTTCTTCATCTACACGTTCACAGCATCCGTGGTTATGTTGCTTGGTTTGATCACTCTCTACTTCTTCCAAGACCCAGTTAATCCCTTGGATTATGCTGGTTCAATGACCGGTCGCACCTTCGATATCCCTACGATTACTCAACACGCCTTGATGGAGAACAGCAATGGAAACTGGTACCTTGGTACAAATATACAGAAGATACTGTTTGCAATGTTGATGCTTGGATTCCTCGTTAAACTTCCAGCAGTACCGTTCCATACTTGGCTGCCTGATGCACACGTACAAGCTCCAACTGGTGGTTCAATGCTGTTGGCTGGTGTCATGTTGAAGATGGGTGCTTACGGAATGTTCAGACTTCCAATCAGTCTCTTCCCACATGCTTTGGAATATTTCCAACTGGCGTTGTTGATTATCGGTATGGTTTCACTGGTATGGGGCGCTATCGTCTGTCTTGGCCAAACCAATCTCAAGAAAATGGTTGCCTATTCTTCGGTATCTCACATGGGAGTCATTCTCGTTGGTATCGCAACAATGCAACCAATGGGCTGGGCTGCAGCACTGTTCATGATGTTCGCTCACGGTATCATCAGTCCAATGTTGTTCGCAGTATGTGGCGCATTCAAGCATCACTACCACAGTATGGAAATTGGCGCTATGCGTGGTATGGCAAAGCATTCTCCTTGGCTTGCAACATCGATGATGTTTGCATGGATGGCCTCGCTTGGCTTGCCCCTCTTGGCTGGTTTCGTCGCTGAAATTATGATGTTTATCGCGCTGTGGTATTTCCTCGCTGCTGAAGGATGGAGCGTCTTTTGGATGGTTGGACCAGCATTGGTTTTAGCCGTCACAGCAGCTTACTACCTTTGGTCGATGCAACGTACCATCTTTGAAGGTGGAGACGAAACCCAACCTCCGAGTTCTTTGCACGGTGAACCAGTCCCAGATATCGCAAACCCTGAGAAGTTGGCTATGCTCATCCTTGCATTCTTCACCATCGTCTTTGGTGTCATGCCATGGATTGCATTGGATATGATGCACGACTGGACCATTCAAATCTTTGAAGGATTGATTTTGCCAGTTCTTGGCAATTTTAAAGGAGGTGCCTGATATGTCGAAAATCACCACAATCGAACCGTTCACCAAAGGATTCGTTGAGGCATTTAGCCCGGAATTGATTTTGTTCACCGGGATGTTATTGTTGATTCTAGTTCCTAACTTGGGTAAAGGTACCTTCCGTATTCCAGGGACTCAACTTCGACTTCCTTGGCTCATGGGTGGCACTCGTTTCAAGTTTTCAAGTGACCCACGTTTGCCGGCTTGGATTGCTTCAATCACGCTTGGTAGCGCTTTTTTGAATGTTCTTTACGTCTTTAGTCAAGGACTTGATCGTGTTCTGATTGTTTCAGAATCTGGAAAGGAGTTGTTTCTCATTAATGGCTTTAGTCGTATCTTTGAAATGATTTTCTTTGGTGCTTTAGCCCTCGCAGCCTTCTCAAGTATGAACCGTCTCCAAGTCAAAGGAATTGGTTCAAAAGTCTCTGAGAATGAGTTGTATAACAACCGACGCCAAGCAGACTTCTACATTCTCATGGTTACCTGTGCTCTTGGGATGTCTGTTGTTGCACTTGCTCAAGACCTGTTTGTTTTGTTTATTGGTCTTGAACTGGCTTCGTTCTCAACCTATGTTCTCGTTGCTTTCCTCAAGGAATCCAAAGTCGGTGTCGAATCCGGTATGAAGTATTTCATCGTCGGTTCAGTTGCATCTGGTGTTGGCCTGTACGGTCTTTCTATGCTCTATCTTTGGGCTGGCTCTCTTCAATTCAGCGTGCTTGCTGCTACATTTGCCGTATCTGGCACGACCGCTCTACCAATGATTGGTATTGGTTTTGTTTTGGTTGGATTCGGGTTCAAGGTAAGTGCAGCTCCGTTCCACTTCGCTGCACCTGATGCCTACGCTGGTGCAATGAGTCCAGTCGCAGGTGTTCTCGCAACAGCGAGTAAGGCCATGGGAATGCTTGGTCTTGTTCGAATGTTGTTGATTGTTGCAGCACCAGAATCCACTGATGGCAGCGCTGTTTGGCTTGTTTGTCTGGGTGTTATGGCAGCAGTTACCATGACATGGGGTAACTTAGCGGCACTTGGTAGCGATAATCCAAAGCGAATGCTTGCATACTCTTCAGTTGCACATGCTGGCTATATGCTGGCAGCTCTAACAGCAGTTGGTGCATGGAACTGGGATGCTGCAGTCGCTGGTGATGCAAGTGCAGCAGCCGTTGCAGTCATGACGGCTCTTCTCTTCCACCTGGTGGTTTTGGTCGCCTTCAAACTCGGTGCTTTCCTCGTACTGTCGATTCTTGAATCTGAAGGCGGGGCGTCTCGTCTTTCTTCACTCGGTGGATTAGCCAAGCGAGAACCTCTTCTTGCAGTTGCTATGTTCATCTTCATGATTTCACTCGCAGGTGTTCCCCCAATGGCAGGTTTCCTCTCGAAGTTGCTCGTCATTATGGGAATCGTTCGAGTCGCAGTTGGTGACATGGGTGCTGAAATTACCGATGGTGGCATCTACGCTCTAGGTGACATGCATTGGGTTTGGTGGCTCGCTTTGCTCATGGTTCTCAACTCAGCCATTTCTGTCTTTTACTATCTGCGTGTCGTCGTTGTAATGTTCTTTGATGAACCTGAAGAAGGTCGAGAGGGACCTCTTCCACGAGGTTGGCAAGTACGTGTTGCAATTCTCGCTTGTGTTCTCACCACTGTTTTGGTTGGTGTTGCAGGCGATTCACTGATTCGCATCTGTGAAATGGCAGCTCAAAGTCTCAACTACAACTGGTGAAGTGCTTAAACGGCTTATTGCGTCACAGTTCGACGCTTTTTTTGGGTGCTGTATTCAAGAAGGGTCGGCTGTTGGGGTGAATAGGTGAGACTGATTGGGTCGACGGTATGAAGAAAAAGTGGACGTAGAAGAGCTTGCTCGTCTTGAAAATCCTGAGGATTCATCAGGCGGTAAGATCCGAGTCAAAATGCCAAACCGTAAAATCAACGAAATGTTCGCATTTGCTGAACAAATTCTTGGCGGTCGCCGAGTAACTGTTCTTTGTGAAGATGGTGAAACTCGTATGGCCCGGATTCCGGGAAAAATGCGTCGACGTCAATGGGTTCGAGACGGTGATTTGATTATTGTCTGGCCTTGGGATTTCCAAGATGCAAAAGCAGATGTAAAACATCGCTACTCAAAAACACAAGCCATGTATCTCTCTCGTAAAGGCGTCTTGCCAAAGGAACTGGATTTCTTTGGTATGAATACTGCCAACGATGATGATGATGATGAATTCGCTGATACATTTGGTGTCATGGACACTCCCGAAGAGGAAGTCGTTGCTACCGCTGAGGATGGTGACGATGATGTTGATGATATGTTTGGATCTGATGATGACGATGACGATGATGACATGTTTGGCTCTGACGAAAGTGAAGAAACCTCTTCATCAGAAGAAGTCGTTCCAGAAGAAGTCGTTCCAGGAGAAGTCGTTGAAGAAGCGCCTCATGTTCCCGTAGAAGAATATCCTGCAGAAGACGAAGGCGACGATAATGACGACGATGACGACGATCTCGAAGCCTTATTCGGCTGAAGCCGTATGAATGCATGACCATGAGGTGTGCGTATGGCAGATGAAGACGAATGGAACGACGAGTTGGCTTCAAACAAACGCCAACGTAAACGTCGACGCCAACATCGTGACGCACGAAAGACCAACAATTCTGAAAAAGGTAAAGACGATATGTTTGCCCGTTCGGAAGAAGACCATTTTTTGAGTAATCTTGAAGCTAAGTCTGGTGCATATAACTGGATGAAAGAAGACCGCTACAAGCGGATGTTTCGAGATATCGAATCGAAGATTCAAGGTGCAATTGGAGAAGGGACCTATGACTGGGTCGACCGACGAGTCTTCGACCAAGTGTTTGATCGTATGACATTGATGTCACTGTACAAGTTGATGCAAGCAGGAACCGTCGATACGATTGATTTCCCAATTGCTCGAGGGAAAGAAGCACACGTATTCCACGCGACTAATATTGATGGCAAAACGATTGCTGTCAAGATTTTCCATACCTCAAATGCAGTCTTCAAAAATCTGATTCAGTACATCGAGGGTGACCGAAGATTCGGGGGCTTACGCCGACGTCATCGAGACCTTGTCGATATTTGGGTGCGAAAAGAGCATCGTAATCTCTCAAGACTTGCGCGTTGGGGTTTGAATGTGCCTCGGCCTATTGGCATTCACAAGAATGTCTTGGTTATGGAATATCTCGGAACTAAAATTGCTGCATCGCCGAAACTTCGCGAAGTAACTGTTGAAAATCCAGAAGTTGTTTTTGAGGACTTGCTTGAGTTTTTGGCGATTTGCTGGCAGAAAGCAAGTCTTGTTCATGGCGATTTTTCACCTTATAACATTCTTTGGCACAACGATGCACCGGTCGTCATCGATGTCGGCCAAGCGGTGATTAAAACACATCCGAGAGCTCAAGAATTTTTAGTTCGGGACGTTACTCGTTTAGTCGAATGGTCGAATAAAAACGGTATTGAGGTTACATTGGCTGAAGCCATGTATGAAGTACTCAATATGAATCTTGACCATGTGAAGCAGGTTACCTTTGATGATGAAGAAGAGTAATCACTCTTCGCCCCAACTCACGACTTCATCTTCTTCGAGTTCCATCATTTTGGTAACTGCTTCTTCATCTTCAGGGTCGACTTGTGAAGCACGCATTCTTCGTGAACGGCGTTTAGCGAGGTCAGAAAGTCCGGGGACCAATTCTTCAAACCCAGTTGCAGCAACTGGGAGGTCTTCTCGTATTTCGATTGATTCGAGTTGACGGTTGGTTATACGAGAACGGCGTCGATCTCGTTCAAGGAAGTTCAAGACAGTTCCATGCTCTGCTC
>JAPKCL010000072.1 GCA_028822955.1 Candidatus Poseidoniaceae archaeon
AATTACCATGCGAATGTGTGCAGCCCTTTTTTCGTTCATGCTACGCGATATACTTGCTCTACTTGTTTCTGTCGAAGTACGAAGAAAACTTCCTCACATGTTTCTACGGTATTGCCCACCAACATTGAACAGCGCATCGGTAATTTGACCCAGGCTCGCCACTTTGACGGTCTCCATCAATTCTTCAAACACGTTTCCGCCGAGCCTTGCAACTTCTTGCAATTGCTTGAGTGCAGCAGCAGTCGCTTCGCCCGCAATCGTCTGACGAACAGTTACTCGTGCGAGACACGCTTCCTTTTCTTCAGGCGTAGCACGTGCCAATTCCATTTCGAAATCATCGGCACTCGATTCATCGAACACCTGTGCGTCCGGATTCTGGAAGGTATTAACACCGACAATCGGTAGAGTTCCATCGTGCTTCATGTGTTCGTAATACATCGATTCATCCTGAATCTTGCCGCGTTGATACATTGTTTCCATTGCACCAAGAACGCCACCTCGTCGGCTAATTGCCTCGAATTCTTTCAGCACTTCTTCTTCGACCATATCGGTCAACTCATCGACGATGAACGAGCCTTGCATTGGATTCTCGGTCTTGGTCCAGCCGCTTTCCTTGTTAACAATTAACTGAATCGCGAGCGCACGTCGAACACTTTCCTCGGTTGGCGTGGTAATTGCCTCATCATAGGCATTGGTGTGCAGTGAGTTTGCATTATCTTGGATGGCGAGTAGAGCCTGTAAGGTTGTACGGATATCATTGAAGTCAATTTCTTGTGCGTGAAGGCTGCGTCCACTGGTTTGGATGTGATACTTGAGCTTCTGACTTCGCTCATCTGCATCGTACAAATCCCGCATAGTAACCGCCCAGATACGACGAGCAACTCGGCCAATGACGGTGTATTCAGGGTCAAGTCCGTTGCTGAAGAAGAACGACAAATTCGGTGCGAACTTGTTGATGTCCATGCCTCGACTTCGGTAATATTCAACATACGTGAATCCGTTGGCCAGTGTCAATGCTAACTGGGTGATTGGATTGGCTCCAGCCTCAGCAATGTGATAGCCGGAAATAGAGACTGAGTAGTGATTACGCACTCCATTATCGATGTAGTATTGTTGAACGTCACCCATTAACTTGAGTGCGAACGGAGTAGAGAAGATACAGGTGTTTTGCGCTTGGTCTTCTTTGAGAATATCCGCTTGAACCGTTCCACGAACTGTTTGCAGTGTTCGTGCCTTAATCTCTGCATAGGTAGTAGCGTCAATCATCTCATCGCCTCGTCGTCCGACCGTAGCAAGTCCAAACGCATTGTGGCCTTCAGGTAATTCTCCACGGTAGGCAGCATCTGTTAATTCGAGTTTCTTTCCTTCCTTGACAAGATGCGCCTCGACCTGTTGGTCAATAGCCGCATTGAGGAAGAACGCCAAGATGATTGGAGCAGGTCCATTGATGGTCATGCTGACTGAAGTATTCGGATCGCACAAATCGAAACCAGAATACAACCGCTTTGCATCATCACAGGTTGCGATACTGACACCAGAGTTCCCAACCTTGCCCCAAATGTCAGGGCGTCGAGCAGGGTCACGGCCATACAAGGTGACCGAATCAAACGCAGTTGACAAGCGAACGTAGTCTTGGCCTTGGCTAAGGTAGTGGAATCGACGGTTGGTTCGCTCAGGCTCACCTTCTCCAGCAAACATACGTGCTGACAATTCATCGGTTCGCTTGAACGGGAATACGCCTGCAGTATAGGGGAAATGTCCAGGTGCGTTTTCTCTCTTGATGAAAGAATATAATTCACCATCATCAGCAAAGGTCGGCAAAGCGACTCGGGGGATATCAGAATGGGCTAAGGATTCGGTTGTCGTCTTGACAGTAAACGCCTTGCCACGAACGTGGTAGGTGAATTCTCCACTGGAGTATTGTTCTGCGAGACTACGGAATCCAGCTAATTCCTTTCGAGCGGATTCAACGGTCTCAAGAATTTCATCAATTTGACTTTGTAAGTCCGCTGCAACGTCCTTTGCACCGCGTTCTGATGCGTGGTTTGCAGCAGTCTCAAGATGCTGACACAATCGAAGTTGCTCTGATACTGCATCGTTACCGGCATGGTATTCACGAACCACTGCAGCAATTTCAGACAAGTAATAGATGCGTTCTGGGGGGATGACACCCTTGGTAGTTCCCATTTTGTCAATCGGTTCACTGGCTTCAAAGCCGACGATGCCTGATAACTTACTCCACAAACGGTCGACTCCACCGTCAGCAAATTGGCTTGCGATGGTTGCTACAACAGGCAATTCTTCATCTGTAACATCAAACATGTTGCGGTTACGGCGAACTTGCTTACGAATTGCTCTAAATGCATCTTCACTACCACGCTTTTCGTATTTGTTGAGGACAACGATATCAGCGACATCGAGCATCTCAATCTTCTCAAGTTGCGTGTGTGCACCAAATTCAGCGGTCATGACGTAGAGTGAATGGTCGGCAATAGAAGTGATCGCATCGCTGCCTTGACCAATTCCACTTGTTTCACAAAAAATCATATCAAAGCCAACTGCTTTGGCAACTTCGATCGCTCTGTCAAGATTAGCACTGATTTCAGAACCAGAGCCTCGGCTCGCAAGACTTCGCATGAAGAGGTCGTTATTGGAGAGTGAATTCATACGAATCCGGTCGCCAAGAAGCGCTCCACCGGTTCGCTTTCGAGTTGGGTCAACGCATAACAGGCAAACTTTCTTTCCGGGATTGTCTCTCTGGATACGCAGCATTAATTCATCGAGAAGACTTGATTTCCCAGCACCACCAGTTCCAGTGAATCCAATCACTGGGACTTCCTTATCGGAAGAACGAGCAGTTTCTATTGCTGCTTTGAACGTTGCATCATCAGCACATTCTGACAAGGTCATCAACAATCCGACCTTCGCCATGTCATCAACCGTTACCGGTCCATCCATCGATGCAAGCCGTGCGTCGGCGATTAAATCGACTTCAGCAGCAATACCCATCAAGTGGTGAATCATTCCCATAAGGCCCATGCTTCGCCCGTCATCAGGTGAGTAGATTTTGGTAATACCTGATTGGTGAAGCGTACGGATTTCAGGAGGTGTAATGGTTCCACCACCACCGCCAAAGATGCGGACATGTTCACAACCAGCCTCATCGAGCAGTTGACGGATATAGGTGAAATATTCGACGTGACCGCCTTGATACGAAGTCAAAGCAATGGCGTGGGCATCTTCTTGTACAGCACAATCGACTACAGCTTTGGCCGATTGGTCGTGTCCTAAGTGAATAACTTCAGCACCAGAGGACTGAATCAAACGTCGCATGACGTTAATGGCAGCATCATGTCCATCAAACAAGGAGGCTGCGGTGATAACACGAACCGGTCCGGTCGTCGTTTCAAACACAGGGTCTTCATCGGCCATGCCGATGCTACAGGCCGTTGGTTCATCAAATCAGCCCCTCGTAGTTGGAGGCTCAAATGTCGGATACTTCGCCTTCAGCCAAAGGTGGAAGGCCTTTCTTGGCACGAATGTAGTCGGTGTAATTTCCGAAGTAGACGGTAACGATACCGTCTTGTAATTCCCAGATGCGGTTGACCACTTGGTCGAGGAACCAGCGGTCGTGTGAAACGGTAATGAGAGAGCCTTCGTAGCCTTTGAGTGCTTCTTCGAGCGTGTCTTTGGAATCCATGTCCAAGTGATTCGTTGGTTCGTCCATGAGCAACAAGTTGTTTTCTTCAAGCAGCAGTTTGAGTAGCGCAACTCGAGCGCGCTCTCCACCAGAGAGTTGTGAGAGTTTAGTCGTCACTTGGTCGCCAGAGAATTGGAATCGACCCAATGCTGCACGAATATCGCCATACTGGAAATCCGGTCGAAGTTTCTGAATCTGTTCAACAGGGTTGAGGTTGAAATCAAGAGTTCCGTGGTCTTGGTGGAAATATCCAATTTCACATCCCGGTGCAAGGTCACGAGTACCACTGGTGAGTTTTTCATCACCGTTGATGAGTTTGAGTAAGGTCGTCTTTCCTTGACCGTTACCACCAACAATGCCGATTCGGTCTCCTTTTCGGACCTCTAAGTCTTGGTTATCGAGAATAGGTCGTTCAAGTCCTTCAAACACTTTGCTTGCTCCATCAAGTTGGAACACATCCATGCTTGCTTTATCGACGGCTTCGAGGGTAAGAATCAGTGGCTTTCGCTTCTTTGGAACACGGGCTCTGAGAAGTTTGAGCTCCTTTTGCATACGTTCAATCATCTTCTGTTTGGCAGAAATTGACTTGTCGAACTTATTGGCGCGCTTCATTTGCTTGAGCGCTCCAGTAGTTGCTGCAATTTTCTTTTCAACGGTATTGATCATATCACCGAGAGCCGCTTCTGTAGCAACCTTTTGACGCAAGAATTGACTGTAGTTGCCCTTCCACGGCCAAGCACGGAGGTTATCAACTTCGACGATTCGAGTACACACTTGGTCGAGGAAATACCGGTCGTGTGATACGATGAGTTGAGCGCCTTCGAATTCTTTGAGAAAGGATTCGAGCCATTCAGTCGTTTCAATGTCTAAGTGGTTAGTTGGCTCGTCAAGGAACATCACATCGACTCCCGAAAGCCCGACCAGTTGTCGTGCAAGAGCGAGTTTTGCTTTTTCTCCACCAGATAGTTTGCCGACTTGCATATCCATTGGATGTTTATCCAATCCCAAGCGAGTTAGAGTTGCTTTAGCGATGTTGGCTACGTTTCCGCCCCCGCTTGCTCCGAGTGTTTGTTGAAGTCCAGAATAACGCTCCATGACGCTTTCCCAATCACCATCGTAGAATTCAGGTTCAATCATTTGGGCTTCAATCTTTGCGATTTCTTGCTCCAATTCTTGAAATTGACGACCTTTACGGCTGAGTTCTTCTTCGATAGTTGAGTTTGCCTCAAGGTCACGAATCTGTGTGAGGTAAGCAATACGGATTCCTGGGGCGAATTCAATCTCACCTACATCTTGTGATTGTTCGCTGATTGTATTGAGCAGTGTTGTCTTTCCAGCACCGTTATGACCGACGATTCCGATACGGTCTCCGTCCTGGACTAACAGGTTGATATCAAGCAAAACGTCAACAGGGCCGAAACTGCGGTCGACACCTTCGATGTTGATGAGTTGGCGTGGCATGTTCTCCCCATTTCACGGCCCCCGTCAACCCCTCATAAACACCATACCTCGGCATTTGCTTCACAAGAGGGTATTTTCTTACTTCATTCATACATCGTAAAGGCATTTTTCCGTCCTTTTCGAGCGAGTAACTGTTGACGTGTTTGATGCTTATCTTTCGAATGTTGCGCTAAATCATTGCGCATATTTGGGCAAGCAATGATGCAGACGGCCATCCCAAGAAGTACGCCAACAGGCACCGAGAAAAGCAGTGGTATCGAGAGAATAACTGAATTAGCAACTCCAGTAAGGAGGCCAACAAAACTGCCAACTCCAATTGGTTTTTGCATCACTTTAGGGAACAGTCGATATCCATACATCGAACCTCTGTCCTTTGAATCAGGTTGAAGATAATCTCCATCAAAACTATTTGTCATCGAAAGCAATTACGCATGACGGATTATAATTCCTTTGCCGGCAGGTGCCAATGAAGAGGCGACATGCGTACGCTTTTCACTTTCCAAAGTGATATTCAGTAATGAAATCAAAATGTTTTGATGGTTTCATCGTGAAGTGTGAGAAGGTTTCGTAGCTTGACCTTCATCGATGGGGTCAACATATCGTTGTCAGTTGTCCATTCGACAGGGTCGATAATGAGGTTTGCTGCACGTTCGTAACCTTTCCAAGTTGGTTCTTGCATGTTCTTTTCTCTGAGTTCTGCAAGTAACCAATCGCGGGTTGAAGCACGGCCACAGATCTCTGCGTCAGTGCCTGAAGCATCGACGCCAGCACTGGTGAGTGCTGGTTTGAGTGCATGCATGTTTGGATGAACAATGAGATATGTTCGCAACATGTTACGACCGTCAAGAACTGCTTGCTCAACCAATGGAGAAAGTTTGAGATTCTCTTCAAGAGGTGCTGGTGAAACATACTTTCCGTTTTCGAGTTTGAATTGACTCTTGACACGTCCAGTGATGGAAAGGAAACCATCTGCTGACAACTTACCCAAGTCTCCTGTTCGGAATACGCCTGGTTCAACAATAACTTCCTTGGTCGCCTTTTCATTATTCCAATAGCCTTGCATGACGTTTGGTCCGTGAACAATGATTTCGCCTTCTTCTTTGTCTTCTCCGTCCCAAACACTGGTATCGATGGTAACTTTGACACCGTTGGCAACTCGGCCAACGCAACGTAGTTTCGAAGTGCCAGGTCCTGCCCATCCATTTGCAGAGACGAGTGGTGAAGTTTCGGTAAGTCCGTATCCTTCATAGCAACTGAATCCAACTTGTTGGATGAATGCAGCGACGTCTGGGGAAAGTGCAGCAGCACCCGACATACAGAATCGGATGTTTCCACCAAATCGAGCGCGGACCTTTGACCAAACCAACTTGTCGTAGAGTTTGTCAAAGAACTTGGTCGGTTGTACAGCGTCACATTCGACACCAGCATTTGCGATGCGCTTGGCAGCGGACTTCTTTGCTTTTCCAATGAGAATCTTCTTAACGCCTGTTGCCGCTTCGAATTGACTGTTGACTCGGTCGTAGAACTTATTCCAGACACGTGGTACTGCGAGAAGGACTGCAGGTTTGATTTCAATACATTCATCAGCGATTCGTGTGAGTTCAGAGATGAGGTTGATGTGAACACCACATCGGAGCATCCAATGCAAGTCAAAGGTGCTTCCAAAGGAGTGAGCCCAAGGAAGGAATGCAGCGTTTTTATCTCCTACATAGACCTTGAATGCAGATTGAACACACAAGACATTGGAAAGTGTATTCCAGTTGGTCAGCATAACACCCTTTGGGTTTCCAGTTGTTCCTGAGGTGTAGATGAGTGTGTTGAGTGAAAAAGGATCATCAGCGATATCGAATGAGTTTTCACTTGCACGGCCTGCTGCAACAAAGTCTTTCCATGCATGGACTTCAATGCCTTCTGGAGGAATTTCATTTGCTGGTTCATCTCCAAGTAGAAGAATTCCACATCGTGGCCAAGCTGCTGCATCTGTAGGAAGGTGCTTGACCAGTTTGTCGAGAACAGTCGTGTTGGCAACCGCCAATAGTGATGGAGTCGAATCGTTGAGAATGTAAGCCCATTCATCACCATGTTGATGCGTATACATTGCAGTGTAGGCAGCACCGATGCCGTTTGCACCGTATGAGAGAGCAGCCCATTCGACACTGTTGTCAAGAATCAAAGCAATTCTTTCACCAGCAGCGACACCGACGTCGGCTAATTGTTGACCGACTGAAGTGGCTAGTTCTCCGAATTCATTGTAGGTCAAATGGACTCTTGCTGCACCTTTTGCAGGAATATATCCAAAGCAATCCATGTCACCAAAACGACCAACACTGGTCATTAACATTTGGTACAATGTTCGAGGGTCATCTCCTTCAGGTTTTACCCATTGTCGGTCATCCGGTTGTCTTTCCCAAGCCATTTGCAGTTCTGCCATGTACACTAAGTGTTGCACAAAGCACTTGAATAGTTCGCCGGTTTTCCATTGGACGGAATTCAATTCTCGAGACAATTAATGACGTTTGTACGCCAATCAGCACCCTCATTTCGATTGGCTAAGGGGCTTGCTGGGCTTGGATGCCAGCAGGTATCGATTCGAATGCTCCGACCATCCCGACTCATACCCGGGCCTGATTTCCCAGCATCTAAGGCCATACGTGCTCGCTGCTCTGCGTATTTTCCAATGCCAATAACCCGTGTCACACCCATAATGTCGATAACGTCGAGCAGATGTTCGTCACATGCTTTGAGAAGAGGTGACATCACTGACGATGGAAGATTGTTGGGTGTGATGTTCTTTCCGGTCTCGCCAAGCAACAACAGCGGGCAATGATTGACAACAAAGATGTTGTCAAATGTATTCTCAACCGAACCAAAATGTACTTTCATGAGATTCCAAAGACGAGTTCCAGAGATTTCTTGACGCTCAAGTGCCATGCCTTCAATCGGGCGTTTCGGATGAGCATTTGGAGGAGTTTCCAGTTTGCGTGCTTCGATCTGCAAGAACGATTGGGCCACACCGGTTGCACCGAAAGGCACTCCTGTTTGCGCCATGCCCCAAGGCCCAGGATTCATTCCAAGCAGTAAGGTATGGCCTCCTCGGTTTCCCCATTTCAAC
>JAPKCL010000073.1 GCA_028822955.1 Candidatus Poseidoniaceae archaeon
ACTGGATATTGAAGAATAAAGAGTTGCCTTACTCGAAGCAATAGCTTTGCCAGCAAAGGTGGAAAGGTTACCGCCTCCATGGTCCATGTGAAGGACGAGGTAAGTCGAAATTATTTGCTTCATCTTTTCATCATCTGCATCATCAATATCCAGTGTTCGAACAAAGCGTTCAACCATCGAGAGAGATGTATCATCGGCTGGAATATTCTCCTCTCGGCCTTCACGAATTCGGAAGATGAGTCCCATCAATCGGGGCATTCGTGCGATGAGATTGAGTGCATCCTCTTTCCAATCGTTGGTTGTTTCGAGCATTCCAAGGGTGTGAATACCAACACTCAACCAATCCATTGGATGTCCAAATTTAGGCAGGGTCTTGAGGACTGATTCAAGGTCACCAGGAATAGCAGCGCGAGAGGCGAGGTCTTGACGTATTGCAACAGACTGTTCTGCTGTTGGGAGTTCTTTGTTGAACAAGAGGTAAATGATATCTTCCGGCTCAAAACTGGCCAATTCTGTAATTGGATAGCCACAGTAATGTACACCTTCTGAAGGCGTGACGAAAGAGGTTCTACAGGTGCCGACTGGTACGCCCCTTAGGCCGGTGTTTAGGTGCTTCTCTGTAACTTCCAAAAGCACCTCATTCTTAGCCATTGTATCCCCTTCGATACCTCCCACATACATCTTTCGTATAAAGACGGCTCTTCAATCAGCAATCGATAAAGCCCGTAAAGGGGCTTTATGGGCAACAAATTGAGAATCTATCTTTTGTTGTGAGGCGGCCACGAACGGAATCCTTTGGTCGATTCCCGGTCAGCAAATACATGGATTCTGACGGTTTCACCATCGATGAGAATTGCATCATCCGCTTCAATTCCTGGACAGGCGTCTTTCACTTTATTCCATGCCCGATCCGTTGCTAAATTCTCACTCCACCATGGGAATGCTGCGCATTGCTGTGGGCGAACTTGATAAATCGAACATTGCTTATTATCATCTAAATAAATACAAATTCCATCATCTGGACGGCTGTTTAGCACGTATCTCCCATCGAGCGTTTGACGACAATCGCGTTCGAGCCAGTCTTCGACATTCATTTCATGTTCTGATGAAATCCGTTCAGCATCTGCAATGGAGAGGTAAACAATTCCACCAGGTTCATCACAACATTTACCGCAGCTTGTTTGGCAAGAAAAAGCAACGCCTTTCATCCACCATGGGGCTCTCATTCTTCTTCACCTTGGAGGCTGCCGTTGGCTGAAAGGATTCGTCCAAGCCGTATTTTTCGTATCTTCTCACTTTTGAGTAGGTCCATCATATCGACGTCCTGGGCGTCAATATTCCATTCACCTTCAGGTTCATGACTCTCTAAATGTTCTACAGGGGGCACGGCTTTTTGGCGGCCAACATTGCGTTTTTTCTTTGAAGGTGTATCTGCTTCCATCTCCGGCCAAGGTTCGCGTTCAGGGTCGAAATCCATTAGATTCCCTTCCATTGCTCGTAATTCATCAGCAATCTGAATCAATTCATCGAGTGATGCCTCTGGTGTTCTGTCATGCATGTTGACTAATTGAGCTTCAATCTGAGCGAGTTGAAGAGAACTTTGCCGTAAATCCGTTTCAAAAGCATGTATCTGTGAATCAAATGCTCCATCCAATTCAGTAAGTAAGTCAGCAGCAAGCCCATGGTCTCGAACCTCAATATGGCCTTTACGAGTGATGAGGTGCTCATCCCGTTCATGTAAGGCGAGAACAGAAGGCGCAGCAGGTGCAGTATCTTCCAGTGCTACTTTGAGGTAAGCAGCATGCCGAGTATCGGATTCTTCAGTCATCGCTTGTGTGTCAATCATCGGTGGCTGATACAAATCATCTCCAATTTCCGGTAGTTCAGAATAGAGGTCGATTCCGCCAAGTACGGCGTCACTGTATACGGTATCGACTGCTGAAGTGACCAAACGTGTTGCAATGTCTTCGACATTCTCACGTACGTTCGGAGCCAAATCTTTCCGAGTATCCATTTGGTTTGAAAGCAGTGCAGTTACATCCTCGGCATCGAGAATCTTTTCGCCTGACTGAAGGGCAAGAGCGACGAGGTCGAAGTTTGCTTTGGTCGCTCGCCATCCAACAGTATCTTGGAACACCATGCTGCTAAGTTGGCCATCATCCATCATGAGACCCAATTTCTGTGCTAAATTCCGGGCATACAAGACCATGCTGGCAGGCTTCGGTGTGTCGAGGTGTACCGAAGCAGCATGACGCGTTAACTCCCACAAACGCGATGCTGGCCAAACATCAGGTTCGGAATTCGACGAGAGAAGAACATGAACTCCCATGTTGAGTGCATAATCGACCATTGTTCCAAGTTCATGTGCCAGTTCCGGATTCCTTGCATGCTCATGAAGGTCGTCAATCGCAAGTAATCTTGCATTAACCAGCGTATCTTGCCAACCTTCAGGTAATCGGTCAAGACCAGATAAATCTGCAGATGAGAGAAGATATACATTGCCTTCTTGGCGGCGTAGAACTGCCTGTGCTGTTGCGTGAAGGAGATGAGAGCGTCCAGTTTCTGTAGGTCCAATGAACATCAAAGGATTGAGTGAGCCCCCTGGTGAATCAACAACGGCTTCTGCCGCTTGGGTAGCGCGAAAGTTTTCATCGGTAGTGAACCATTGCTTGAAACTCATACGAGTCTCTGGTCGCAAACGTTGAGGCCATGCACCTTCTGTTGGAACAACGACCGTATGATGAAAGGGCGAATCAGTATCGACAGGTGCTAACTCTGGCGGTAAGGTGGCAGATGAACGGCCTCGCTGGTCGTCGAGAATACGTTCCCAAACCGGACGTCCATCGTCTTCCATTCCAAAATAACCGTCTTCAGTTTCTTCAGTACCTTGTTCAATTTGCTCATAAGTTCGCTGGCGTAAAGACCGAATACGTCGAGCAGCAATATCCGCTAACGAATCTCCATTCGTCGTTAGATTGAGTGAGGGCCTTCTTGTTTTACTTTCTTTTCCTAACACTTTGTCAGCAACGATATCAAATGTCGGGCGCTCGACAATACCAGTTCGTTGTAGAAGCGTTCCTTGGCGTTGGTCTTGAACGCCCTGTTTGCCAATCAATCGATTCATTTTCGAGAGAGAAGGTGGTGCTTCGTTATTCGAATTGACTGTGATTTTGTGGAGTCCTGTTCCAGTTTCATTGAGTTGCTGTTTTGCTAACTTCAATGCCAGAGCCAACTTTTCACGTCGGACATTCATTTCTTAGCACCTTCCAGTTCCTTTCTCAATCGTTCTCTGTCTTCGCGTTCCCAAACATTGAGTTTCATTTCAACCGGAGATTCCGTTTGTTGTCGTGAGGCAGATTCGCGAATCGCTTCTTGTGGTTGCGATGGACTTGTCACGCCTGGTCGCGCCAGTAATGGTGTGAGTTCCGTATGGGTATTGATCGGCTGACGTCCATTTATCGCTTCAAGCGGACGTGTCGGGAGTGGTGTTACTGGTAGATTCAATTCTTGACGATTGATCTTCTGCCGAGTCGCATCATTGAGTGACGAATCACTCTTGGCAGAGGATTTTACACGCATACTTTCGACCGCTCTCTTTTGACGTTCATCATAATCTACAAGTGAATTCGAAAAGGAGTTTGGTGGGGTTTTGTTTGAACTTTCTATATCACTCATTTCTTTCGCATCATGTGCATTTGCTGCGGCCGCTTGGATGCCTTGTTGATTACGAGGGGTCGTTCGAGTTGCAGTGGTTTTACTACGCCGTCGAATCCGTTGTGCTTTTCTTGGCCGATTGCTGCTGGTCTTTCCAACCTTACTCGGTGTGTGAACTGGTTTGATAGGTTCTTCAACAGGATTGGTAGAAGTTTGTTCATCGCCCAGTTCTTGTGAATCATTCATGTCAGTATGATTCAAATTGATCTTTGGTTCAGGTAGACCTTCATTTTGATTTGATTCGCTCGACTTTTCCACGGAAACTGGTTCTATGTGAATCTCATTGTCTTCAAGGGGTTGTGCCTCAGGCGTGGCCCATTCTCGGGCTACGGTGTTCAGCGATTCAGTTGCGGCTTGCACGTCCTCAGAGTCTGGATAGTCAAGTCCGCCTTCCATCGTTCCAAAGACCGATGATTGTGGGGGTATTGAACCGGATTCCGAAGGTGAAATCGCCAACTGTAATTGTTGTTCAATCCATTGACGTTCTTCTTCGCTTGGTAGAGCACAAAGTGGATGGTCGAGAATGAGGTCAGGTTCGAGGTTCCAGTGCTCAAGGACTGATGGCTCAAGGTCCGTCATGTAACGTGACAAATGTTGT
Organism: Candidatus Poseidoniaceae archaeon; assembly: GCA_028822955.1. Classification (GTDB taxonomy): domain Archaea; phylum Thermoplasmatota; class Poseidoniia; order Poseidoniales; family Poseidoniaceae; genus MGIIa-L1. Next base: position 4,313 of record JAPKCL010000073.1, read on the forward strand.
CGAGTCGTAATCGGAAAGGCATTGAAATCGCCAGTAGCCAAAAACAAATGGTCCTCAAGTCGTACACCATCGACAATGTCACGCAGGAAATTAACGATACGGTCATCTCCATGAATACTCGAGAGGTATTCGATTCCTTCAAGGACTACAACTGCCCGTAGATTCTCCCAAAGGAAAGCGTCAATCTTTCTACGAATATTTTCCAATGTTGGTTCAGTCGATCGCACATCGCCATTTTGCGACAACCATGAGCTGGAGGCGATTGGAATATTGTGGTCGACATTGAGCGCTTCGATTTCATGGCGTGCCAAGACAAATAATGGGCGTCCATGGACCGCAAGATGTCCCGCCAGATCAAACATCGGCGCTGGGTTCTTTGAGTCAAAGAAGTAGGCATCTCCTGGCCGTAACATCTTCTCAATTCCATCAAAGCGTTGCATCATTGCTTTACTACGATGTCGAATTGCTTCAGGCGCTTCAACCATGGCCTCGAGTTCTGGCAAGCGTTCCTTACGGCTCCAACTGCTTGTTCTCAATTTGGATTTTGACCACCATTGGTGGTCATCATCGGTTTGTTGATTTTGTTCCTCAATCTTGAAGTGTGCCTCTGGGTGGAGATTGAGAATTTGGTTGACGTCTGAAGACGGCAGTTCGTGAATCGCCAATAAGGCATCAACGAGTGCAGCATCACTTTCAATATCCAGTAACGCTTCAAGAGACATCGTTATTGCATCCGCTTCATGCAACGCTAACATCGGTTTTCCCTCAAGGAATACTATGAGTCCAATACGAGGCATTTGCTCCTTTGGCCGTCGTTCGATTCGGATGTAACCTGAGGTGCCTAATCGGGCGATATCCATTGAAAGTATACGTAGTGATTCGGGTCCGCCACGGCGAACTTCTGTAACGTCTCCTTGCGGCAGTTCTACCATCTTTTCTCACCCCTACGGGGTTATGCTTACGAGACACTTCTTGAAGGGTGCGGCTCGTTTGAACTTAGAATGGTCCTTTCTTCAATCTGCATCTTGAGCCGACTGGATTTTTACTTCGTACTTTTATTCATCACCGTGAAGTTGAAAGACAGCGAGTCGATGGTCAATTATGGGCGAGGTACGGGGTGAATTATCAATCGAAATGCGCCGCTTCAATTCCTTAGAGGCCGCTCGCCCCTTTCTGTACAAATTCCTTGGCACTTTCATCGCCTATGAACTGGTTATTGCAGGTTTGCTCTTCTTTCTCTTTTCTCTACAAGCGAGTCTTCTTGCAATTCTTCTGGTCGTCTTTCTCGGCAGTTTCGGCGCTTTTTTCATCTATCAAAACTCACCCCTACTGCGAGTTCCATTGGCAGTAAATCTCAATCATCCATTCATGGGTGACCTTGAACTCGGAACTGCAATGGTCATGGTACAATTTTCAGATGGCACTTGGGGCGATGTAGGTGAAGGAAGAGTACGATTAACCGTTGATGAATTAATTGGAGGATCTTTACTCATTCGCGATGATGATACGTATGGAGTCATTGGCCACTTCAGTTCCTTGCATGAAACTCATCCCACTCTCAAACGTTATGTGATGCTCATCAACCAGGCCATCGCTTTACGTGATGCAGTAAATGGTGATGAGGATTTGATTGAATCTGCACGAGAACGAGAACAACTTGAATCTGGTTTACTTGAACGTTCATGGCTTGAAGGTCAGGACTCAATTGAAATCGAACCAGAGGGTTTGTTTCAAAAATTACGTAGGGAATAGTTATCTTTTACATTTTTATAGCCTTTACATTGAAAACCTCAACCTCTACCGCATAACGTGGAGTCTTCAGCGCGATGGCAAGGTCACCTTGAGGGGCTCAATCCAAAAGAGCGTGAAACTCTCTTAGGAACCTCACTTTCACGACGATTCACTCAGTTGCCACTTTGGCTTTCGCATCCTTCGAATATTTGTGCGTTTTACGGGCTTTTAGTTTCGCTTGCATTAGTGCTTCCTTACCGATTTGCCCAAGCATCAGAAAGTTGGTTTACAAATTGGATTTTCCATTCGGCATTAATTATGGCTGCTTGTCTTCTTTTAGGAATGTTCTCTTTGATAATTGTAAGTCTCTCGAAACGTTTTCCGGTAACTCCACCGAGAATCATACTCTACCCAATGCCGTTTGTAGGATTTGGTTTATTGACAATCTCTCATACTGGAATGGTCGATTTACCATCGTACATCTACATGTTCTTATTGTTACTTCCCGGTCCGATGTATGTGCATCTTTCATGGGCTCCTCGCTGGCGCCTCTTGTGCCAGTTAGAAGATGGAGTTAACCCCTTTGAAAATCATCATATGGATTTCAAAGAAGATTCAAACGGTGCTGAAGAAATCGCTGCTGGTGATGAAGAATTGCTTTCAGTCGTCAATGCACTCGAAGATGAGTGAGTTCAGATCAAGTCAAGTGTTGGTCCAACTTTTTCGAACAATCGAAGCACTTCATCCAAATCTTCTCGTGAAAGACCTGCTGACATTTGTGTTCGAATTCGAGCCTTATCTCGAGCAACCATTGGGAATACAATTGCTCCAGCCATGACGCCTTCGTTACCGAGTGCTTTGGTCATGGCTTTGGCAACGCTTGATTCTCCACACATCACTGGAATAATTGGAGTCACCGAATTGCCGGTATCGAATCCAAGTGATTGCAATTCTTTGCGGAAGTAGTTCGTGTTGTCCCAAAGTCGAGCATGATGTTCAGGTTCATCCATCAAGACCTCAATCGCTGCTTTTTGGGCCGCTGCAACACCTGGTGGTTGTGAGCCAGAAAGAAGCCATGAGCGTGAGTGATTGAGAGCGTGGGTGCGGGTCATTTCAGTGCCGGCAAGAATTCCACCTTGGACACCGAGTGCTTTGGAAAACGAGCCTGTTTCAAAGTCAACTTTGCCTTGGAGGTTGAAATGAGCAACAATTCCTGCTCCCTTGTCACCAAGCACACCCTCTCCGTGGCAATCATCAACGTAGACCATTGCGCCATATTCTTCAGCTAACTTCGTCACTTCATCGAGTGGAGCAATATCTCCATCCATTGAGAATACACCATCGGTGATGATGAGTTTACGTTCAGCACTTTCATGCGCTTGAAGAACTGCTTCCAATTCACCCATGTCATTGTGGGCATAGACACCTCGGCTTGCCTTGGTTAAGCGGACGCCATCAATAATGGAGCCATGGTTGAGCGAATCGCTGATGATGACATCTTGAGGTCCAGTAACCAAGGTTGGAATGAGTCCAACATTGACGGTATAACCTGCAGAATAGATGAGTGATGCTTCAACACCTTTGAATTCAGCAACTTTTTGTTCTGCTTCTAAGTGGATGTCCATGGTTCCTGCAATAGCACGAACACTACCACTACCAGCACCGTATTTCATCGTCGCATCAAGCATGGCTTGCTTGACTTTTGGATGGGTGGTGAGGTTCAGATAGTTGTTGGCTGAGAGCATGATTGTAGGCTTCCCGTTCATTTGGCACCGAGGCTGATTTGGGCTTTCGAGTGTTGGCGGTTCCCAGAGAAGAGATTTCTCAGATAATTCATCAAATCGAGTTTTCATCCATGTCATGTCACCCGGCATATGCTCTCCCCAACTGAACGCATTCGTTCACCGTTCAAATTCTTTCGGGCTGGTGGGGATGAAAACATCTGTGAACAACCATGCACTCAAAAAGGAGTTCGTTTTGGCGGTGATATGCGTCTGACTGGAACGGTAAGCAGTGGCTTGGGTCGAGCGCACATTTTCATGGCACAGACACATTA
>JAPKCL010000074.1 GCA_028822955.1 Candidatus Poseidoniaceae archaeon
TCTGGCCCGATAATCGAGGCTGCCCTTTCTTGGTGAACCCCACGCAAGTCTCGAATTTCAAGAGGGATTCCAATGCTTCGAAGAGGTTCGACTGTTGCAGGATGTAACACAGGCGTGTCTAATCGAGCAAGTTCTACTGCTTCACCATAGCCAAGATAGGGAATTGGTTTAGATTGAATCCCCCATCGAGGATTCAATGGTAATACTCCTTCCACATCTTTCCAAAGGATGACCTTGTCAGCATTCACTAAATGCGCAATGGAAGTTGCAGTATGGTCGCTTCCTCCACGTCCAAGCAGTGCGAGTTCACCATCCGTACCTTCACCAAACCATCCGGTGATGACTGGTGTTCCATAGAGGGCTGAGCGATCTAATTTTTCCATTGATGCATCAATGTCGACAACAGGAGCTCGGTTGATTCCCTTCAATTTCAAACCGATGTCTTCTGCTCCAACAGGGTGTGCTTGAATGTCAAACTCCTGCAAATGGTGTGCTACAACCAATGCCGACAAGCGTTCTCCCGCTGCAAGTAGTCGATTTGTAGCATTCCAGTCATCCGGGCTTCGGGATAATTCTTCCAGTGAATGTTCGATGCCTTTCAATACCGAATTGAACAGAGTCATATTCTCGCTTTCGATTAACCCTGGTGCAAATCGTAAATGCTGTCTTGAAAGGTCGCTTACTAATCGGCTTGCATATCGCGGTTCTTGACTTGCTCGCATTAATCGGTCGGTCGTACCCCATAAGGCTGAAACAACAAGAATAGATTGACCAGGCCAGTATTTGATCACTTCAGCAATGCGATTCAAATCCGAAATATCTCGAAGGCAAGAACCACCAAACTTGTGAACAGTGATGGTGCTATTCATCGAAAAAGCCTCCACGTAATGCGAGGTCGCAGAGGACAAGTTTGGCCATTGCTTCTACAACTGAAACTGCACGTGGACCCAGTACCGGGTCATGACGTCCACCAACAACCAATGGTTCGACAGAATCTGTTGCAAGATTCAACGTGAGTTGTTCCGAAGCAATGCTCGAAGGTGGTTTGAAAGCAACCGATACATGAATTGGAGAGCCCGTAGCAAGGCCTGCCAGAACACCGTCAGGTTTCTCACCTGTCAATGTTGGAAGTTCATTTGTTCCACCCCATGCATCATTGTGTTCTAAGCCAGACATTTCTACAACATCGAACCCTCTTCCAAAAGTCACCCCCCGTGCGGCAGGAATTGCCATCATAGCACGTGCCAGAGCAGGTTCAAGTCCATCAAACCAAGGTTCGCCTAACCCAAGAGGTACACCAGTGACACAGAGGTCTACACGGCTTCCAATCGAATTACGACTCATTCGGTGTTGTTCTACCGTTTCAATCATCGCCAATGCGGCAACTGGGTCTCTGCATCGCATTTCTTGGCAGGCTTCACTTTCCCACCTTGGCGGACAGAGTTTCATCGATTGAGCTTTGACTTGCCCGATTGCTCCAACTTGCGCCTCGCATTCGATGCCGACTTTGATGAGAAGGGGTGAAAGAACGGCCGCAGCAGCCACTAAAGCAGCGGTTAACCGAGCGCTTGAACTGCCACCGCCACGAAGGTCAGCCTCGCCGTTCGTTCGCTTATGCATCACCATATCTTGGTGGCCAGGTCGTGGGTGGTCGGGTAAGAAACTGTAATCTCGAGATTTTGCATCATTGTTGGCGATCGAAATTTCGATTTCATCACCAGTTGTTCTGCCATCCACTACACCGGAGCGAATCTCCACGTGGTCGGCTTCCTTACGCTTACTTGCGTAACGTCCACCTGGACGTCGTGAAGCCATTGCCAGTTCAAGGGCAGGGTAATCGATCACAATTCCAGCAGGTACACCCTTGAGTATTGCGCCTACACGGGGTCCATGGCTCGTCCCAAAAAGGGTGAGCCGGATACGTTCTCCGAGGTGCATATGCATTGGATTCAGTTTCACGAGCCACCCTCACTTCAAGAAGGTGTGTCTCAAATTGTTTCTTCTCTTTCGATGCTCAAGAACGATGTTTCAATCACTTTGACAACATCTTTGTTGGCTTCAAACAATTTACGTAGTCGGTCACAACTTGGTTTGCTTACTTTTGGTGCAACCACGATGATTGCATTTCCAGAACCACTCATTCCGGCTGCCCGTGCACCGTTGATCATTGCATCATTGGTAATTTTACGGCCTTGGATATCATTCATAACGGCAACAGTCCCTCGACCATTCCAAGTTAATGCAACCAGTTCGTTCATTTCTTGTAATGCTTCAAGTGAATTCTCAAAGGACTTACGGTGAGGTATGAAATCTTCTAATTTAGGCCGCTTAGTTCTTTCTTCACGGCACACAACCATGACGAGCCAATGGTCTCTGCTTGGTCCATCGCCTTCAAACAATACACCCTCGGCAATAGTGTTCGCTTGCGGGTCGATGAGTTTCCATCCAGGCGTGAGACAAGCCCAAGCATCATCGATGGAGCCGGTAATGGCTACCTTTGAATCGAGTTGTGCTTGTGCAGCCATTGCTACATACTCTTCGTCACTTACTTCAGATTGAGTTGCGTCCGCAAGCGCTCGAAGAGCACCTATTGAAGTCGCAGCACTCGATTTAAGGCCTTGACGTGGAGGGATTTGACTGATGACTGCCCAATGCAGTTCTTCTTTAGCAAGGTCGTTTGGAAGTTTGAATCCACCAGCAAGCCAAGCATCGATAATTGCAGGAAGCAATCCATCTGGATCATCGAGTTCACGTTTACTTGGGCGGTCAAGTAAACGAACTGCTAACGGCAAGTCCAAGCCAATGCTCGCTCCATAGCCGAGGCCAGCGGCATGTAGTAAACTACAACCGCCGTTCGCCGTTCCGGAGCCTAAGACCGCCATTTCATCATCTCTCAGTGACGATACTTGAGATTGAGGTCCCAATATGCCTCGCTCCTACATCGCTCCACCCGAGGACAACCTCACCTTCTTTCAATGCAGTAATTGATTTGGTTTTGTTGTCAAGGCCCACGACTCGTACCGTCTCTGCTTGTTGCAAGAACATACTTCCTTCTTTATCATTTTCATCGAGCCATTTTATCAAAAGCATTGGGCGGATTTCAATTTTGAGTCTACCAATCGTGGCACTGCGAAGTATTCCTTCCGTGTTTACCAAGAGAACCTCATCACCTGTATGGAGTTCAGAGAGATATTTGGTATTACCATTGGACATGCGCAGATAAGCATGCGGTGGACCAGCATTCACGCGGAACGGGCGCGTTGGTACAAATTCGGATTCAACCGTTTCTCCATGTACAAACAGAAAACTCGAGGCACTCGAACCGAGTAAAAGCCCTTCGCCATGTTTCAATAAACGAGTCATGTCGATACAGTATCGCTCGGCAGTTCCACCTGATTCAACCGATGTGATCGTGAGTTTTCCCATGCCAACTTTTGTAGAAAAAGAAGATTCATCCACCGTTTCAATTGTTTCAGACTCCAAGCGTTGAGATTTGACGATCAAGGCAGCCTCGAGCATTACAACTGTAGGGCTCACCACTACTGCCTCTACTCCTCGTTGTAATGCAAAACCAGCTCCTTGAGTTTGTTCAGGTGTTGAAAGAACGGCAGCGATTTTGGTAGGTGTCCCTTCACAGGCAGCCAAGAGGTTCTCAATTGGAATCATGGACCAGTTAGAGAATTCGAGAACTAACCACTCGACACTCCCTATCAAAGAGCGTGCATAGTTTTGTGAGGCTTCTCCGTCAAGCATAACCAGACTTCCCACAAGTTTGCTCGTGCACATCAGACGATTTCCATCACAAAAAAAATCCGTTTTCGAATCAGTTGGTTTTGAGAGAAGCATGCGGTCAGCCCCTTCAAATGTTGAAACTGCACTTTCTATAGAAGAGCGCCTATCAATCCAAACTTCCATATTTATTCCTCAAAGTCCACAGGTGTCCATCGCTTCATCCACTGTGGAATCTTGATGTACAAGCATCATCAATGCCTTGGCAATTGCTTCGACGTTTGGATGAGCAAACACTTGCCGGCCCATGCATATTCCAGATGCACCGGCATCAAGTGCATCACGCACCATTGTCAAAATTGCTTTCGAATCACCAGTAGCAGGCCCTCCTGCGACTAATACGGGGATTGGTACAGCGGATGTGATTTTCATGAAACTCTCTTTGTCACCTGTCCATGTTGTCTTGGCAGCGTCACAACCTAACTCAAAAGCGAGTCGGACTGCATGTGCGTTTGCGTTTGTAACATCGCCTTCCATGATTGAGAGATGTTCGCCGCGTGCATATACCATACCAAACATTGGCAACTGGTGATGCAGTGCTGCTCGGCTCATTTGCCCCATACGCTCAATCATTATTGCCTCATTTGGACTGCCCATGTTGACTTGGCAAGAGACGCCGAGTCCACCTCTCGGTAGAACTTCATCAGCATTACCTACCAATACTTTGTTCGAACTATCCGGTCCTGCGTGTCGTGTTGATACCGAGAAATGTACAACCATGTCAGTTGAAGAGTCTTGACAAAGGTGGCCATAGTGACTCACCAATCCCTTTTGGGCAACAATTGCATCAACGCCAGCTCGTACCAGTGAGCGGATCACATGCTCAGTATCTGTAAGACCATCAACTGGAAAATCAGATGCACCATGGTCAATTGGAATCCATACGCCTCGTCCGTTTGGAAGCAATGAGTCCAAACGAGATGCCTTGTCCATGGTTCTCCCAAAACCCGCTTGTTCTCAAGGTTTTGCCCGTGTTAATCGGAATCAATTTGCTCACTCGACCACTTCATCATGGCTAATTCAGCTCGATTGAGGTGTTCTTGTAAGGTTGAGCGTGGTATTTTCATCAATTCAGAGAGTTCTCGTAATTTGATTTTTTTGGGATGGTCATAATATCCTGATGTAGCGGCTACTTTGACGCATTCAATCTGGCGTTCGGTGAGGATTCCTTCGATAAGACTCGCATTGTCTTCCATTTCCACGACTTTAACGATATCTGGTGGAAGTAATTCTCTACATGTTTTCAAGAATTGAGAAATACCTGCTGGAACTCCACGAACTGTAATATTTATTCCTTCCCCGCCATAGGTGTACGGTGGGAGAATATGAATGTTGGAAAAACGTATTGCTGCTATCGAAAGTGGGTGAGAGTTCCAAACGACAAGATAGCCAGATTGACCCCCATCAAGTTCGGATTCAACCGTCAAAAAGGGGACATCATTCAAATCTTGAGGTCCCTTTCCTTCACAAAAGTTAGGAAAAATCAACTGTCGAATTCCCTTTTCGCCGATATCAAGGTGCCCAACAACCTCGAGAGAGTTGGCAATTTTCGCAATTGGACCATATTCGGACCTTGCGACGGTTTCAGCAGTCCATTTAAGATGAATTTCTCGCACAGACACACCACTTGATAATATCATATAAATTACAGGTAGATATTTTGTAAAGCGAGATAATCGCAAAACCACAGAGAAAAATCTCATTTATTCAATTCTATTTCTACCGATGCTACCAAATGCTATCACCTCTTGCGAGTTCTAATGGCGGATGTTAGTGTACTGGGACAATATGTCCCTGTTTGTATGACCACTATCCTTGCTGGAGGTTTTATTTTTGGTCTTTGGCGTATTCTTACTCGTGATGATGTGACTGTCTCAACCCGTCAAGGGATGAACCCTGAAGGCCTTCGCTATGGATCTGGTTCTCAAGGATTTGGAAATGCCAAAATCGAAATCGATCGAAAGTTAGCCATTGTAGCAAATCGTCGCCGACGACAAGAGTCAATTGCAAGCCATTTGGAAACTGAAAACACAGAACGTCAAGCGAAACAACAACTTGACCAAACACGTGCTCGACAAGAAGCTGAGCATCAACAAATGTACGCCGATGCTCAAGAAGCAGCACAGAAAGAGGCTCGTCAAGCGTCTGAAGCGGCTCAAAATATTCGTGACCAAGAAGATGCAGCACGACGCCGTGAAGAAGAAGAGGCCCGCCTCGCTGCTGAGCGAGAAAATCAACGACAGTCAGACTTTTTGGCTGCTGAAGAAGCTCGTCTCTCTGAAATCGCAGCAGCACAACAGCAGCAAGTATCTTCCACAAATGCAAATTCAAAAGCCATTAAAGAACTTCAAGCACGATTAGAACGAGAAGGTGCTAAATCTTCTGATGTTCAAGTTTCACTCATGTGGAACAATTACAACGACCTTGATTTGCACATTGTCTGCCCGTCAGGGGAGCGTCTTCACGGCGGAAACAAAACTTCAGCATGTGGTGGAATTCTTGACGTCGATGCGAATGTACGAGCAGAAACCCGTAAGCCGGTCGAGAATGTCTTCTGGCCGGAAGGAACAGCTCCTGGTGGACAATATCACGTCTATGTGCATTATTACAAAAAGCACAACAAGCGCCGTTCCAAAGACCCAACTGTTTTCCAGATCATGGTGAACAGTGGTGGCGAAATGACCGAATATTCTGCTGAACTCAGTAAGGGTGACCCAATTATGCAAGTCTGTTCGTTTAACGTCTCATCAAAATCAGAACGAGATAAAGTAAAGCGAGAACTTGAAATGGAACTTAATTCACTCAAGAACCGGTTTACTGACGCTGATGCAGATGGCAGTGCACAACTTTCAATTGAAGAACTTGCAACGGCTACTGGTATGTCACTTGAAGAAGCTGAAGTCGTCCATAAGAAGGCTGACAAAGATGGCGATGGTTCTGTTTCACTCGATGAATATCTTTCTGCTTCTGATGTTCCAAGCGCTCCTGATTTGGAATCATTGGGTAATGAAGACTGAACAATCCAAGCAAATTGGTTTAGGAATTGTTGAATCATTGTTTGATTCATTCTCAAATACTCTTGAAGGAGTATCCTTTATTTCATGAGAGAATATCTTTAAGATTATTGCTTTCACATGCCTTACGAATCGAACGAGCAATTCGACGTCCTGTTGACATTCGTTGTTCGTTGATGTCAGAGTATGGTGACCCACCTACGAAGGGGTTTGAACCTGCGACAATTCGTGCGCTTATTTCGAACACTTTGAATTCGAGGGCATCAGTGACAATTGTTTCGAGGCAGAAAGGACCAATCATTCCACGGCTTCCTTCTTCCAATTCAAAGGATTCAGCAACAGTGCCTTCCGCCATTTCAAAAGCCCGAGGGAGTAAGGATTCACGGATGACAACTGGTTGATTACCTGTGACAACAAAAGAAGGCTCTACGCCCATCTCACGCAAATCTCGGAGTGAACCTAATTTGTAGAATTCATCGACATTCGACTCGTCTCTTCGATCCATTGAAAGCAACTCAAGTCGGCCCAAATCCTTCCCAGCATGTGAGCCTTTACCACGTACTTGAAAACCATCGGTTGCAGTAGGGTCAAAGAAAAAGTGGAGGTAATATCGACATCCAAGGACATATTCTTGAATGGTAAATTCTTCTTCAATATCGACGTTCCGTCGGAAGTCACGATAGTTTCGTGCGATGAAATAGCCTCTGCCACCTTTTGCTCCAGCATACTTGACAATAACCGGACCTTCGATATCGTGAGGGTCTTCGAGAACTTTCGGCATTGTACAACCACCGCCTTCAAGCCAACGACGTTGACGCTCACGACTACTTTCCCAATGGAGAATTCCACGGTTTCCGAAAGTAGGGACTTGGAGTTCTCGGTAATTCGATGAACCAAGATATTCGACTAAAGACCCGTGAGGTATAATCACTACATTTCTCTCACGGAACCATTCAGCATGGTCCAGCATTTCACGATAATTCTCAAGCATCAACCATTCATCAGGTTCAGCACCAGGGAATGCTTTGTAGAAACGTCGTCGGTTTTCACCCACTGCAATTCCAAGTGTACGGAAACCTTCAACACGGGCACCATGCAGTATTTGCAAAGAAGAATGTGAGGCAACAACACCGATTGTAATGTTGTCTCGGTCGTAGTTGGCAAGCCAGCCTGCCAGTGTATCTGAATC
>JAPKCL010000075.1 GCA_028822955.1 Candidatus Poseidoniaceae archaeon
ATATCAAATCAAGGGTTGCAACCTATTGCGAATCGTGGTCTGAAATGGTATGTGTGTATCGGAGAGATTGAAACTTCGATTTGTAAATCAAATTTCGACGACCGTGGAAGTTTCTCATTACCAACAATTTACCCAGGGGAAACCATTGACTTCTTGACTCCAAATGCTTGGAACCCGTCTGGAGATGAAGGAACTTTTACCATCGTTTATGCTTTTGATTTATTGGACCAAGATCCCTCCGATGACTCTTTTACGTTCCTAATAAATCTCACACGCTCATTTGTAGATCTTGCTGTTGATCCAATGCATAACCCGACAAGCATCTTAACTGACCTTGCCGTCTATGATGGTCAGAGGATTCTCAACACAGATACAGATTATACAATGGAAATCAAAGGCTCAGTCACAGCATGTGGCACTTGTAACTTTGTGGCTCAACTTGGGTGGCAACTTTGGAATGAGGACAAAACCAGTTTACTTTCTGAATCATATACCGATGTATCAAACCTTCCATCATGGGGTGGGATATCCACCTTCACCCGTACTATGCCAGCATTCACGCATTCATCTCAAGGGACATTTACGCTTGCGTGGGGGCTGTTCAACAGCAGCGGAACACCATATGCAGACTTAAATCCGATCAATGACAATTCAGAGGTCATCATCGTATTGGATAATACTCTCGACTTACAAGCAACTTCTATGGCACCTGGCCATGACTCAACTTCAAGCGAATACTACTACGGAGAGGACATGGTTCATTCAACCATCACCAACAAAGGTAATTTATCAGTTGGAGAGGTCATCGTTTCCTTTCAAGTGTATGACCAGCTAGGAAATGTTGACGAAGAAAATCAATGTATAATCGTCGATCTCAAACCTACTGAATCTCGCACTTGTATGTTTAATCTTTCAACAATCGGTGCTGGACGCACATTAACAATTAACGTCCCTGCTTCGTTCTCCGAAGGGTTTGACATTAAAACCGGCGATAACAGCCTTAGCGAGCAAACTGAAATCATTGCCGGTAGCATGAACGCTGCAATCACGCAGAGTAATCCCCTGGGCATCTATACCACTGGAGAATACATAGAAATGGTCGCACGAACGGGACCAACAGCTGCTCAGCCACTGAACTATTCTTGGTGGGTTTCTGGAATTATTAGCCTTGGTTATGGACAGTTGCTTAATGTTTCAGGCTCTGTACTCGGACTCGGCGACCACATCATTACGCTTCGAGTAACCGATGCCTTCGGAAGCCTCGAGTCGGTTCACGAAGACATTACACTGTTCAACTATGTCTCACTAGATAACGAACCCTTCTTCACCGGACAAGCAGTTACACGCTCCTTATCCTACCTTGAACATGAATCAATATTACCCGTACTCGGAACCCAGTATGGAATCGGTGAAGGAAGACAACCTCTTATGCTGCTCTCATACAAAATATTAGCAAATGAAGATAACTCAAACAACACCGGAATGGAACGCATGGAGATTCACCTCAATTCTTCGGCACTCCTACCATCAAACATTCCACTTGAAACAGTTGATGTACGCTTCTTATCATCACTCGATGACAACATCTGGACTTACCTGGACGACTATACCAAGAACATCGATAATTCATTCGACGTGACGCTTACAGAAAATGGCGTCTTACTGATAATCGGCACCGCACCTCCTGCAAATGCCAGTAGTGGCCCTCTTGAATCCACACAACTTGAGGGGGGAAGCATAGAACTCGAATGGAGTCCTACTGGAGATATAGAAAACCCCTATATCGGTTCATGGAACATATTCAAACTAATCGTAGAGGATGGTGCAGGTACAGTGTTCCCACCTCCCTACCCTGACTTTAACGAGTTCATATGGGAGCAATTGACTGAAGACTCACTCACTGCCTCCGTGACCCCTGATTCTACCTCGTGGATTGATCCTTCGCCACTCGCTACCGGTACCTGTGCATCGTACGCCATTATGCCTGCAGACCGTGAAGGAAACCCTGACTTTACGCATATCGAAATATCGAGTGATGATAATGGGCAAAGCTTAGCCTTTTGTGGCGATGCCGTCGCACCTGAGAAATCAGTATCAGCAATTCAAGTTACGACGACCTTTACCAATGACACTGAATGTTATAAAATTGAGAACGATTGGTCAATGTGCTATGATTTGAACATGACATGGGTTTGGCCTGACCAAGAAACCACTGGTAATGTCACATGGAATCTGTATCGAACTGATCAAAGGCCAGATGGAATCGATTTGACGTTCCTTCAACCATTGGAAACTGGTATGGCTGGAGTATCTGGTGAAACTGGTTACTACAATACAAGCGGAATTATCGACGAAAATATTCGACCATTGCGCACATCATACTACATTCTTGCACCTGTTGATTCAGTAGGAAATCAGTTGATGGAAGTCAACTACCCAGTCAATTCCATCCGCGTAGTCATCGATGACCAATGGTGGGACTTCAATCAACACCTCATCCCACTCCCACCGCCAGAACCTGAACCACCGCTTGGAGTTGAATGGCTGGGCACCCTCACCGATTATATGGAAATTGATGAATTCAAAACAACTGGCATAGTAGCCTTGATGACTCTTGTCCTCAGTATGATTTCTCTACCTCTCCTCATCAAGAAGCGAAAGCGATTGAAGCGAGTCGTGAACGCACGTAACCGAAGGTCGGGCGCTCGTGAGACTGCGGACGAATTCGAAGACTTCTTTGATTGAGAATTGATGGCGCGGCAGGGGAGATTCGAACTCCCGAGGTGAAACACCACTGGATTAGCAATCCAGCGCAATGGCCAGGCTATGCGACTGCCGCAGTAACTCGGCGACCGTCGAGGCAGTCATGAACATGACGGTTGGCACAGTTCACTAAACAGAAGGAAAACCGATGTACTCAGGCCAATGGCCCGAGAACACCAAGCCATTCAGGAGGGATGATGCAGACTGCCACCAAAGCAACGTGCATCCAACCGAGATAGTAGATGGAACGGAAAAAGGAACGTGCTGCCTTTGGCATACGACCGTTTTCATCGAGTTCTTCAAGTGGATCAATATCCCAAACTGATTTTGAATACCACAGCGTCAAACCACCTGCAAGGAATGCCCAGAGAAGTGGAAGACCACTGTTCGGCCAAAAGCAAGGCACAGAGCCAAGCATCAAAAGAAGGACGCAGTAAATCTTTGATTGAAACAACGTATATTCTGGGCCTTTCACTTCATTCATCATTGGAATGTTAACTTTACCGTATTCTCCAGATCTATACAGCGCTAAAGCCCAAAAGTGCGGCGGTGTCCAAAGGAAAATCAACAGAAATAGCATCCATGGAATCGGTGAACCCAAATCGAACGGGTTGTTCGAATCAATCGATGAAGCAGCGGCAGCGGCCCATCCAATAAGCGGAGGTGTTGCGCCTGCAAGACCTCCAACCACAATATTCTGAGGTGTACGGCGTTTCAGCCACATTGAATACACGAGGACATAGAATGCTACCGAGAAAAAAGACCAAAAAGCTGCTTTCCAGTGAACTAAAAAGAAGAGAGAAGAACCAGATATCGCTATGATTAATCCAAAGATGAGGGCACCTCGAGCAGATATATGCCCTTGTGGAACTGGTCGATTCATTGTCCGGCGCATGTGGGGGTCAATATCTGCATCATACCACATATTGATCGAATTTGAACCGCCTGCAGAGAGGGTGCCTGCAACCACAGTAAGAAGGATAGTTGAGAAAGTATCTGTCCAAGAACGTTCAACGTCAAGTAAACCATGACGAGCGAGAAGGTCATGGACAAGTATAGCGCAAACGGCAGTAACCTGAAGTAAAACGATTACACGCAATTTCATCAATTGCGTGAACACCTTGAACCAACCTGGATGTGGCGCTAAACCCTCCTCCGCCTCACCGGTCATGTTCATTCCTCCTCAGATGAATCTGGGTCCGTGCTTAAGCGTAAGAAGAAGGATGCTGAAACGGCTACAAGGAAACAACTAATCCCAAAAACCAAGTGAAGAAGAGACACCCATTCTGGGAAATCTTCCATGTCTGCTAGAACGATATAGGAGCCCCCGACAAGAACATTGAGAATCCATAAGCCTGCAGTAAAGTCAGTAATGCGTCCGAACAAGGGCGTTACATTGTGGGTTCGAGCTTCACTTCGAAGGCGAGCAGAACCTGAAACCAAAACTAACCCAACAAGAACTGCACCAAAACGGTGAATCATTTGAACTAAAACACCAGGCCCATCGAAGGATGGAAGCAAGTTGCCGTTACATTTTGGCCAGCCGTTTGGAAATCCTACTGAACAACCTTGATTGTATTGACCACCAGCAGTTGATGATACCCATGCTCCAAGAATTAGGAGAGTAAACACTGAACCTACCATAGCATCAACACGACGTCGGTTTGTTGAAACATATTCAGAAGCCATAGAAAATAATGGCGACTCAGAACCCTCTGCTTTGCGCATTGCAAAGTATTGGAATAAGAAAGTGGAAGTGAAAATACTGGCAAGAGAAAGGTGTAACGCTACCGACCAATCGACATTATCCATTGAAACAGTTAGAGCCCCAACCAAAGCTTGTATAATCAGCAGCACGCCAGAAACAAGAGTAGAACGATACACTGTCTTACCATAAGTTGCCATCATTTTCCAGGCAAGTACGGCATTCAAAAGAACAGGGATGGCAATGATGCCTACCAAAACCCTATGGAACCATTCAGAGAAAATTTCGAAGGTTGTGTAACGGTGATCAATGCCGCGTGAATCGATTTCATCAGGATTCTCGTCCCAATACACACCTTGTTCTTCGGCAGAGACGTCAAAGCCCCATGTCCCAAAACAGAGAGGCCAGTCAGGACACGATTCACCTGCATCGTTGATACGGATTGTACCACCTGCTATGATGACACACAGAGCCATTACGAGAAGAACGAGTGGAAGTGTCGACGGTCGCCGCCACCATGCCTGCCCCATAGGTAGTGGTGGGTGCAGTTCCCTTTTGAACACATTCCTACACCCAGCAACCGTGGCGAGAACCAAGGTGCAGATTTTGTCAATACTGATTTTGGTATTCGTGATGACCAGTACCTTGCCTTCATCGAGCCACGTCTCGGCTGAAGAGCCTCTTTTCGCCACCATGTATGACGTTGTAGTTTTTGACTCATCGTGCTCCGATTCTACCTCATGCACAGGTGAACGGGTGGAACATTTGGTCGAATACTATGGTGCTGATTGGTGCGAGCCGTGCGAGTTGATTGAAGACGGAATAGATGCATTGAATCGTACGGATACTTTCGTGATTCAACATCACCCCTCGGTTGCCGATGCTTCATTCCTCAGTGCTTCGAAACTTCGATTTGAAAATGAACACAGGTTACTGTTTTTACCGAGTCTTGTCGTCGATGGTCAAGGCTTACTTACCGGTTCAAGTCAAGGCCTCGAACTGTCAAATGCTCTTAGCCAACGCTCGACCTCCTATTCCGGCCTCTCCGATATAGAATTGAACAATGGAAGCCTTACTTGGCAAGCATCGCAAGGTGACCGAGTAAGCGTATGGCGAACCGAGGCAATGGAACACCCCGACCGGAACCGTACACATCCAACACTCGCCACAGATATGATGCAATTCAATGCATTAAATGGGTCTGGGAATATTTCAGACTTACTCGAAGACTTCAATGGAAGTTTAGTTGTCATATTAGAACAAACGGGCATGTACCAATTAGTGAGTGATTCATCGAGTCCAGCGAATGGAGTAGAACTGTACGACGATACAGACACGGGCAAAATAGTCGGCACACAAGGCATGTCCCCCGGTCAAAGATCAAGCCTCTGGACCGGTATCCTTCTTGCTGCTTTAGCACCTGCACTCTACATGCGTTGGAACCTCTCAAGACAACCCTCGAATGAAGAAGAATAGCCTTGAGAATCCGATTGAACCGAGGGTTAGGTTCAAGACCAGTAGGTAAGTCGGCAGAGTGCGGGTGTACTCGCAGGTGTATCTTATGGTCAAACCAGCACGACTCCACACACGATTTGAACGAGCACGGATTATTGGCGCACGCGCACTCCAAATTGGAATGGGCGCTCCGCTTTATGCAAACGAAGAAGTCTTGCGTGAAGCGTTTATGGACGAACTCGTCTCACTCTACGGTCTTGAAGAAGCATCAGTACGCTTCGTCCTCGACCCTCTTAAAATTGCTTTGTATGAGTATGAACACGAACTCATTCCAATCGATATCGACCCACACCTTGATTGAATCAATCATTTGAAGCAAAGCCGTAGAATTCGGCTTGTTCAACATCCGGTAGTGCTTCACGTTTCACAAGCATTGTTCTTACAGCCCAAAGATCAACAAAAACTCGGTATTTGGTTGTAGCATCGAGATAATCCACACCGCTTGAGCCACCTGTTCCCATTCGACGGCCAATCATTCGTTCAACCATTCGAGCGTGCGCAGAACGGAAGAGTAACATGGATTGTTCAAGTCCTACAAAGGAGTCAATAAGTTTCCGAGGCCACGAAAGTAAAGGCAGTTCCCGATACGATTCGATAAACAGTAAACCGGCTCTGGAACGTGAAAGAACCCCATCAGGACGTAGGAATTCTGCAGCTTGCACGGTACCGGCTTCAATTCGAGAACGGACCGGTGCTTCTTCACCGTGGCCGATGGCAACGATATGTGCGATGACCTCTTCACCATGTGTCCGCATTGCCTCAACATGACCTTCAACAAAATCTTCAATAACTTTGGAATCACCTTCAGAACCTGCTAATGAGCCGTTAATCGGAGTCCGAGCAAGCCAAGAAGAAAGTGCTTCACGAAGCGATGGTTGGTTTGATGTTGCTTCAAAATCAGCGAGAACTGACGCTGTGACTTTACCTTCCTTAGCGAGTTTTTTCATGTGGAGCAAAGGATCCATCCCTCCCATTCGTTGTGCATTATCAAGCCCAAGAAGCACTTCTAATTCCCGCATTTGCCATGATTCAAATCCTGACGAAGTACCGAGTTTATCTCGGAAAGCCAAGAAGCCTTGTGGAGTCAGAGTCTCCATGACCTTCCATTGATTTGAAAGAAGGCGGAAAATTTCGGTCACACGGTCTAAATGATGGACCATTTGAGGTAACTTTTCTTCTGCAACATGCTCCTGATTAAGCAGAGTATGGGTTTCTTTTAGTTCACGCAAAATGAGTTTAAACCATAATTCAAACGCTTGGTGGACGATGATGAAGTGCTGTTCATCGTTCGATGGAGACGGGCTGTAACCTTGAGGACCGTCTTGGAGAGTCAGTAACTCATCCAATTGCAAATAGCCTCCGTAAGTCATGCGATGTGATGGTGCGTCGTCGGTCATGTTTTTGGATAGGGGTCAAGCCCTTGAACTCTTCACTCGTTCTGGGGGGAATATGGGTGGACTCTGCTGTTCAAGAAGTCGAGCCACTTGCTACTTTCAAACCGAAAGCATAGGCGAGAAGAGTGAGGAAGATCGACATCCCAAGTGCAGGCCAAAAATCGACACCCCTCTGCAGGAAAAAGGGCAAGGTGAGGAACAATACCAAAGATGGGATGACCAACCAAAAGATGTCCTTGCTGAATATTGCAATCTGTTCAGTATCACCCGTATCATTGTACAACCAAATCATGGCAAAGATAGAAATCAAGGGTAAAGAAGCGAGAAAAGCCCCAAAAACATCATTCTTCTTTGCAATTTCACTCGCACCGACAATCAATCCACCTGAAAGAAGAAGCCGGAATGCAAGTTGTAACCATGCCATACAACAAGTTTGAGCGGAGGGCTTGTTGTTGTTGTGGCAAAAAACCAATTGGAGACTGATACAGAGCGCCTTGAGAATGCCAAAAGAATACTCACTAGAAGATATTCCAATCATAACACTCATATCGCAAATACTGAACCCCTCGACATGGGCGTAGATTC
>JAPKCL010000076.1 GCA_028822955.1 Candidatus Poseidoniaceae archaeon
TGCAGGTGAAACTGGCACAATAGGTGCTGGAGTCCCCCCTTTCATCCGTTGAATATAACCAATCATATGATTGAGCGTTGGGTAATCCGAAAGTACAAACTCTTCATCGAGTGGAAGTGTAAACCGTTCACGGATATCTGCCATAATTTCTGCCTGCTTCACAGTATCAATCCCTAATTCACCTTCAAGGTCTTGATCCAGTTCAATGAAATCATTTGGATAACCGGTGTGTTGAACAACGACATCAATTACGACCGAGGTCAGTTCAGAGTCTTCCGCAACTTTAGTTACTGGCGATGGGGCAATTGGCATCGGTTGTGCCGGCAATGGTGAAGAAGGTGCAATAGAAGGTGTTGGAGTTGGTTTCACCATTGGTGAGCCACCTTGCATTCGTTGTATGTATCCAATCATATGGTTCAATGTAGGATAATCTGAAAGGACAAACTCTTCATCCAATGGAAGCGTAAATCGCTCTCGGATATCTGCCATAATTTCGGCTTGCTTCACAGTATCAATACCCAGTTCACCCTCAAGGTCTTGGTCTAATTCAACAAAGTCTGCAGGATAGCCAGTATGCTGGACAACGACTTCCACAACTGAATCCACCAGTTGTTGATCTCCTTCAATCTGTGGAGTTTCCATTGGAGTTGAGGCCGGAGTTGGTGCTGCAGTGGCTTCAACCGTTGTTGAAACAACAGGAGGAGTCGAGATTGGAAGAGGTGCATCACCTGTAGTCATCTTTTGGATATAGCCAATCATATGGGTGAGGGTAGGATAATCTGAAAGTACAAATTCTTCATCAAGGGGAAGAGCAAACCGTTCACGGATGTCAGCCATAATTTCTGCCTGCTTGACAGTATCAATGCCCAGTTCACCTTCGAGGTCTTGGTCCAATTCGACGAAGTCTGCCGGATATCCAGTGTGGTTGACGACGACTTCGATCACCGTGGAAACCAAATCTAAATTCGTTGAAGGAGGGGTAGAAACAGCAGGCTCAAGTTGGACAACGGGTTCTGTAACCGTTGAAGTCGCTTGAACAGGAGACGGTTTGGTTAGGAGGGGGGTTTCCGAAGGTTTCCCTTCCCAAGCGGCAGTAATCGGCCACGGTTCACCCTTTACACCGCCATGGAGACGGTCATCACCATTGAGGTAAGCGACGAGTTTGTTATCAAGAATACGCATGACAACATCTTCAGTATTGGCGAGAGAACGATTCCATGCAAGGAAACGTTGCCCATCGATTCGATCGCCAACGATAGGCCACTTACGAACCAAAGAAAGAGCCATCTGAGAGCCAAAACCAGCTGCAAAGCGTAAGCCATATTGAATATTCGAATAATCGCCGCCTTTGGATAAGTTAAGGTTTCCAAGTTCTGGATCGGTTTCTTTATGGTTGGCAATTGGAGGTATTCGCCCGGTTTTCATTCCATGGAACATACTTGCGTCTTCGATTCCAACACCCATTGGATGACCAGTGAATCCTTTCGTGTTCGCGATGACCAAACTGTCAGTACTCTCTCCAAACGTTTCACGCAAGGCTCGCACTTCAGATTGAGCTGAACCTCCACGGGCAGGAGTATAGGTTTCATGTGAAAAGAAGACCGTGTCTGGTGCTATTTCATGACGATTAATGCCCCATTGTTGCTCCATTGAACCGATAAATGAATTGACGGTTTCCGCAACGTGATCAACATCAAGTCGCGTACCATGGAAAGCAGAATTGGCTGAACGGGTCCCAAGAAGTTCGGCAATCGGTTGAACACCGCGTGCCTTTGCTTCGGAATGGCGTTCAATGACGAATGCTGCCGCCCCCATACCAAGCACTAATCCATTACGACGTCGGTCAAATGGTAACGCTGCTTCTTCGATGACATTGCCTGTAGCGGCCGCACCGGAAGCTGCAAATCCGCCACCAATCCATTCCCACAAATCTTCACCTGTGACATCATCTGCTGAAATAATTACAACTCGGTCAACTCGGTCACTGTTGAGCCAGTCTTCAGCCACACCAAAGGCTGCAGTCGTTGAAGCACATGCAAGGTTGATGGTTGTATTTGGCCCACGTATTCCCGAATATTGAGCGAATTGAGAATGGCCCATGTTCAAGGTTTGGAATAAATACCGCCGATCGAATCTGCCTTCGCCATCATCGCCGTTACTCTTCGCGTGTTTCATAGCCATTTGAAGTCCGGGGAAACAAGAAGCAAATACAATTCCAGTTCGTTCTCGATGAATTTGAGGGACTTGCCAGTTACGAATCAAACGCAGTCCACCTTTGCCAATTTGCTCAACTGGTGTCAATGGAATTGCTGCATCGCGTAGTGCGAGAAGGCCTGCGGCGACAGCAAGTTGAGTGGTGATATCCCAGGCGAGTACAACCTTTGGGTCGATACCAAATTCTTCTGAAATATCAAATGCAGATTTAATACCTGCAAGTTGCGGTATGTCACCAAACTCTGTGGCTTGATCCATATTTACAGAGCCATCCCGGCCTTTTATCAGCCGAACAATATTTTTGTCAAGAAGACGTTGTTTGTATTCATCACTTACTTCCGAAAGACATGTTTCGCCACGAACCAATCGCTCAAAGGTATCTTCATCGAAGACCCGTTCACCACCTGGAAGACCAAGAGAAACACCTGTGATCACATATGGGTCTGCAAGACGACGGTCGGCATAACCTGTTGAAGCAGAGACCTGAGTCGATTCGACTTGGGGTCCTGTAACTTGAAGTACTGAGGTTTTAGGAATCCAAGAAGACGGTGCAGCAACGACCCATTTCGTCAAATCTGCTGCTGTAACTACTGATGAAATATCAATCGCAGCATCGGTTTGCGTTTCACTTGAAAGCGTTTGAATCACAGTAGAAACTTCTGCATCACTCATCCCGAGTCCAAGTCGAAGATTGACCATGCCGTGACAGAACCCGGCAGGATAACCACTTACGGCGGCAAGGCGGTCACCAATGTAAGCAGTCTTGGCTTTGGCTGCAGCCACTTCAGGGTCGAGTGTTTTATTGGTAGTTGATTGAACAACGACTTGTTGTACAATTGGCACAGAACTTGCCGTCGAAGGTAAGGGTCGTGAACGTGTCCTCAAGTCATCCGCTTCCGCAGTTGAATGTGAAGGAGCTGAGGTGGCATGGTATGCCTCCAATGGACCTGCACGGAAGGCCTCAGTTAGAACTGGTGAATCTTCAGCCGGCCATTGAGGTTGACGGCCTGCTAATGCCAAAGTCCCAAGTGCACTCAGGAATGTTGCAATACCACCTTGCTTAGGATGGTTCGACATAATTGGCAAGTGCGGTTGACCTTCTAGGATTTGAACTGCAAACATGGTTAATGCCCGCTTTGGACCGACTTCAATGAAGGCACGTGCTCCTGCTGCATACATGGTTTCAATCTGCGTTGTCCATTCGACTGCTGAAGCCATTTGAGGTGCAAGTTTACCTAAAATTCCTGCTTTGGAATCTTCTCCTTCCATCGGATAGAAGGATCCATCAACGTTTGCTGTGATTGGAATTGAAGGCCAACGAATCTCAAGACTTTCAAGGAAACGGCGCAGTGGTTCATTGGCTGGTGCCACAATGCGCGAATGGAAGGCGTGTGATGTTGCCAAAGGTACGCATTGGAAACCCTTCTCTTCAAACAAAACCATCGCTTGTTGCACAGGTTCAGTTTCTCCTGCAATAACTGTCATTTTTGGTGAATTTTTATTAGCTGCAATAACATAGCCATCTATTGATTCAAGCACAGATGCCACATCATCGTATGGCGCCATCACACTGGCCATCAAGCCCTTGTCATCGATAACGACTGAACCCATTTCAGTACCTCGCGCTGCGGAAGCACGTAGAGCACCGTCCATGTCTAAGATTCCTGCAGACATTAACGCAGCATACTCACCGAGTGAATGTCCAGCAACCATATCAGGCATCTGTCCGTGGTCATTGAGTGCGCGTTCAATTGCCAAATCAGCGGTAAGCATGGCTGGTTGAGTATATTCGGTTTGCTTGAGTTTATGTTCCGCCTCTATCCGTTCCTCTTTTGAGAGATTCGAACGCAGAACGAAACTCGACAAACTCTCTCCGTCGAGTACCTCGACCATTGTTTCATCGGCTTGAGCCCATACTTTCTGAACTGCACTGTAACGCTGATGCAAATCATGCGTCATTCCAACATATTGACTTCCCTGACCGGGATACATATGCGCTATTTTCGCCTTTGGGGGAAGTGCTGGGTCATTGGTCAATAGGATGCCTTGAGCTTGTAAGAAGCCCCATTTTTCAGGATCATCCATCGCTTTACCAGCGAGTTCGGTTCGCTTATGATATTCATTCCAAGAAGTAGCAACGATACACATGCGGAATGCCTCTGACGCATCGTAATGAGAAGAGGCCCCATTCAAAGCAGAAGAGAGACGCAACCCACGAGGGTCTTCATCAAAATGTGTCCCGGTAAATCCAACCGCTTCTAATTTCGCTTGAAGAGAAGAAAGGTCGCCTGCGGAGAGGAGAAGAATTCCACCTTCCACTGCTTTCATTTCATCGTGTGTCATTGAAGCCGTGGCTGAAGCATCAAGAATAGAGGCTGCAGTTGTTTTGTTGCTGGAGGAAGGTTCTGTTTTCGAATATGCATTCCATCGTAAATCCCATTGCTGGGCTAATTCTGAATGGTATTCAGGTTCGAATCCTTCGAGTGCAACGTGATAATTAGTCCCTCCAAATCCGAAAGCGGAAACTCCTGCTCGCCGTGGATGCGTTGCAGGCCGAGGCCATTCGCGCGCCTGTGTAGGGACGAAAAACGGATTACTCTCCCAATCAACTGTTGGATTTGGAGTATTGAAACCAGCAGATGGGGGTATTGTGCGGTGGTGCAGAGCCATTACCGCTTTGATGAGCCCGGCAATACCGGCTGCAGCCTTCAAATGGCCAACTTGTGACTTGATTGAACCAACAGCGACATTGTCACCTGCTGGCATTCCATCCCAAAGCAAAGAAAGAGTTCCGAGTTCTGTAGCATCCCCTACCTTGGTTGATGTTCCGTGAGCCTCGATGAGGTCGACAGTTGTAGCCTCGTATTCTGCTTGTGAATAAGCGCGAGCAATTGCTTGAATCTGTCCTCGTTGACTTGGTGCCGTAATACCTTTACCGCGACCGTCTGATGAGCCTCCAACGCCTCGAATAACAGCATGGACTTCGTCACCATCTTGAATGGCATCAGAAAGACGCTTGAGGACAAATGCGCCAGCACCTTCACCCATCACAAAACCATTGGCTCCAGCATCGAAAGGAGTAGAGTGGGAAGCAGAGAGAGCGCCTATTGCGCTAAATTTGGCAAAGGTTGGAGCATCCATGCTCCGGTCTGTTGCTCCAGCAATCATTACGTCGACTTGACGCATTTGCAGCAATCTACATGCTTCCATCAACGTTGCTAACGATGAAGCGCATGCAGCATCCATGGCAAAATTTGGACCTTGAAGGTCAAGAAGATTCGAGACACGGCCTGCTACAACATTGGCAAGTTCACCAGGCATTGTGTCTTCATTGATACGAGGAGCCCCTTCTACGACCGATTTCATAAAAGCAGCACTGTTTTCTTCAGGCATACCTTGAGATTTAGCCAATTCTTTGGTATGATTTGAATAAATACGAATATTCGAGAGATTACGGTTTTCCCCACCAAGTGCATTTGCAAAAGCAACTCCTGTACGTAATCGATCGATATCTTTGGATTCCCCATCATATCCTGCATGTTCGATGGCTGAGGCAGCAACTGAAACCGCCCATTGTTGGGCGAGGTCGATTTGAGGTAATGTCCCAGGAGGTAATCTCCAACGACGCCAATCAAAATCATAGCCTTCAACGACAGCACCAATACGTGCATAGGTGAATCCTTCTTCGATATCTCCAGGCCCGCCTTCACGGTAAAAGTGATCAATCGGCCCAATCCAACGATGCTCCGGAATCTGCCGAATACTTACTTTAGCATCGATAATATTCTGCCAAAATGTCTCAATGTCGGGAGCATCGGGCATCAATGCAGATACGCCAATGACTGCAATGGGTTCAAACGGACCTTGTTCAAGTCCTCCGACTTCCTTTCCTTTTCCATCTTTGACCATTAGTTCACCTCATTCATTCATGATACTCTGTGGCACCATCGTAATGGAATAGCCACCGTCAACATAGATACATTGACCAGTCACGCCACTCGAAAGAGAACTTGCAAGCCAGAGAGCCGCACCTGCTACATCTTCTTGGCTGACGTTTCGCCGAAGAGGGGAATTGGCTTCAACGTGATCGAGAATGTTATCAAAACCGGGAACACCACCCGCAGCAATGGTCCGTATAGGTCCTGATGAGATTGCATTAACTCGATGTCCTTCAGGCCCAAGATGGCAGGCCAATTCCCGAGTCCAACATTCGAGGGCTGCTTTAGCCATCGACATGATTCCATAGTTTGGCACAAACCGATTTGCGGCAGCATAGGTGAGCGTAATAGTCGAGGAACCGGGATTGAGGTAAGGCAATGCATACTTCAAACAACGTTGTAAAGAATTAGCCGAGATGGTCATCGCAGTATTGATGTCCTCGTTTTCAACAAAAAGAATAGGTCGGTCGAAGCAAGCCCGAGGGGCAAAACCAATTGCGTGGACGAGAATATCTGCTTTTACTCCTGGGTGTTCTTTTTCAAATGCTTCAAAGAACTCACTGGTTGAAGCATCTTCAGCCACGTCGAGTGGATAGAACCCACCAATTTGGGGCAACTTGTCCTTTAGTTGGAAAACTCGGCTCATGAAACGCTTCTGATATCCGAGGTACAAAGTGACGCCTGCTGCTGCAAGTTGTTGGCAAATAGCCCATGCGATAGAGTCTTCACTGGCAACGCCGAAGACGAAGGCTGTCTTTCCTTGTAATTTGAGCATAAATACACCTACCCAATGGGTAAGTGTTGGCCGTCACACCCAACCTATGACTGTTGCCTAAGTTGAGTCGGTGAAAACCGTTGTTCAGCAACCCTATTTCGAGAGCCGAGGCAGTTAGAATTCATCTAACAAATCATCAAATTCATCCGCTTCGACGGTTTGGTCGTCGAGGTCTGAAAAGAAATCATCAAATTCTTCATCCTCAGAGGTTTGAACAGGTTCATCGGGCAGAATTATTGGTTGATGCAGTTTAGGCTGGGATTGCTTCTTTGGTTTCTTCTTGGAAACAACTCGGACTAAAACGACAAGGAAGAGAATAACCAGTATTGACCCTCCTGCAATTGAAGCATACAGCAAGGTATCATCCGAACTCAGGGCATCGAGACCATCTATGCCGCCGGATTGACTTGAGGCTTTAATGTCGATTTGGATGTTAATCTCGCTGAAAGGAGCAGAATCATCAATTGTACTTTGAGCACGAATCAATAACGGCATGCGAAGGTCTGAACTCACATCAGAAGGTGCCCGGATCGTGAGTGTTTTAACAGAAGATGTCCCTTGGTAATCGACATTTTCACTGACAAACTTCCCGCCTGGGAAAGAGAATCCTGCGGCCTCTAGTTCGTCGGCATTTGCGAATACAACTTCCAACTTGTCATCTGCGTTACCCTTATTGGTCACTTGGAAGTTGAATTCAACTTCATCACTGGTGTCCATGTAACGTGTTGTAACATCGGAAAGAAGTAATTCGACCATACCGTAACTTTGTACCTTTAGGTCACCAATGTGAGAGGTATTGACAACCCAAAATCCATCTTCAGGTAATTGACCGTATGGAAGACCATTCCAAGATTCCACCTTGGCTTCAATCTCAAATGAATGTTGAACTGTTGCTGGGATTTTCGTCTGACCAATAAAACGAATTTCAAAGGTATCTTCTTCTCCTGCTGCAAGTGTGAAACTATCTTCGCTCAAGGACAT
>JAPKCL010000006.1 GCA_028822955.1 Candidatus Poseidoniaceae archaeon
CCACTATGGCCTTCGATCGGACAAAATTTACCCGAACGGCACCGCGAACATTTTTGTTTTGACGGCATTTCGACGGTTTTTCTCAACCGACCGTATTTTCGCCGAGGCATGAAATGTTGTGTGCCAAGACGGTATTCAATGCTAGCGCTTCATTTCGTGAAAGAAGTTCACTTTTTCCTGAACCATGGCATATCGGTCACTTTACGTGGCACTCGGAGCGTAGTTCCTTTTCTTCCATCCGAAGATTTGGATGATTTTACGGTTTGACTCACCTTGGAAACGGTTGCTTTTTTGGCTTCCGTTGCTTTCTTTGAAACTTTCTTTGCAGCAGCTTTCGTTTTCGATGCGGCCTTCTTTGATGCTGACTTAGTGGCAACCGTCGCTTTCTTTGCTGCCGTCTTGGCTTTTGACGCAGTTTTTTGGACGGCGGAGGAGGATTTCTTTGCGGTAGATTTGGTCACTGCCTTTGCTTTGGAAGCAACTTTCTTTGCGGAACCTGAGGCTTTACTTGCCGCCTTGGCGGCCGCACTAACTTTGTTCGCAACCGCTGCACTAAGGCCTGCATCTTGGAGTTTTTTAGAACCTGCAGAAGCAACCTTTGCAACTGAATCAATCTTTGCACTGATTAATTTTTTTGCTGTTGCTGCCCCTATACCTGGAAGTGCTGTTAACGCGTCGATTTTGGAATTACTCTTTACAGCCATTGGCTCACCAATCACTCCATGGCGGGCGCGACTCATCAATTCTTCTCTTCTTCTGTTTGTCATTAGGCGTCGAATTGATGGTGTGTGGAGGGGCCGGAGTATTATGGGCACCCGCGGATATGATGGGGGTACACTCGTAGTCTATGCCCAAGTAGGTCAAGCAAAAGCCAATCATCGAGTTGAAAATGATACTGGTTTTTTGAGACCGAAATCATTTGCTTTACCGAGTAAAGCGGTCTACCTCGGAGATGTCACAACACATGCTTTA
The DNA here is from genome assembly GCA_028822955.1 of Candidatus Poseidoniaceae archaeon. Taxonomy (GTDB): domain Archaea; phylum Thermoplasmatota; class Poseidoniia; order Poseidoniales; family Poseidoniaceae; genus MGIIa-L1. The sequence goes on from JAPKCL010000006.1 coordinate 973, forward strand.
GCCTATCTTGAACATCCAGAAACACCTCACTTTTCCGAACCACCACAATTCAATGAACAGAAATGGAAATTGGAAACGCAAAGTGGAGGCTTAGGATTGAGTATCTCCTCGGCATCGTATTGGGGCTTTGGCTTATTCAACTCAGGCTACATTAACCGAATTGTACTCAAAGGTTCACCGCAATCGTATGCTCGGTTACTGTTCGACCTTTCTGCATCTCTTGGGCACCGCCCTTGGGAGTTCTTCCACCCTTCGGCCGCACGGAAGTATCTGACGAAAGAAGGCGCAGGTGTTTCTCTTGAATCGAATGAAGACGCTTGGAAAAAAGCCTTTGAAACTGCTCGCTCGGTATTTGATGAACAAATGTTCATGGTTGAAGAACAAGGTAAAGCGGTACTGAAACGTATGAAAAATAAGCCCGATTCGGAAGACTGGAATGCGAAGCAAGCACAGAAGGCTGTCGAGCATGCTGACTATGATTTGGAAGTCGCACGCGGGGCTTTAGCAGACGGAAATGCCCCTGGTTTTGAACGCGCTGTGGCAAGAGCTGAGGCATACTTCATCGAAGCAGACCCGGATGGTGGGGGTTCGCATTCTACGGGAGATCTGTATGAAGTCCCTCAAGGGCAGATTCTTGACCTTAAAACAACAGAATCAGAGATTTCGTTTGTAGATTTGACTTCAAATGATGAAGAAGAGTAGTTTTCGTGGCCGCGTCGCGTTGATAAAGGGGTGGCAACTCGCAGAGATTGTTCCACATGGCTTCAAAGAAAAAATCCGATGGTAGCGGTATTCAACAGGCTGCAGGTCTTATTCGATATTTCGATGAAGAATCTGAAGATGCTTGGAAGATTACTCCATTCCAAGTATATGCAGCATGTATCGGTATTGGAACATTTTTCTACCTTGTAAACCAAGGCGTCGTATCGTGGATTCTTGACCTGTTTTGAAACTCAGTTTCAAAGAGGTTGAATCATAATGATTCGATTTTCTTTTTGTGCCATACATTGTGCAACTTTCATTGCAGTACGCATATCAGTCGTAGCACCAATCACTTTCTCGCCTTCAGCATCATGCAGAATGAGTTTATGTGTGAGATTGTAAAGAACACCTTCTTCGATACGTTCGAAAACCCAATGCTCATTTTCAATTCGAACCATAGCTGGAATTTCAACAAGTGGCCCCATTTGAGAGCCTATTGTCTGCGTACGTGATTTCAAACCTTGGAGATCTCTAACTGGGCTCCAATTCCGTCGACGAATCGGTGCGTGAATTCTTTTGTTTTTTGCAATGCCTTCTCTAAATGCTCTACTCATGAGGGTCCCATCCCTTGAAGTCGCTTGACTTCATTCCGAAGCGGACTCCATGTGCTAATAAGAACCGCGACGCGTTCAATGGAGAAAACTGCGTTTTGTTCGAATGGGGGCAATACTCAATGCTTTGAAAGTAGAGAGAAAAGGTGGAACAGGGAATGTCTCAATCGGTGGCTTCATCAAATACCGACGATTCGACAATTCGGAGACGGACTAAATGAGCGACATTCCAGAGGGACAATACTACACCAAAGAACACGAATGGTTACGCGTCGATGGTGATGAAATTATCATCGGGATTACAGACTATGCTCAGCATGCCCTTACCGATATCGTCTACATTGAACTCCCTGGTGAAGGAGAGGTCCTTACTGACATGGAAGAATTTGCAATCGTTGAATCTGTGAAATCCGCCTCACCAATCTTCGCCCCATTCGCTGGAAAAATTACCGCCGTGAATGATGCACTTGACGACGCACCTGAACTCATGAATACCGACCCATATGGCGAAGGATGGATTGTTCGAATGACCTTAGATGACCCGAATGCTGTTTCAGTGTTGATGGATGCTGCAGGTTACAAAGCAGAAATTGGCGAGTGAAGCGTGTGGCTGAGCACAAATGGAGCCTCTACGTAGATGGCTCCTGTCTTGGCAACCAGAACGTTGATGAAAATACTCCTGCCGCTTGGTCAGTTGTTGTCGTTATTGGAGACACTGGCTTAGGGAAGAGAAGTGGTGAACTTCATCACGAGTTTGCTGATGTTGTAGTAACACAGCACGGTGATGAGCATTTCATTGGTGCTGAAGTTGGCTCAAACAACACTGCAGAACTGTCTGCATTTGCGGCAGCGTTACGATGGCTCTTGGTCGAAGGAGGAAATGATTCTGCAGTGATTCGCGCTGATTCCCAATATGCAGGTAACCTGGCTTGTGGTGCATGGAAAGCGAAAGCAAACCGTGAATTAGTAGCTCATGTTCAATCTTTGTGGGATACAGTTTCTGAACTTCGAAATCTTTCATGGGAGCATGTCAAGGCCCATCGAGGCTATCGTTGGAATGAGCGAGCTGATCATTTGGCACTTCGTAAAGCACAAGGCGAGCAGCCTGTGCCACTTTCTTTTTGGAAACCAGGACAGCGTTAATCTTCACGAAGACGCTCTTGGAGCCATGCTCTAAAGGAAGCGGAAAGGTCGTTACGGCGAAGTGCGTGGTCAACCTGTGCTTGGAGCCAAGGCAACGGTTTACCCGAATCATACCATTGGAAATTTGTAAGTTCGACACCGACAAGACCATCGTTTTTCATCCAATGCTGTTGAATCGCAATCGACTGGAGTTCTCCATAGGTTTCAACATCATATTGTTGCAGTAAACTTTTGGCATCGGAAGTGAACAAATAGCGTCCACAGAGTACAAGATTTGACGGGGCATCTTCTGGTAATGGTTTCTCACAGATTTCAAGGATTTGGGACCCTTCTTGGCGAACGACACCGTAATTGGAAACTTCATCGGGGTGAACAGCAAGTAAGCCAACGCATGGCAGGCCATTCTTTTCAAAACTCTCAACTAATTTCATACTTGCTTTTGAAGGTGAAAAGGCATTTGGCGAAGTATGTTGGTCAAGTAAAATATTGTCACCGAGTAAGACTAAAAAAGGGCCGTCGATTTCATCTAAAGCACATTCAATAGCATTTCCTAAACCAAGTGGTTCATGTTGGATATGAACAAATACCTCTACATCAGCAAACGGCGAAAGGAGTTGGGGGTCAAGGTCAGGTCGCTTCTCTTGAAGCCAGGCATGGTCCCCAAGTAACGCCTTCATGTCCTTTCTCGGCGAAGAAATAATGTGAAGACGTCGAGCTCCAGCAGCGACTGCTTCACGAGCTAGATGGACAAGAGCAGGTATATCGACAAGCGGAAGAGCCTCTTTGGGTACCGATGCACTTGTTGGAAGCATTCGAGTCCCGAGACCTCCTGCAACCAGTAAGGCATCTTGAACGACCGCCATGAGACCTGCTGGATGGCGTAGGCTTTCAAGCGTCGCCCTTCTGCCTTGAGTTATGGGCAGAACTCTTGAGTGGCGATGGTTCGCCATTGTAGGTGTCTTTTTCGTCGCTCAATCTTTTATTGATATCACTCCCGAAGGTCCTTGGGACTCTCGTTCTTTCTCAAGAGGAATGATTGGGTTAGTGGGTTTATCGTTGCTTTATTTGGCTTGGTTCCGATGGGCCTTTGACCGCAAAGGCGTAGCACCGACGGTCAATTTATGGAAATCTCCAGAAGAAACATGGATGAACGTTCTACTGTTTGGACTTGGATGTTTATTATTTGTCAAAGTAATGACATGGGCTGATCTTAGAGATTGGGCTCCTGAACCAACTGGAATGTTACTCACACTCATTGGAAGTTTAGTCGTTCTCAACGCGCTCTATGTAGGACTCATTACTGTAGGGCCATTGGCTCCTTCACCGGAAGAAGAATGATTTCAATCATCGATGAAGCCGAGTTCTTGGTCGAGGATTTGATACGCATCGTCAACAGATGGTAATTCTCCTGATTCGTCCATATCACTGTGAAGAACTGGGCGAGATTCGGGCAGAGTAGGTTGTTCCCCTTCACCGATAAACCAAGCTTGCCATAGCTGACTTCGTTCCGGTCGGCGTTGAGTGAGTGGTTCCCAAAGTGGTTCAAGAGGACAACCTTGTTTCTTGAAATCAAGAAGGCGTGCAGCAAAATGATCAGGAGAAACTTCTTCCATCCGCATCAACAATTCACGCATTCGTGTACGAACAACTTCATCACCATCTTGCCAAAGAATTGGAAGAAGACGACGCTCATCTTCTGGATATTGTTCAATATAATCACGTAAAAAAGGCACGAGATTTCGGCGAACAATTGGGAGTGGGTGGTGTGCTAACTTGGCGAGGGTATCGGCCCATAATTCGGAATCAAGGAATCTCAAATCCCCCACTGTTGAACTTGCAGCGGCGAGTACGCCTTCATCTTGGTCTGCAAGCATGTCATTTAGGAACGGTACTGCATCCCATTCAAGGCGACGGAACATTCGAGTAAGGACATCTGCCATTCCTCGCTTAACCAGAAGTTCTTCTCGCTGGTGGAGGCGTTTGGCAAGTTCAAGGCCTGAGTCTCTGTTGAATTCAATCGCCTTGGCGAGACAAAGCGTGACACGTGCAGCGACTTCTGCCTCTGGGTCAGAAGCGCGTCGCAGAAGTATGGACACAAGTTCAAGCGGCTCAATGAGGTTAGGTCGTTGAAGGAGGAGTCGAACCCATTCCATCAGCAGAAGACGGCGGTCGAGAGAGTCGTTTTCCAACTTTTCAATTAACCATCGGGCTGCCGTTACACCAGCATCGTGAGCTACAACACCCGAATTGCGAGGGATGACTGCATGAGGGTTCCATTCCGATTGATGAGGTCCTGCATCAGGTTGTGTATGCCAAGTTCCAGGACGTTCAGCCAATGCGATTGATTCGACCAAATGGTATCCTTGGTGGACTGGCTGGCCGTGTGGGGTCGTGGATAAACCGTTGAGAAGAGAAATGGCAAGCCACCAACGGTCTGTGTTAGGGGCCGTATGGTCAAACGCTTGAGCCAACCAATCGGTTGTAACGGTGAAGAGAAGACTTTCGGCCACTTTGTCAACTCGACGATCGAGCCACTTTTGATGTACTGTAAAGGGGTCATCGCTGAGGTTCATTCGGTGCGGTACAATCAAATCGACAACTGTGTTGAGGTTTGATTCGAACATTGCTCTATCCATTTGTAAAATTCCAATCCCTTGCTCAATGACTGATTCAGGAGATTTCGGGGTGATTGGTGGAAAGTCAGAGTCTGTCATCGGAGGTTGAGGCAAAGGCCAAGCAATCGTGCCGCGCTTCAACGCTTCAACCATTCCAGCAGATACTGCCTCGAAGACAGTGTCTGACAATTTAGTTCGCTCTTTTCCCATGGTGAGACCTCGAGGTTTCGACAGGCTCTTACTTCAGATATCAAGTTCGATATTGAGATTTTGAATGAGTTCCTTGTAACGATTACGAATGGTAACTTCAGTTACACCAGCAACTTCTGCAACTTCACGTTGAGTTCTGCGCTTTCCGCACAGGACTGAAGCGATGTAAATGATAGAGGCTGCGATTCCGGTTGGTCCACGGCCACTTGTCAATTCCTTTTCTTGAGCTGCTTTGATGAGTTCGTAAGCCTTTGCTTCGACTTCTGCATCGAGTCCAAGTCCAGAACAGAATCGAGAAATATAGTCTTCTGGACCTGTTGGCATGATCTTCATTTTGAGTTCTCGGACCATGAAACGGTAAGTTCGACCAATTTCCTTTCGACCGGTACGGGAGGCTTGACCAATTTCGTCAAGTGTTCGAGGAACACCGCATTGACGGCAGGCTGCGTAAAGTGATGCTGCTGCAACACCTTCAATCGAACGGCCACGAATCAAACGCTTGTCGACTGCTTTCTTGTAATTCACTGCTGCTGCTTCACGAACAGATTTTGGAAGTTCAAGACGGCTGGCCATACGGTCCAACTCGGCCAAAGCCATTGCTAAGTTTCGCTCTGTTGCGTTCGAAACTCTGCTTCTCTTTTGCCACTTACGCATTCTGTAGAATTGCGATCTATAACGTGAATTAATGGTTTTTCCAGAGTAGTCTTTGTTTTGCCAGTCGATATCTGTCGAGAGACCTTTGTCGTGGAGCATGACGGTCATTGGAGCACCAGTACGGGCACGTTGGTCGCCTTGTTCCGGTGAAAACACACGCCATTCAGCGCCTTGATCGATTACATTGTCTTCTAACACTAAACCGCAATCGTCACAAACGACTTCGCCACGGGTTTCGTCACGAGTTAAATTTCGACCTGCGCAATCACTGCATTTTACGATATCTTCTACTTGTTGTTCATCCATATGTATTCCTCATCTCTTGCCCTGGTTGAGCCTTATCGCTCAACTGATTAGGGAACCTTATTATACACCGATGCACAACTGTATTTAAACCTAATTATCAATACCCTTAAACTTGTGGACTGGGAGAACTGTGTTTTTATAGAAAATACGGCACTTTCTATGAGATTTTTTTCCCGAACCGGTTATCAACACTGAGCGCTTGAAAGGGTTTGAGGGGGAGCCATGAGAGACAATTGGCCGCCAGCAAAAATCGCCCTCAACCCTGAAAAAAGGGTCCTCTTTCTTACGAAAGACCTTGAACTCATCAAGCAACAATTGTATGATGGGCTCAATTTGAAAATGGAAGATCTAACTGTTGACGATTTACTTGATGACATTAACACAGACGTCATGACACCCGCATGGGTTTGCTTTGACCATGACCCTGCCGAAATTGCAAAGAATGCATATGCAGGATTAATGCATAATGGATTAAGAGTGTTTAATGAAAATGCACTCAAGAATGGTAACTTTGAGGTCATTGTTTCAGGCCAACGTAAAGGAACCGGTTCTTCACGAGAAACCGCCCCGCAGTGTGAGCGTTGGGCAGGAATTAATATTGTCATAGCTGCATCTTTTGCCCCAATCCATGCCCAGAATAACATTAATCTTGGACAAATCATGGGCGACCATTCAATGCTCGAACGGTTGCAAAAAGGCGAAAATATCGCTCTTGAAGAATTTACTTCTCGCTACGATAAAGTCACGCAAATTATTCTCGAGAAGGGTGGTTTGTTTGCTTTTGCGAAATTACTCAAAAATGGAGAAATCAAACTTCCGCCATTGGACACTCCGCCTCGGCCAATGACCATGGCTGAGAAGATCATTGCCCGCAACCTCGTAGGACAAGTAGAAGGGCAATGTGTCAAACCAAATGATCCCGTTATTGCTCAAGTTCAAGGCGGATACTCGCATGAGTTCACCACGGCTCAAGTACATACATTCCTCCAAAATGAGTACGGTGAAGACTACACACTGCCAAATCCAAGTAAATTTGCAGTTTTCGAAGACCATCTGCTTTATGCTCATCACAACCCTAAATTTGTCCCCCACATGGATAAAATTCAAACTTTGCGAGACCTCCAGGTTGAGTTTCAAAAGCATACTTCAGTTCGCGATTACTCTGCTAAAGATGGCGTCTCGCCTGGGATTTGTCATCAAGTTGCTCGAGAAGAATTCATCGAAGTGGGAGATTTCATTCAAGCAACAGATTCGCACACCTGCATGGGTGGCGCATCAAACGCTCTCACTTGGGGTGTTGGGGCAACTGAATATGCCAATCTCATCAGCGCCGGATTTACTTCAATCAAAGTCCCCGAATCGATTCGGTTCGAATTAGTCGGCACGCTCGTACCAGGTTGTACCGCCAAGGACGTCATCCTCTACATCTTAGCCGACCACGCTCGTGAGGAGTTAACACTCAATCGGAGTATGGAGTTTGGCGGTGAAGGGTTAGCAAGCCTCTCTATTGACGAACGTGCCACACTCTGTAATATGGCCACGGAATGCTCTGGGCGAACTGGCATTTGTGAAGCCGATGATTTGTTGTTTGAATGGATGCTTAAATCACAGCCTCATTTGGATTTAGAAACCCAAAAAAGTCGAGCAGTCCATTCTGATGAAGGAGCCCAATACCACGGTGGAGTTCACACCATCAACATGTCAGAGATACAACCCATGGTGGCTCACCCCGGCAACCCTGATGAAGGAATTCCGAGTGACCCAACCAACGGCGCAAACATTACTGACATTGGCGATGTTTCAATCGATATCGCTTACGGGGGCTCATGTACTGCCGGTAAAGCAGATGATGTGGCCTACTATGCTCAAGTTTGCCAGGCCGCTGAAAATGCTGGTCTTGTTGTCAAAGAAGGCGTGGATTTCTACATTCAATATGGCTCTGGTCTCGTAAAGGACTTGGCTGTAAACGAAGGATGGCATGATTTGTTCGGCCGAGTCGGCGTCAAACTCATCGACCCCGGCTGTGGTGCTTGTATTGGTGCGGGGCCCGGTGTTTCTATTACTCCTGAACAAGTGACTGTGTCGGCAATCAATCGTAATTTCCAAGGACGTTCGGGCCCTGGTAAACTCTATCTCGCCAGTCCATTGACTGTGGCTGCTTCTGCTTTCATGGGCATCATCACCTCGTGGCACGAAGAATTGTTTAACTAATTTGGAAGGACTCAAAGTCCTGAAAAAAGAAGTTCGTTGATGAACTTCGGTCTTAGACATTAAAAGCCGTCGGTGAACATGGTTGCCTACCACAAAGGCCCGATGTCATTGGGACAAAGGAGGACCTGTGTTGGAGGAATACCATGACTGGCATCGCACAAAAACTCGCATCAAATCAAAAGCAGGTTGCAATTTCTGAGTTTTTCGAAAAGAATAAGCATTTTCTCGGGTTTGATTCGCTAGCCCGTTCGCTCATCACCGCGGTTAAGGAGGCCGTAGACAATGCACTGGATGCATGTGAAGAGGCTCGTATCCTACCAACTATTCGAATTCAAATCACCAAAGTCGATGCACAGAAGGATATTATCCGTATGATTGTCGAAGATAATGGGCCCGGAATACCTCAAAAGAGCATTGAGAAAGTGTTCGGACAACTTCTCTTCGGTTCTCGCTTTCACGCTATTCGACAATCCCGTGGACAACAAGGAATTGGAATTACTGGCGTAGTCATGTATTGTCAATTAACCACTGGACGAACAACTCATGTACGTTCAAAAATCGCCACCGAACCAACTGCTGCTTTTGTCGATATTGGACTCGACACCCGGAAAAATAAAGCGACAAAGGCAAATGCTGGCCGTGAGATTTGGTATAATGAAGATGGTACTGGAAAAGAACACGGCACTGAAGTTACTGCTGAAATGAAGGCGAAATACCAGAAAGGGCGTCAAAGTGTTTGGCAATATCTTCGTATGACCAGTATCGTTAATCCACACGCTGAAATTATCTTTACGGATCCTGATGGAGAAAGGCATCATTGGACTCGGGTCACTGAACGCCTACCAACAAAAGTCGAAAGTATCAAACCTCACCCTCATGGTATTGAATTGGGCCAATTACAACGTATGATTGCTGAATCAAACGATTTGAATTTGAACCATTTCTTGTTGAACAATTTCTCTGGAGTAACCAATCGTGCTCGCAAAGAATTGTGCGAAGCGGCAGACATTGCTGGGACGAGAAAAATAAAGACCGTGAAAGGTGATGATATTCGTCACCTCTTAGAAGCCTTCCAAGGCGAACGTGTGTACAATGGATTGCCAGTTAAATTACTCAAGCCTCCAACGAATTGTTTGTCGCCAATTGAAGAATTACTCATCAAAAAAGGCCTTTCCAAAACCATTGACTCTCGTTTCGTATCAACGCTTACTCGGGTTCCAAGTGTAACGCAAGGAAACCCGTTCCAAATTGAAGTTGGATTGATTTTCGGAGGCGCGATGGCTGCTGATAAGCCAGTTGAGATTCTTCGGTTTGCCAACCGAGTTCCATTGATGTATCAGCAAGGTGGCTGCTTACTCACCAAGGCAATCGAAAGCGTTGATTGGCGACAGTACGGATTAGATCAAGCTGGTGGAAGAGGAGTGCCCAAAGGGCCTGCTGCCATTTTAGTTCATCTTGCAAGTACAAATGTTCAGTTTACTTCTGAAGCTAAAGAGGCTCTTGCAGATAATGCTGAAGTCATGGAAGAAGGAAGGAAAGCAATGCTTGAGATGGGCCGGGGCTTACGGAAGCATTTGGAAAAGAAAAAGAAAATGGCAAAGACGAAGGAAAAGTTCGAACTCATCAATGATATTTTACCAGCCATCGCAAAGAAATCAGCGGAAATTCTTGAACGGCCTGTGCCAGAACTCTCTGGCTCAATCACCAAGATCATGTCCGCCGTAATTTGCGAAACCACAACAGAATGGAATAAACAAACAAAGCATACGGATGTTGAGATTATCTTGTTCAATTATACGAGTCGAGTGCGCGCTTACACAATACTTGCAACATGGCCGGAAAAGTCGGGTGCAAAGATAGAGAAGAATGGAACAGGAGGTCGAAAGGAAGCCCTTGGCGTATGGGCTTGGAAACTTGAATCATTACAACCTGGTGAAAAGAAAGTAATTGCTTACAGTCTTAGTGGATTAGAGCGCGGAGATTGGACGGAGACTGAGGTCTTATTCCGAGGGACTCAAGATGTCATTGGGGCAACAAAAATGGATGAGAAATTCCTGCAAGAGATTCGCCGCCAAGAACAAATTATGGATGAAAATGGTGTTGATTCACCCGAAGCAGAAGATGAGGACGAAGTGGTTGCTGAGCCTGAACCTGAAAAGAAAGAAGTTCCAAAAATGCCTGCCGAAGAAATGGTAGAACCTACCGTCGCTCCACCAGAAGGTCAACGCACCCTCTTTGGAGGTGACGACTAATGTCTCGAACACGCACCGCAGAAGAAACAAAAACTGCAATGCACAAAGTCGTTGCAGAAATGTATGATCGAATTGTCAAAGGTGAACCACCTACGATGACTTTACCAGTGCGAACAAAAACCAACATCGGTTTTGATAAGAAACTCGGCGTATACAAATACGGTAAAAAGCAATCAGTGCGCGATGCAACCAGTTTGGGTTCAGCCAAACAATTACTTCGAACACTACACGTTGTTGAATTCATTGAGGAAATGCTTGATGCTGGAAAGTCTTCAACACTGAGAGAAATGTACTATATTTCCGAAGGATGGGGAATGGGTAAGTTCGGTAGTCAAAATGATTCAAATAACTTGGCTGAAGATTTAGAAATTGTAACGAAATGTTTGCGTGAAGATTTCAAATTACGTCCTGAAGAAGACGGAGCACGAATGATCGGTAATTTGACCCTACGCGAACGAAATCGACGTGGTGAATGGATGCGAATCAATGCTCGCGATGATGTCGGGGATTCGGGATATGGCGTACCATATAATGTGGAATTAGAAAAGATTGAACTGCTCGAGCATGATATTGATTTCATCATGGCAATCGAGACCGGTGGTATGTTTGACCGTTTGATTGAAAATGGATTTGATGAGCAGTACCGTTGTGGATTATTGCACCTCAAAGGACAACCTGCTCGTTCAACTCGACGCATCATGAAACGTATGAGCGAAGAATGGGACTTGCCCGTTGTCGTCTTCCTTGACGGTGATCCGTGGTCCTTCCGTATCTTTGCCTCAATCGCATATGGTGCTATTAAAACTGCACATATTTCCGAATACTTAGCGACACCGTCTGCGACCTATCTTGGCATTACTGCAGACGATATCGTTGCGTATGAATTGCCGAGTGACGATTTGTCAAAGAAGGATGTTGAAGCATTGAACGCTGAACTTACTGACCCTCGGTTTGCCGACAGTTGGTGGCAAGAACAAATCAATATGATGTTGGAACTTGGAAAGAAAGCTGAACAACAATCCTTGGCCAAATATGGTTTAGATTTCGTAACTGAAACATACTTACCGGAAAAATTGGCCGAATTAGGATTGGCTTGACACGCGCAAGGATTCATTGAGGAAGAAGGCTGAGGACAGACCATGGCAGAGGGGGCATCACAGAAGTCCCCTTGGGCTTCACGTTTGGCAATATTAGGCGCTCTCTTCCTTGTGGTCGGTGCGATTCTTATGTCTGCACAAAAAGAGACAATTGATTCGGTTTACGACCCTAGAGAAATATCCATAACTCAAATCGACGGAGAGGGTTCAGTAACTTTTGATGTTGAAAAGAATGGTTGCTATATGGCGATTGTCATGAAGGGTGAGTCCGATATGGACGTCACTTTAACTCCCAGTGATGGCTGGGATGCGGATGAAAATTTGTCACCAAAATCATGTTTCTCTGATTGGTCGCCAATGGCTTCTGATGGAGAGGCTTTTGAAATTCATGAACAATGGATTGCTGAAGAAAGTGGTGAAGTGCTTGCTCAAAGTACGTGTGATGAAGGATGCGAAGAACAAACAGTTTGGTTGGTCCACATTGATAACTGGGCATTAAAACTTCTCGGATCCAGTGGACTGGTATTTGGATTCGGAATCTGTTGCTTAGGATTTCTTTTCCTACCTGTTGCCGGAATCCTGGCGTATTCAGCACGGAGTAATGCGATTCATGGTTCACTAAGAGTCATTGGTCGAGATGAAGAAATTCTTCAATCATTTGAAAGTCAAGAAGAAATGTTGGCAGCATTACACGATGTGAACAGTCCGATATACATGGGGTCAAAGGAAGAAGACATCGGGGAAATAACGGGAAGTGATGATGGATTTGTTGATGGTTCAAAGGATGTTATGCAAGGAACACTCATGACTACTGAACAGGTCTATGCTTTCATGAGAGGGGATGCGCCTGAAGAAGTCCACAACGTTAGTGACCCTTTCGCTGATTCACCAACGCCTGTCACAAAAGCAGTTGAGCGCCCTGTTGCGAACATGAGTGAAATTTCAGATTGGGACGCTGGAGGAACAAGCGAGAGCCAAAAACCCTCGACCCCATCTCCTCGACCAAAACAAAAGGAAATCAAAGGGAAAAAGACTGATTCAAATGAATGGTCGTCTTGGGATGACTTGTGAATACTTGGTGTTCTTGAATTGCTTGCAATGGAGATACACATTGTTTTCTTGTGTCGTTTTAACGCTCATCATTTACCCTGCTCCCCTTGTTCGAAGGCTCGAATGGAGACTATGGCTTCACCCCCTATGTGGGGTGGAAGACGATTGTATTGAGCGACGGATTCAAAGGGTGCTCATGTCTAGGTAACTCCGAGTTGACCAGTGTGGAAGATATTGACACCGCCTTAACCCTGCTTCAAAACAAGCTACGTCGGCAGATTCTGGAACGGTTGGTTCGTGAACCACACTACCCATTGCAACTTGCGGATTTACTCAATGTGAGTCAACAGGCAATCGTCAAACATTTACGTGAATTAGAACGTGGAAATTTTGTAACTAAAATGAAAGTAGCGAGTGAAAAAGGCGGACCGCCCCGTACCATTTACAGTGTTCAACAATCGATTTCTCTGCGAATAGACCTCGGCCCTGACTTATTCCTTTGTGAACAACGAAGCCTGCCGGCAGGAGGGCCGATGCGATTATCCAATCGTTTGCCAGATACGACAGAACATGTGGTTAAATCGGTCAGTGGACGCAAGAAAATTTCCGTAGGAGAAGGAATGGCCCATATTCAACATCTCAACACCGTACTCGAAGGAATCGATGCTCAAAGGGATGCAGTTATCGCCCTACATCAGCATATTCGAAATCGTATATCGGCAGGTGTTGATGCTGACTTTGATCATTACCAACAACGAACGATGGTACACAGCATTATTGAGGCTCCTGAACGGAAGTTAGACCTCACCAATTTACGTAGAGAATTGCAACTTGGACCAACCGAAATGGCAACCTTACTCGATGAAGTTCGTAACCGCCTTGAACGTCAATTATCAAACCGTGCCGGGCATGTCATTGCTGTACCAAACAACTCGGATCTCCGATTTTGGCTCGGTTCACTTCCTCGAAAGAAGGAGTGAAGTTCTACCGAATCAGGAATCATTACCGGCCAAGACCGATACAAGAGAAGATTGCTCAGCCTTTCGGTCCAAGACATCTTGTCGACGTCCACGTCCAACGAGGTAAACCACGCCGAACAATGCGAGTGTTAGCAGAATCACTGCAAATGGAAGGGCCGTCTTACCGACAACTTCTCCTGCAACGTCCAAAATACCGCCAGTTGATTGTAACTCATTCTCAACACGCTTGATGTTATCACCTTCTTGCGTTTCCACGATAGAATTGGAAGGGTCAACAATGACATAGACGCCGTGACTACCTGCAGATACTGGGTAGAGAAGAACCAGTTCGATTTCCTTGTAATCTTCGGAATTGTCAGGTGCAAGAAGAGCTCCGATGACTTGACGCATGACGATATTTTCATCATCGCATCCATTCTTCTTAATTTCATTAAGCGTATCAATATCGGAATCCGGATATTCGCACAATACAATTTCAATATCGGTCGCATGCGTGTTTCCATTGTTTTGTAGAACAACACGTATTGGGATAGTTGTATCAACATCGCCTGTGAAATCAGATGCAGTCACTTCAGAAATAACCAAGTTTGGAGCGCGTAGTCGAAGTGTGACTATGAATTCATTCGTATCAAGACTCTCAGCAGCCCAGGATGGTGAATCATCATGGTCACCATCTTCAAGCATGTTGCCCATCTTTGAAACGACCTTGAGACCAATACTTCGGGTATCGAGTTTTGCTGATGGTGCAATCTTCACAATAGCAACGACAGGGTAGGTCGTGTAAGGGTCCATCATTGGCATGAAATAACGTTCTTCTGATTCGAGGTAAACACAACGATCACTCAAATCTGCAAAGACTGTTGCAGGATCGATTGATGCGTCTTCGTCTCCAGTGATTATAGCGATTGATTCAACCGTTTCACATTCTTCTTCGGTTGTCAAATCAGTTCCAATTTGCTTCACCAAGCGCCATTCGACAGCCCAGCCATCAAGTGCGCCCATTCCAGGCAACTCATTCCAAATCAATGCTTCACCATCACGGCTAGCAGTGTGGTTGTTGAGAGTTGGCCAATCAGGAACGTTTCCATTATTGGTGATGTTCAATTCGAAACGAACAATGCGCCCAGGGGCTGAAGTCTTGATGGCGTTATCGACTGTTGAATCCATGCTGATTTGCATGTCATAGAATTCCTGCACATAGACTGGGATAGTCTGTGTGTAGCGTAGTCGAGTAAGTCGACCACTGGCATCAGGATATGATTCTTCAGAGAAGGTTTGGAAGACAACCATGTATACGCCTGCTTCAACTTGGGCTGGCACATTCATGTTAATTTCAAAGATTTGGTCGGTATCTCGGGACAGTTCCTTGAGAGTTTCACGAGGGACGTCGATGTCCCAGATGACGTCGACACCTGCTGGGTCAGTTACTCGAGCAAGTCGATAATCGAACCGATCAGGCCCGTTACCAAGGTTCGTGACCGTGGTTGTTAGACTGATTTGTTGACCTGGATTCACTGGGAGGACTTCCTGCCCATTGAGTGTCATCATATCTTCATCAGCGATATCAGCACTGGCAACCAGAGAGTACACGTGGTTGACATTGGTTGAAAGAATCTTAGAGGCTGAAATTCGTGGATATCCGTCAAGGTATGCTTTGAGAATTACTGCGGGTCCAAGACCTGCAGAGGCACCGGTTGGAGCACAAACTTCTACGCCAACTTCGTAAGTGACGTATTCTGCACCAGGTGGAAGTGTCCAAGCTCTTGGTTCACTCATATCGACTGAATTACCGCCAGGGGCATTAGAAAAGTCAAGGGTCAAAACCCAGTTTTCGACTCTCCATGCATCCATCGAAATGGTATCTGGTTTCACATCAGGCGCACCTGGGGTGACAAATATCAAATTGCCGGAATCGAAATTCTTAGTGACATCAATTGGGTAGGTCACACATTCTCCAGGATCTACGTATTCACTGGTGTCAAATATTTCCATGACGATATTTCCAGTCGAACGAATGGATACGAATACTCCGAGTTCGAGAACATCGTAGGTTCCTTTTTCGATTGACTTAATCGGTTCGCCTTCCGACCAACCTTTGAGATAAATCACAAACGCACCCGGATCTTCAGATGTAGGGACAAGGACTTCGAGGTTTTTCGTCACTGACTGTCCAGGGTCTAATTCAACACTGGTCGGGAAGTTAACTGCCCAGTTAAACGGCAAAAGCCATTCTTGTTGGCCTTCCAAGGTGTAAGGGTCCCAGAAGATAAATCGATCATTGACGTTACCTGTATTGGTAATGGTGATGGAGAAAATCGCTGTTTGCCCTTGTTCAACATCAGCCATACTGTGCGAAGTATCGAGATTTATTCCGTGCACTACGTCCATAAGCGTACGAGTGATAATGTCGGATTGAATCGCTGGATCTTTGTACGATTTCGCAGTTACAGTGATATCTGCAAGTTGGTCTGCATCAGCTTGGTAAACAGATGGAGCACGAATACGCATGTAGAACCTGATATCTTCGCCACCTTCGAGGAAGATGGCCGTATCTGGCATAATGGTCGTATGGTTGTCGGCAAAGAACAATGTCGCTGTCCAATTCTGAGGGACTCCAGAGATATTGAGTCCGAATGTGTCGGCGACGAGATCTTTTGGACCTGGTGTTGAATTGTTCATTGTCATGTTGTAGATGGTTTGTTCACCCGGTTCAATCACGTGATAGAACGTTTCTCCGTCTTGGAATTCAACATCGACTTGACCGGTGAGAACGTGTGAATAACAAATCGTAAAGCGATTGTTATTGGCCTCTTCACTGCACTTGTTGGTATCTGACCAAGCAATATGCGCGCCGCTTCCTAAGTCATTGGAGAATGCTGGAGGCATTCCTATACTCGGTTGACTGCCAGAATTTGGACCAAGTTTGTTACTTGCCCACGAAGTGACTGCAACTGTGTCCCAAGGGTCTAATGCAGTAATACCAGGCCCAGTAAGGTCGGTAGAATTCAAACGGGTGTAACGGATTTCTTCATCTGCTGTTGCATTTCCTGAATCAACCCAAGCAATGTGGATATTGTTTTGATCATCGGTCAAAAGAGCAGGGAACACAGAGTTACCACCGAATGGGCGGTTACCAGGGAGTCCTGAGTTGCCTTCGACGTTTGAGATTGGTGTGTCTTGAATCTTCTTAATTGCGTAAGTGGAAAGACCTTGGTCTGCTCCATCAAAAGCACCTGCGCCTTGCAAGCGGAGTTTGGTGTAATAGACTTCGTAATTTACGCCCTTTTCGAAACCATAGTTTCGGCCGTCCATCCAAGCAATGTGCGTATTGCCTTTCATGTCCACGCCAATCGAAGGGTGGAAGGAGTAAGCGTCGTCGATGGTCACTCGGGTGTCGTTGACAACAACAAGGTGGCCGTCTGAGCCAGCACCGGTGTCTTCGGCGTATGCACCGCCAACGATTGAATGGCCAGTTGCGCCAGGAACCCATGTAGGGTCGTTGTTCATCTTACCATATGGATCAAGAACAGACATGTAGATTTCACGGGAGTTGTTGGTCGAGATGTAGACCATTGCTTCGACCAGGAGGGCCATTGCGTTGCTACCGCCAGTACCTGAAGGGAATTCGTAGGCTTGACCGCCGGAATCGGAACTGCGGAGAGTATTACCTGGGCAGTTACGGGTAGAAGTTGAAACAACACTGTTCGGGCATTGAACCAAATCCATGAAGTGGGATTGAATGTTTCCAGCGCCACCGTAGCCTTGACCGTAAAGACCGACTGGAATAACACCAGCAATGATACAGTTGTCGTGAGCCTCTTCAATAGAAGTCAAATCATCTGCTTGTTGAGATGGGTCACCGTCTTTTGGACCTTCATCGGAAACTGGGATGACAATCTTCGTTGCATTCGGATTCCACTTGTGGTCGTCCTGAGTAGGAGGGTTGCCCGGAACGTTGCCAGATGCATCTTTCCAGGATAAGCAGGCCCAGTTACTTCCAGGGCCCCAATCTTCACCGGAGTATCCGGAGTAGGTGTTGCCGTTGTAAACAGTACCTGGCAACTTGCGAATTCCACCGGAATCGTCGCCTGGGAATTGTCCAAGGGCAGTTGCTCGAGGGCCAGCATTTTGGTTGTATCCTGCACAGTTGCCTGAGCTTGCTGCACTCGGGAGTGTGTTTCCGAGTCCGTAAATTGTTTCGTAAACGGTCATGTTTGCAGTTTCAAGCATTGGCTTAATACCTTGGAAATATCCGCCAGAAGCAAAGTTTCCACCGTAAACCACTGTGCAGATATCTGCCCACTCAGAATACATCGAACCAGATGTGTCGACAATGAAGTTCAATTCGACCTTTCCACCACGGGTATCATCCCAAGCGATTTGGACGTAATCATTCGCATCGACAACGATGTCGGGGTGGCCTTTGTGTCCAATGATCGGTGTAAGCAATGTGTCATCGAAGTTGGTGATGACAGAGCCTGAACTGATGTCAGGGCTGAGCATGGAGTAGTAGATTTGAGGTTGGTTGAAGAAACGACCTAACTCATCATAGGAATCTTCCCAAGCAATGTGAACGCCGCCTTGGCTGTCAATATCAATTGCTGGCCAATCTCGGTTTTGAGCACGGCTTGAAACAATGTGGTCGTTGATGGCAGAGAGCGTCCCGTCGTCAGAAGCGGAACCGTCCATTGCAGCTGCCCATGGATTGAGGACAGTATAGAGGATTTTGTGTTGACCCGACTTGTCAGCCCACACAACGTGCACTTTGTCGTTATCATCGACGACCAAATCCGGGTGCCAGATCTTGTGAAGTCCAGGATTTGTGATTTGAGTCATATCAATCAATGTCTCGCCACGTGGAGAAATCATTGAATAGTATAGATGGAGATTGTTTCGTGCCCAAACAACGTGGACGTTTCCTTCGCTGTCAGAACCGACTGCTGCTTGCGTATCTGCAGAAGTTCCACCGTCGACGATTTGAATCGCCTCGGTGATGACAACAGTATTTGCTGTGGCGGTAAGGGTTGTCAAGAACAACGTCGAAAGGACGGAGAGCAACATAATCGATACAAGACTGACTGACTTAATTTTTTGACCCATAAATACACATCCAAAGTGATACTGAAAAAAAGCACACCCTCATGCTACTTAATAGCAACTCTTTCAAGTCATTTTTTAAATTCCGAGAAGAGGTCCCGGGATCGAGGGATTAAGCCCATTCCGAAGGGTCAAAACCAGAGCCAAAAGACATCTTTTCATCGAATTCTATTTCGTGATGTGTCGACTGGTCCGGGCCTTCGTTTGATACTGGAGAAATATCTTTTCCTTCCTGTTTGGCTTTCACCCAATCATCGACCGGTCCAGGTTTTCCGATACCGGGGCCATGTGTGAATTTAATCTCATGAATTATTCCAAGTTTAGCAAGCCATAATCTTCGGAGTGTGTGCATAAATTCGTTTTTACTCAAGCCGTCAAACCAAAGAGGTAAACTGACGTTAAAGGCTTGAAGAGGTCCGATTTTCTGATCGCCTTGGTGGCCCATGTGGATTCCCCAGTCAACACTGGTACGGATCAATTGGAGACGAACATCATGTATCCATTCCAACCATGTGTCATTATTTTCATTCATATGGGTCGCCATTTCCTTTTGCTGGCCTTCATCAACTCGAGTCATACTGGAAACGGCAACAAGGTCTCGGCCTTTTGGAATGACAACGGCAAACATGTGACCTTGAGGGCCCTGAGGATAACGAATGAGCAGGTGGATTTCTGCGCGTGGATCTTTTTGCTCTTTTGCAACAAGTCGCTCTTGTTCGACCCATTTACGGATTTTGAGAATCACTTCCTCACTCGCCATGATAAGCGGAAGCACTCCTCTCGTTTGAAGAACACCCTTTTTGAAATCTTACAGTTTATCCATTTCTGTGTGAAGGTTTTTCAATGCTCCGCGTAGATTTTGACTGTTCGTTTTATTGAATTTCAAACGGCGAAGAGCACGTTGAAAGTCACACCAATCATCCCATAACAGCGTAGATGTTCTTCCGCTGAACCAAAAACACGGTAGAAGCGCAACGAGGAACGTACCCATTGCCGCAGTCACATGTAGAGAAGAGGAGCCGTATATCGAATACCAATCGAAACCAAGAAGAGATTCTACGGAGTCATGGTTCATGTGTTCAATTCCTAATGCTCCAAGTGCCATAAAAGGCCAAAACATCAACGAACCAAACATTGCTGCGAGAAACTGGTACGAAGTTCGGGCATCAACGCCTTCATCTGTTGAATCTCCGAGAAGCCTTCCAATCGCAATTTGAGGAGTAAAACAGAACAAGAACATCGGCAATAAAGCCAATAAGAAAGGTAATCTTGCCAACTTTTGCATAATCCGCAAAGGACGAACCTTGCGTAAATCAGTACCAGATGCATTGAGGTCTCGCCCGTCTAATTGCTGTGCTTGCAGTAATCCAGAAACGGCTTTAGCAGGATGAATAGCTGGACTTGTGATGGCTGGTAATTCAGAATTGTCAATTATGTGTTCACTGGGAAAAGGTGGCTGTAACAAGGTGCGGAAAGCCCGTGCAGCTTCGACTTCTTGCTTCCATGACTGAAGAGGTTGGTTAGTTCTTCGCGACTCAACATGACCCAAAATATGGAGGGCATGGTTTTCATCCCAATCAGAGGTATTTGGAGTCAAGGGTGTGAGTTGGAGGCGCAAAGCATCTCGAAGTGCATAGACATTTTCGGCAGCAGGTTCAACCCAATTTCCTTCGGCAACTGCTTCAACAAGGTCGTTTGGGATGTCTTCAGGTTGAATGAAGTGGGGTGGGGCGTATTCAATCCAGACGTCTGTTCGGAAATGATCTCGTCTCCTAAAATGTAATCCGGTTGGCACCACTGCTGGAATCGGTTTACCCTCTGCTTTCGCAATAGCTGCAGCAGCAAAAACAGTACGGAATGGTCCTGTTCGAAAACGCAACATGGATGAATCATTATGGCTGGTACCTTCGGGAAACAACACACATCCGAAACCTGCTGAAATCCCTTGAGCAAGCATGAGCAAGGAACGGCCATTGATTTGTGTTGCTTCTTCTTCACTGCACCCGCCTCGCAAAAGTTCTGCCTTTCGAACTACAGGCTGTACTGCCAGCTTCCGAGTCCACCATCCGAGAAGTGGGCGAGTTACCAAGTCATGGCGGCCGCCCATTACGAAATTGTTTGGATGTTTGAGTACAATTTGCAGTGGGTCCATGAGGCCATTTGTGTGCCAGGAACAGCAGAGATTGCCGCGGTCAAGAGGTAATGTTTCGACGCCTGTGACTTCACTGGTCCGGAACTGAACCGCTAGGATTCGTCGAGCAATCCAAAAAGCAATGTTTGACCAAATGAACGAGCCAGGAGTGTTGCCGTCGAATGATGGCATTGGTGTGGACAATAATTTATCCATTTTCATCTTCGTTGCCGACTTTGAGAGTATTGGCAAATCTTCACCGTGATGGTCTGTTTTCGTTGGTTCTTGTGTATTGGTCAAAGTATCACCTCTTGTAGATTCATAGAAAGTGTGCGCAAGGCACCATGGTCTGCTTCCTCACCCATTGGTGGGGCGTTTGGCCACATAGCCTGTAAGGTGGAGCCGCCATCGTCAGAATGACGAGGAATGACGTGCACGTGCACGTGAGGGACTTCTTGTCCTGCGAATGGGCCATCGTGGATGCATACGGTGAAATCCTCTGTTTCAAAATGCTTGGAGAGAATGAGTTGTACTTCAACTACGCCGGCAAATAAAGCATCTCTCGAAGCTGAAGAAAGTTCCGAAAGGTGTTGTACGCTTTGCTTTGGAATAACAAGAGTATGTCCTTCTCGACGCGGAAAAATATCCAAGAATGAATACCATAATTCATCTTCAGCAACTTTGTGAGATGGAAGGGTTCCATTCAAAATTTGGTCGAACAAGGTTGGCTCGGCCATAGCATTCCTAAATGGCATCCCTTTTCAGTAGTTCACCAAAATCTTGATGATTTCGAATTATTGAGGAGGTAAAATCCAGTTCCCAGTCTTACTCTTACGGAGAGCCAATGTTTTGACATCCCCCGTTTGGTTTACGGTATAATGGGTCAAATGTTCGGCGTTTGATTCTGCAAAATCATCGCGGTGGTGACAGCCACGAGATTCGCTTCGTGTAAGTGCTGCTTGAGCAGAAGCGAGTGTAAGGCGGGCTGATGCTTGAGCGCGAGCTATTTCCACGATGTTTGTGTTTGCAATCAAAGACGATTGGTCAGCGTGGATTGATTCTGCAAGAATGCCTGCAGATTCTAATGATTCGATTGCGGATTCAAGTCCTGCCGCATTACGATTGAAACCAAGCGCACTTTGAACAGTGTCTCGGATTTTCGAAACAACATGGCCAACACGTACAACGCCTTCTTCTTCATCCTCTGAAACTGCGGAATGATCTGCTTGGGCGGATTGCTCTGCATCGTGAGCGAGATGCGCATTAGAAAATTTACGCTTTTGAACCCATTCGCCAGCGTGAGAACCTGCGGCTGCGCCTCCGAGTAGAGCGTCGAGCATCTGGTTACCCGGCAAAAGGTCTGCACCATGGAATCCTGAGCACGAAGCATCGCCGGCAGCATACAACCCAGTGAACCAGCGAGACCAAGAAGAAAGAATCGCACGTCCAAATTCATCGACGGATACACCGCCAAGTGTTGCATATGGGCGGACTTCTACAGCAATTGTTTGTCGATTTAAATCGACACCAGTTCGTTGTTTGACACTGCGGAACACAGCCTCCCACCACTTGGAAGAGTCACCCAGATTTCGGGCATCGAGGACTGGTTGGAAAGCGCTTGAAACGGATTGGCACATTGCGTCTAATCCGCCTTCACCAATTTCTAAGTCATTGCCATTTGCTTCATGTAAGGTTGCACCATCATGGAGAAGGCCAAGTGGCAAAATCATGTTCGTATCTTTAATCCCAAGAGGTGAGTGGGCAATGAATTCTAGATCGCGCAAGGACACTCCAGCACGGAGTGCGAGATCGAGCCCGAGCCCAACTGCACCGTGACTGAAGGCGCCTTCAAATCCTCCATCTGCAAGGATAACGGCTTTGGCTTGTAATGCTACAATACGGCCATTGACCAAATCGACCACCGTCATTCCACTAACGGATTGGTTCGTGTGAATCAATGAAAGAGGAAGGTGGTCTCCACGGCGTATTACGCCATGTCGCATACATTGTTCTTCGAGAACTTGTTGAATTTCACGACCGGTTGCGTCACCTGCATCTGTGTTACGAGTCATTCCATGCCCTGGTGCTTTTCGGGTCAATGGGATTCCGTGTGCATCGCGGCGGAAATTTACGCCCCAGCGCTCAAGCAAATCCACTTGCCGTGTTGCACCTGCTGTTCGAGATGCGACAATGTCTTGGTCATTCAAGTAAACACCTGCACGAATCGTATCTTCACGATGACCGCGGTTATTAGATTCCTGAAGTGGTGCTGCGAGTCCGTCTTGGGCAAGGTGAGTAGCACTACCAAGTGCGTTCACGGAAAGAACGAGAGTTGTGGCTCCTTGCTTTGCAGCCTCTGCTGCTGAACGGAGGGCCGCGGGCCCGTCGCCTAGTACGATGACATCCCATGCTTCCAAGGTCCCACATCCGGTAATTTCACCCAAGTGCACACCATCCATAAGCACCGCGCTTAAGCGACCTCCAAAAATAGGGCCAGTAGAGTGAGTTGGAATGGCATCAGTTGGTAACTTCATCGCCAAACAGAAGCTCTGGCAAAGGCAATTCACCATGGCGCCGAGCAGCCTCTAATTTTCGGATTCGGTTTTGGGTTTGGCTACCTGCGCTTCGCTGAATCATCGTCCGAATCACTTGTGATTCTAATACAATTCCATCATCATCGCGAAGAATGACTTGGACATCAGCAGGGCCGTTGAAAGTTCTTGGCCATGCCACACCTATCCAAAGAACAACCCCTCGCTCAAGATAGCGAGGCATCCAGTCCAGAGCGTCATCGTCGGTAGGATGTGATAGCAGCACCGAACTTTGAGGGGGTGGGCATGCGCTCAATTCAAAGCGATGGTCACGCGTTTCAGGTTCACCGTTAGGGGTTAAAACTTCGACTCGAACATGCCGGGATTCGAATGTTTGGTTATTGAGGACAATGAAGAGATTGCCTGAACCTTCGTAGCAGTTTTCATCCAAAGCCACATCCATTCTCCATTCTGCCCGAAGCATCGGCGGAGTACCTGCAAGGAGGTCGTTTTGTAACCGGTCAAGCAACAAAAATGCTTCCGGTTGCCAGCCCCTTGAATGTGCAAGGAGACGTTGAATAGTCCTCCAATTGAATCGTGCCTCCTTGTCGAGAAGAAGAGATTTAAAACGCTTTTCGATGATGAAGGACTTTAACTCGCCGTGGGCCTTATCGGTAGACAACTCCTGCTCCAAGTGCAGATGTAGAATGTAGAGGAGGCGTTCGAGTGCCTGTTTCGTGATGTGGCCTGGAATCAAGGCTTTCCGAAACTCTTTCTGCCATGCTTCCCATTCTAAAAAAAGGTCAGGATCAAGATGAGCAATCAGTAAATCTCCTAAAACACTCCCCAATTGTGTTGGGTGGTGGGTTGGAGCATGGAATACAATGGAAGGAAATGGGTCGCCGAGCTGACGAATGAAACCGTAAGAAAAAATACCGTGGAAGGATTGGGCAATTCCAAGTGTCATCGCCACGAGAAGAGCGAGGTTCCATGCGAGAGAATTTGAGGTAACTGCCGAAGCAAGAATAAGCAACGTCACTGTTGAGGCTGAAAGCAATCCTAATACGGCGTTGTTACGGCGTTGGTCACTCAGACTTTCGATAATTCGGTCCATTCCGGGTTGGGCTCGCAAAACATGTGTTTTACCTCCTGAAACACCACCTTGCTCCCGGAGTGAGATTCGGGCTTGCATAGCCTGCCATGCCGATTCCCCAGCAATCACAGTGGGGCCAGCAGAAATTAAAGAAAATGGAATCAATATGAATATAAATCCGTTGGCTGACTCGATTAGAGGAGAATAAAGAACACTCACAAAAGCGAACATGGCAAGAATAAAACCATTCAATGTTCGCCAAATCATGAGTAAAGGATTACGAGCAATACGTCCCGCTAGAAGGCGGCGGCGTTCGAGTACAGCCCATTGTTTCCGAGTGTTTTCAATCGGGTCTTCTGAATATTCAAAGCCTTCCCCATAAGGGTCAGGGAGAGGCATATGCGCCTCTGAATTGGCCGATACCCCTTTGCCTGAAGTCATGATGCTCATGCTGAGACTGGAGGTCTTTCAATTTGGCTCTTGCCTTCAAACATCACAAGGTACGAGTGAAATGTACGGGCGTGCCAGGATTTGAACCCGGGATCTTCGGCTTAGGAGGCCAACGCATTATCCAGCTGTGCTACACGCCCAACCGGCCCAGTGGACCGAGTGTCAAGACGCTTTCGCAACGTTCATCCTTTGCCCGATTTCAGCAACTTGGAACAAAAACTGTTCTAATTCAATTCTTCCTTGCATCGAACGGTGCAGAGCGACATCGCAAGCAGAAAGGGCGAGTAAAATCTCTGCAAGAACATCCTCGCCAAGGTGAAACCTTCCTTCGGTCAGCACATGATGGAAATTGACTACGATGTCCTCCGGTTCAAGGCTATTTTCTGCCATGACTTGATCAAGTAGCCCCATTGCTCCTTTGAGTACGCGTTTGTTTTTGTTGCCTTCTTTCTCCCATCGCCAATCGTGAACACGGTTACGCAATGCTTCCTCCAGAACATGTTGTACTTCACGCAGAGAAGTCGAGGCCAAGAGATTTTGCAAATTCTTCCGGTCTCCGAGTAATTCTCGTAAAGCAAGGAGTTCGGTAATGAAGATCGCCTTACGGACATTTCCAGAAGAAACATGGGAGATGTCGCCGATAATACCCCGGACAGGAGAAAGATTCTCCTGTTCCACAATTTCAAGAAGGCGGCGTTCGATTTCGGAACGCGGAATTTTCGGAAGACGGATGTGTTGTGTTCGGCTTCGTAAAGCCTCAATGATTCGCGAAGGTGTATGGGCTGTGAAGATGAAACGTGCACTGCCGCTGCTTACCTCCATCATCCTGCGCAAATAGGATTGACGGATTGTACCGAGATAGTCGGCATCTTCGATAACAATTAAACGTGACACTGGGGCTCTTTCCCCCGTAGCGTGAGTGCACTCTTTACCTGCTGGAGGAGGCGTATTGGCAGCCGTTGTAGAAAAATTATGGTCAAACGCATCAAGGCTTGTTCGACCTGCAAGTGTATCATCAGAACCACTCCCTTCTGGGCGGAGGAATTCTTCGAATTTCGCCATGGCCCCTGATGTGCGGGCAAGGTCACGGGCTTGGAGTATGTGCGTACGTGCTTCCCACGTTGGGCCGAGAACTTGTCGAGCCAGAAGACGCCATGCAGCAGTTTTTCCAACTCCCGCTGGACCTGAAAGAAGAAGATGCGGGGGGTTTGCCTGAAGTGAAGTGTGTCGGAGGTTCGCCTGAACCGGCTCGGGAAGCAATAAATCCTCAAACAAAAGAGGTGCTTTCTCTGCGAGCCAAGATGACATGGAATCACTCTTATTGCCAGCGGTCTTTCAACCCTGCGCGGAGGTCGTGTGATGTGAAATCACTCGGCTTTGATCGTTTTGTTGCCTTGACGGCGTAACTTCATGAAAATTCGGGAACCACACGCTTTGCAACTAATTCCGTTGCGTTCACGGTGGAACGATTCAAGGTTTCCGCAGACAGCGCATTTGTAATCAACGAGTTCAACCATAGTATTCGACTCCATTCAACGCGACCCACCACCCTTTCTTGAAGGTGTCCCTTGGAAGAAGTGTCGGTCAGGTGTTGAAAACGGTTCACTGGCCTGCAAGAAGTGCCGGTACCATGCGAATGTGTTGGGCTGTGTTCAAATCAGTATTTGCAAGGGCATCGGTAGCGACCATGCAATTGTCAACAAAGATCCATGAACCGGATTGTTTCTGGGCTTGTTCGACGATTTCGGTCTTCGTCATCTCGACAACGCTGTGACCTGTGGCATCGGCAATCTCTACGGTGTACGTTTGTTCTTTACCTGCTTGGAGGGCAGGAACCATTCGGATGTGTTGCGCAGCATCAAAGTCTGTGTTCACAAGGTCTTCCGAAGCAACCATTCGGTTGTCAACAAAAACCCAGCTGCCTTGACTCTTGGCGGCTTGGTCGATAAGGTCGGTCTTCGTCATCTCGACAACGCTGTGTCCAGTGGCATCTGCTATTTCTACGATGTATGTTTTCTCATCCATAATTTCACTTCACCAAATCGAACATTTCCACCCCATATAAAGAAATTAGAAAGATGGATAAGATGAACAGGTGACTGCGCGTATACCTGCTAT
>JAPKCL010000187.1 GCA_028822955.1 Candidatus Poseidoniaceae archaeon
AGCACATGCAATACCACATCAAACATCTCGATGCCATTATAGATTCTAATCTCGTCAATCAAATATTCTTCTATGGTCACAGCATGGGCGGGTATATCTGCACTCGACTTTCCTCGGATAAGGATAATATTCCTTATGACCTACCATTAAGTGGATTGATTTTGGAATCTCCATTGATGCTATATTCAAGAATTCTTGACGAAATCCGACGGAAGTTGAAGATCCCTTCTTTCCTTCAGAACCTCCATCTCAAAAGGGTATTTCGCGATGTGAGGGCTATGCATCCATCAATAACCTCTCAAAATCTCGATCAATTCGACATCCCACAATGGAGTGTACCACGAGTACCAACGTTATGCATTCAAGCCATGACCGATACCCGTCTTGGTCGTGAACATTATGATGCAACTGTCGAAATGATGTCGAGTGGTAAACTCTTGACACATCACCTTATTGAAAGTCTGACCCATTCAGGCGCAAAGACAAATGAAGAGAGAGAAACCCATCTACTCGATTGGTTAGAAACTTTTGATTCAATCGTGCTCGACTAGATCTGCTTGCTCACGTGCAAGTTCTCTCATGTCATCGACTTCATCGAGTTCATCAACGATTTCCTCACCCAAGAGAGTTTCCAATACATCTTCCATAGTTACGATTCCCGATGTTCCGCCGAATTCATCTTGTACTAAGGCAAACTGTTGACGCTTTTGAAGGAACATTTCGAGAACTTCATCTACATTTGCAGTCGATGGAAGGGTTATGACTGATTTCTTAAAATCGCGCATTGGGAGTTCCCATTCATCTCGACTCGCAGCCATAAGAATTTCAGAACGAATTACAATACCCGATGCATCATCAATGGTGTCATCGTAGACCGGAATGCGCGATACTCGAATGATCTTGTGTTCCTCTAATACTTCTTGAACGGTACTCGATGAATTGAAGGCGGTCATAACGACTCTTGGAGTCATAATGTCGACTACTTTAATTTCACGTAGTTTGAGTAAGTTTTGAATTACTTTACCTTCATCTTCCTCAATAATTCCTTCTTCTCCACCAAGATCAGCAAGTGCTGCAACATCGTCTCGGGTGACCAATGCATGGTCACCTTTGGGTAAAATTGCTTTGAGTGCTTGGATTGGGATAATTAATATTGCTAGAAGTTTGATTAAAATGTTCAACACCTTACCAGTAGATGGTGCTAATTTCTTCCAGTATGCAGTGCCCAATGTCTTTGGGATTATTTCCGACAAGAATAAAACAGCTATTGTCAATATGATAGAGGCAACAGTGAGTGCACTTTCACCCCAGATCGATTGGACTTCCGAACCAACACCAGCAGCACCCATGGTGTGGGCAATGGTATTGAGCGTCAATATTGCAGTGAGTGGCTTTACGGCGTCGTCCTCTTTGAGGTTCGCCCAAATAGCGCCACCTTTTTTACCATCTTTTTCCAATACGGCAATGTAGGTGTGTGGTATTGAAAGAACAACTGCTTCTAAAATAGAGCAGAGAAAGGAAACTCCGAGAGCGAGAGATGCATACAGGATTAAGGTGGTCATTGCCATGTGACTTCTGGGACTCCTAGCGGTCGGCCTGTCTTTAGCACGAGCAAGGGGTTATTCAAAATGCCCCTTCGTAAACTTTGCAATATCGAAATATGAAGCAGATGTAGGATGAACAGGGGTGAAAGTCAAGAAGTGGGTGCATTTCCAATGAACTGAGGGGACCGAATGACTGATGAGTATGTCTTAATTTGTGTCGCTTGGCCATATGCCAACGGCCCTCTTCATCTTGGGCATGTAGCGGGCTGTTACCTGCCACCGGATATCCAAGCTCGTTTTGAACGTGCACGAGGCAATAAGGTCCTCATGGTCTCTGGTTCTGATGAACATGGCACTCCTATTACGGTGAGTGCAGAACAAAAAGGCATCACTCCTCCTGACAAGCGGGGACTCGTCGCGCCAATTGTAGGCCATGTCGGGGACGGGAATTTTCACTGTTTGCTGCTCATAGACCCAGAGGATGCGGCCGAGTGTCAGAGCGCTAAA
>JAPKCL010000077.1 GCA_028822955.1 Candidatus Poseidoniaceae archaeon
CCCAAAAGATAGGCAATGTACCAAGCAGCCGATATGGCTAATCCTAATTTGAGACCGATATAGGCAGTCACGCCAGAAAAGATTGCTCCAATCGCAATACCATAGAGTACTTTAGGTGTATTCCAATGTGAGACTTCAAACGATTCTTTCACGTTCTTTTCTTCGAGATATTGTTCGAGTACACCCGTGTTTAGGTTGTTGTACATGTCGTCATCAAGCCAAGTGAGCGTACCCTTTTCGATCGCTTTCAAACCCTGTGGAGTCACCGGTTGACGGTATGCTGATTTTTCGACACCCATTGATTTCTCACCCAGTATACGCTACGCGTACATCCTAAGGTAGAGCAATCCGTTTGAATAGGTTGCTGTTGATTGTGATTGCATTTGTACAAGTTCAAGCTTCAGATTCATCTCGAGATGAAGAACCTCGTATCCGAACTGCAGGTAAACCGCCCCATACTTCTCCAGCAGGAATAGTTCGATATTTGGGGACCAAAGCACTGCTTGCGATGACGGCATTCTCTCCAATTGTAACACCAGGTTGAAGCGTTGACCCCGCACCAACAAGAGAGCCTGCTTTCATGTGAATTGGAGCAAATATCATTTGATTTTTTTCTACCAAATGGCCATTGAAAGTGGCACCACCTCCAACCACACAATCATCATCGATACGAATGAGACCTGGGTCATTCAATCGAAAGGTGTTAATCTGGGTGTTTTTACCAATTTTCGCTCCTGATACCCGAAAATACGCATTTGCAAAAAAGGAAGGAACAAAATGTTGCAGAAAAGGTTGAGTCGAACGCAGAACTTGGCCGCAGAAAGCCCAGCGTAATGTATGGAGTGACGCAAGTGGAACAACTGTTTTCTCTTTGATTCGAAGATGGAGTATGAATTGCAAGATTGCTGAAAAGGTCAAGAGACTGAATATATAGACGATAAATGAACTTGAAAGCACAAGACCAGTTACCAGCGCTTGTGCCCATTGATGGTCAAACGAAATCAATCCATTAGCCCAGTGATAGTAAACGATGGCCGGAGCAAGAGGAACGCCCCAAACGAGTACCATCACGAGAACCACGACAAAAGAGCCGACGGTCTGTAGGAATTTGAACATCCTCATACCATCGACTCCTCGGTCCACTTGATAATGTTATACGCAATTCAAGTTGTGTGAAGATTCGGAAATCAATCACTCGGCAACTGTTTGTGTTGGATGCGTTCCGTTTTCTCGAGCGATACGGTCTTCTTCAGCAGCAACACGCATACCTTCTTCGAGGTCTACCTTGCTTGTGAGGTAGGTTCCCAAGAGAATGACGATTGTGATGGTCAAAATCGCAACACGGCTGTCAAACGTTGTGCTTGCAATACCATAGAGGAAGGTACCTATCATAGCCGCTGACTTACCAAGGAAGCCAAAGAAGCCAAAGAATTCAGATGTACGTGTTTCAGGAATAAGCATCGAGAACATCGAACGTGCCTGTGCTCCTGCTGCACCCATTGCAACTCCAACAAACAAACCAAGGATAATCCATTGAAGTGAAACTGTAATTCCTAATGGAGCCCAGACCTTGTCACGCATAAAGTCTGCATAACCGTCAACGGGACCACCTTGGTCCAGCATGGTCGGGTGCTGTGCACCAACTTCTGCTTGGCCATCTTGTGGACCATCAATAAATACAATCGAGAATCGGTGATCTTCAGCACCTTCGAAACCAGCAACAATTGCCGCAGCATCATCTGCGTTTATGGTCTTGATATCATCTTCATCAGCGGACGCTTTGTCAGCCAACATGGAACCACCAACCAGTCCAATTATTACTAAGAATACAACCAGAATTGCACCTTTGAAGCCCATTTCCATACCTTGTATGTAAACCATAGCGCCACCAAGTAAACCAAGCATCACAAGTATGAACAGGCAGACGAGCAAACCGGTACCAATAGTACTCGCACCAGCGTCCTCTGCGGTGTAGTCTGGTGTAGGGAAGTGATCTTGGAAGGCATCTCGGAACTCTTTATCTCCTTCAGAAGTTTCTCCAATCCATCCTTCATAGCCACGGTCATAGAGTGTACTCATGTTATAATTTTCAGTAGAATTGTCCCATTCAAAAGTAAAGTCGTAATCAGAATCGGCTGCGGTAACATCCGATTCAAGTTCGAGTGGAGCGAAACCGGCTGCCACAACTGCAACACCGCAGTAAATTAACAGTGCGAGCATGAGAGCAAATTTGGTGCCCTTAATATTCGCCAGCTTACCAAAGAGAAGTGTCATTGGAATCGCAACTACATTGACTGTGAGCAAAAGCAAGATGTTCATACTCGGGTCGAGTCGTAGCACAGATTCACCAAATGCACTGGCCATGCTTGCGATGGTGTTGACACCGTCATAAAATAAGAGATAAGCAGCAAGGAAAAGCGCTAAAACTTTGAATTTCTTGATTTCAGTGAAGGTCTGGAATACTTGTCCATACGCCATCTTTGTTGCGTGGCCAAGACCCTGCCATTCCATGTTGGAAGGAATATCCGGCTCGGGAGTCCATTTGAACATGAGCATACCAAAGCCCCACCACCAGAGTGCGGAAGTGACGAAGATGGCAGCGAGTCGGAAGTTCGTATCCCAGCCAAACGGACCCATCAAAATGATGAGGTGGAAGATGAGCAACAATGAGCCGCCCATGAAACCGTAAGCATATCCTCGGCTCGAGACGTGATCCATACATCGCTTTTCAGCCAAGTAGGGCATGAAGGAGTAGTAAATGACGTTACCACCGGTGAAACCGACGGTACCAATGGCAAACATCAGAGCGAGAATAATGTAACCCTGTGAACCAAAATACGGGGCAGCACCCATCAGGGCTGTAAAAATAACACCAACAACAGTATACCACTTCAGGAGTTTCTTTTTGATTGGCATACGGTCTGCAATGACACCCAAAGCAGGTGCAGTAAGAACTACCAGCAACATCGAACCAGTGAGGATAAACGCATAGAAGGCGTCACCGGATTGTGTTCCTGTTGCTTTATTGTAAAGACTCGCCATCAAAGCTGGTGCGATGACTGTCATTACTGTCAATGCGTACGCTTGGTTTGCCCAGTCGTACCAATACCATCCTTTGAGCGCTTTTTTATCTGCATCTGGCATAGCCTTGATGGCTGCATCAACAGAGAAAGGTTGGTCTTGCGATGTAGTTTCAGTGGCGGTCATAACCCTCCAAGAACCCACTTGGCTTATGAATACATTACCGGACAAAAGTTAAAATTGTGAGATTCACAATTCTTTTGAAAACAGTCGATTCTATTCAACGTTCGATTTTGTAACGACCGAGTGCTTCCATCCAAAGGATTTCTTTACCTGAATCAACTTCAATCTCTGGATCAAGAGGGAGAATCATCATGGAATGGTCCTTCATGTTCATTGCGTGAACTTCTTCACCATCAATGTGAGTTACAATTGCCTTGCCCTTCTCAATCATTGGGACATTGATACTATCGGTAACTGAGCCAACGTGTGAGATTTTCTTTGAAGAAAACAAAGAGACTAGTTCAATACGTGCTTTAGCAGAGCCGTGCTTTCCTGGTTTTGAAGTAGAGATACTCAAAATCTTGTATGCTTCACTGTCGACAACGCAAAAGCGTCCAACTTTCAAAGTTCGAATTTCAACACGGTCTGTTCCTGGCATAGAATCCCTCTGTTCTTGCTGTCAAGGTGCTGGCTTATCACCCTTCGCTCGTGTTTCGTTCGGAATTAGAGCTCCCTAACATCAAATCGTTGACCTGAGTGCTCCATGGAATGGTTGAGTATAAGTGGACACATTTTTTCTGCAACATCAGTCGATTGCGTGAGTTGACCAGATGTATGCAGCGATACAAAATCCGAATGTCGAGGGAAAAGCTCAGGCTGAACAGAACGAATTGTGAGTTGCATGTCGGTATCGACAATACCGGGGGCAATCGAAATGGCACTGATATTCAGTTCTGCACCCTCCTGCGCAATACAACGTGCCCACATGTCTAATCCTGCTTTGGCGACGCAGTACGCTGACCAAGATTCTACTGGATTCAATGATGCACCACTGGAAACGGTTGTGATTCTTGTTTGGTGTTCGCCACCCATATTTCCCATGAGGCGTTGTGTTAAATCTTGAACTCCAATTAAATTGACTTGAAGAGATGTTGACCAGAGTGCAATTGGAACTTTGTTGAGTGGATGAATTGGCTCTACTGTTCCTGCATTATGTACGATACCAGCGATCCATGAAAATTGGGTGGTAATTTGACTTGCTACAGCAGCAATATCTTGACTCTTTGATAAATCACATGCGAGAGCCATTGATTCTGGATGAAGGAGATTAAGTTCAATCCCAATTTGTTCGAGTTCTGGCGAAGCACGTGCAAGAGCAAGAACTGGATAGCCTTGTTTAGCAATTTCGTGGGCAATCGCTCTTCCAATCCCTTTTGAGGCTCCGGTCACGATGTAAGGTCCTTGAGTCATACCACGAACGAGGTGGGCAGGCTTTTCATTGTACGCCTCGCAAGAAGAGTTCCAGATTAAATCCATGGGCGATTTAGAGGAGATAAATCAAAGATAGCGTCGTGAATCTCTTCTCTCACGAGGTCCGCTTCATCATCGCCCAGTTGATGTTCTAAGAAACGAATTAATCGACGACATCTTGGTGAATTCTTGCCCGACATCGAAAAAGTTGCGAGTAAAAAACGATTTGCTCGACGTTGCTGAACTTCGCTTGAAGGAGAGATTTCCTCGGGTGGTTCACCAAGAAGTTCAAGGACACGGATTTGATTTGG
Source organism: Candidatus Poseidoniaceae archaeon (assembly GCA_028822955.1). Classification (GTDB taxonomy): domain Archaea; phylum Thermoplasmatota; class Poseidoniia; order Poseidoniales; family Poseidoniaceae; genus MGIIa-L1. The sequence goes on from JAPKCL010000077.1 coordinate 4,806, forward strand.
ATGGATGAAACGAGCTACGGTAATTTGTTCATACATTCCTTGATGCAAGGCAGATAAAAGCCCAGGTTCGAGTAAATCAAGACCCTCAGGGAAGGCATGTTGAACAAGTTTCGGAGTCAGTTCATGACCGACTAAACGTGAACGCATATCTGACATCATGGAATGCATTCCAAACATATTGAGAGCGATGAAAATTGGTAATTGAACGATTTCCACTACCGCACGAGTGGCGACCCGACCAATAAGGCGAAACCACATACGTCGAAGAATTACTTTGAACATCGTTGCACTGGCAAAAACGCCAACTTTTTTCAAAACTTTCCGAATCAGCATTCCAAGTTTACCAATTTTAGCCAGAGGATCGATTCCAAACATCTCTACGTGAAACCCAGGCGCACCAAGGGCAGCATGAATCAACCAATGTGGAATCGAATTTTCAAGGTCAACCTCCTCGAGTTCAGACTGTGGAATGTTCAGAATCTTCGCCATTCGTGCTGCTGTACTCAAAGAATCTCGATAGAGGAACATCAGTTCCAAGACGGTTGTAATACTGCTTGCAATGGTAAGGATGACAATAAAACCCCAGCCACTCAATCCCTCTGACCCTTCCCAAGCAGAAAGAAAAAGAGCTACTCCTACAACTAGAAGTCCAGATATCAATCCCGAAAGTCCTGCACGAAGAACCGCTAGTCGTCCAAGCAAATCCAGTCTTTTATCTGCTTCAAGCCGGTCTGTAATGGCTTGTTCAGATGAATCCATAACCGTATCAAGGAATTGCCCGATTGCCCAAAATCGGAGATTGTCCTTGAGACTCATTTAGACCACCGTCAATACGAGAAGAATCCCTGACCGGTTTTACGACCTAATTTGCCGTCGTTAACCATCTCAATGAGCAGAGGGGCTGGTGCGTATTTTTCGGTTCCAAAACCATCGTGGAGAACGTTCATGATGTGGAGTACCGTATCCAGTCCAATCAAATCACACAGTGCTAAAGGGCCAATCGGATGATTCATTCCCAATTTCATGATACCGTCAATCGCTTCTGGTTGTGCAACACCTTCTTGAAGCGTTAAAATAGCCTCATTCAGCATTGGACAGAGAATACGGTTTGATACAAATCCTGGGAAGTCATTGCACGAAAGGGCGGTTTTACCCATCACTTGTGATGCTTCAACGACTGCAGTGTTGGTTGCATCACTGGTCTTATCCCCGTTGATAATTTCGACCAACTTCATGATAGGAACTGGATTCATGAAATGCATTCCAATGACTTTGTCGGGACGATTGGTTGCTTCAGCAATGGTAGAAATTGAAATTGAGGAAGTGTTTGATGCAAGAATGGTCTCTGGTTTACAGAGAGCATCGAGTTCTTGAAAAATGCTCACTTTGAGATCAAGAATCTCTGGGACTGCCTCGACAACAAGGTCGCAGTCAGCACAGACTGACCGATCGATGGAGAGGGAAATACGAGAACGTGCAGCATCTGCATCTTCTTGAGTCATTCGTTCCTTTGAAACGAGTTTAGCGAGTGATTTTTCAATTGCTGCAATCCCTCTATCGACGTATTCTTGTTGAATATCAATCATTGTCACCTGGTAACCAGCACAAGCAGCAACTTGTGTAATTCCATTTCCCATTTGTCCGGCTCCAAGAACTGCAATTTTGTTGATACCCATTTGACTCACTTATCCATGCCAACAGGAATCGATTGAAGAACTTGCCCAAAGACTCGACTCGATTTTGTAGAGCAAATACGCAGAACAAGGGTTGGAAGAGGTAGCCCGACTCGGATTTGAACCGAGGTCAACGGGACCAAAACCCGTTATGATGGACCCCTACACTATCGGGCTATGTTACACAGGCGGTAGACTCACCCTTTTGTTTTTGTCGGAACTTCGTTGTCAAATTATATCAAGATAAGAGGTTCTGTAAATTCTCATCATCAATGCGCAGTCGTGCGCTTTCAATAAATTCTTCGAGCGATAGGCCATACTCGGACTGGTATCGTTCGGCTTGAAGGGCCATATCCAATTTATCGAGCTGTTTGACGAACTTTGCTTCAGCGGTTTTACCCTCTTCATATTCAACAAATAATGCAACCCATTCAGGTGCCATTTCAGTCATCGCCTTCAATTCATCTTCAGCCTTTGTCGACGTATCATCATGGGGAGTAAGGTCACCGACACGGACTTCGGGGATATCGTGAACAATACACAGTGAAAGAACACGAGTCAAATCCAATTCCTTCGGTGTAAGTTTCAGTGCTAACATCGACATACCCCACGAATGGGCGGCAACCGATTCTGGTGAATCAATGCCGGCTCGAACCCAACCTGCACGTAGGACATTTTTCAATCCAAGAATATCTTTGAGTTGGTCTCGCATGAACATGCCATGAGACAAGCCCTCAAAACCTCAACGCCTTATTTAGACTCATGGAGACCGGTAAGCCGACATGGTGGGATGATGCCAATGCAATGCTTTCTCAAGATGAGATTATTGGCGCAGTTGTCCGTTCATACCCAAATGAAAGCCTCATTGGAAAGGGAAATCTTTTCTCGACATTGATCCGTTCGATTGTTGGCCAACAAATTTCGGTTATTGCTGCCGATGCAGTGTGGGGGCGTTTGGTTGAATTGGTCGGTGAAATAACACCCGAACACATTCTCAAACATACTCCAGAAGAACTTGCTTCATGCGGTCTTTCTCGACCTCGGTCAAGTTACATTCATGGACTTGCACTTGAATCTGAGGCTTTGATTCTGGAGAACTGGAACGAACCAAGTGATGAGGAATTGCTCAAACATTTTATTCAATTCCGTGGTGTAGGGCCATGGACTGCTGAAATGATTCTTATTTTCACATTGATGCGACAAGACATCTTCAGTATCGGTGATATTGGTCTCATCCGTGCAGTTCAACAATTAGTTCCTGAAGCAGACACAAAAGAGAAGGTTCTTGAAATTTCCAAGCGTTGGGCGCCGTACAGAACGGCAGCTACGTGGTACTTGTGGCGAATGCTCGACCCTGTACCTGTCGAATATTGA
>JAPKCL010000078.1 GCA_028822955.1 Candidatus Poseidoniaceae archaeon
CAAAGCACCTGCACCCTTTGACAAGTGCTTTGACCCCACCAGAGAGTAGTTCTGTGAATCCTTTTCGAATCGTTCGCTGGATTTCTGCTGTTTCAAAATATTCTTGTTTTTCACTGTTCATTCGTAACGTACCTGATTGAATACGCTTCATTGCCTTATCAGGGTCGCAATCAATCCATAATACCAAATCTGGAATCATTGCAGCAGCGTTCATTTTAGCAACATGTTCGACTCCAAGTTCGCCAACGATTCCTTGGTAAATCAAGGATGAATGTATATTCCGATCTGAGATAACAACATGCCCCTGTTGCAACAAAGGTCGAATCCAAGTGTGTGAATGGTCTAATCGGTCTGCAGCGAATAGACCCGCTTCTTCAAGTGGTGTTTTATTGCCGAGTTTTACCGAAGTAAGGGCTAACTTACCAAGTTCACTGTGCCGCCTTGGCTCGTGTGTAGCATGTACTTCGGGAAACGGGTATTCTGCTGCTAATTCAAGTAAGATACGGGCGGCTTCTCCCTTGCCAGAGCCGTCACCACCCTCAACTGTGATGAGGTACATTCAATCACCGCCAATATCATCGAATTGTGATTTTGAAACGCTGAGGATAATCATGCCTATAAGAATCATGAGTGGTCCAAAAATGATTAAACCACGACTGAACAAAGCGATTCCTGCTAAAAATTGTGTTCTTCGATAGTGTTTTGCGCGACGGACTTCAACCGCTGCTTGGAAACCAACAAAGGCAGTAATGACTGTAAATACACCAACTACGGTCGAAAGAGCCACAGCCGATTCAAGGGTCCATCCATCATCTTCAGTAATGCCTTCTTCGATACGTAATCCTTCTCCGGATGTCATCGTTATCGGTTTTATACCCGCTTCTTCCGGTAAGAAATCACGTTCGACTGTGACGTAACCTTCCGCCTCAACATGGAGTGTCATTGCAGTGCTCAATATGTTTTCAAACCTAAAGCGCCCTTCATCATCAGTGACCATCTCGGCGAGGACCTCATCAGTGTCGAAATTGAGTAACTGAATCGTAACATTTGCGACACCGTTTCCATCCCCTCCGCCTTCAAGTGCAATTCCAGAGACATCCACTCTGTCGGCTCTTTCAAACAAAGATGAACCCAATAGATCATCAGGGTTACCGTTGAGAATTAAGGCGCCTGAGGCCATGCCGAGGATACTGCCTATCAGGATGAGAGACGCAGCAAAAATAAGGAGTCTTGAGTTGTCGGATTGGTCGAGTTCGTAGACTTTTTCTTGAAAGCGAAAGGTCGCTTCTTCAACTGCCCGATCGAGTTCATGCGCTTCAACGACTAATTCCTCATCTGCAACTTGTTGCCGAGTTGTTTTTGCCGTTTCAGAAGCCTCAAGTTTGGCCTGAACTCGAGCGCGAAGGGCTACGAGGCGTTCATCCATGTCTTCATCATCCATCATTCACACCTCCGCTTATTTTAGGTCACGGCATGCGCGGATAATACCCTTCCCTTCGATTGGCGCGTAGATTTGGTCAGGAATTCTTACGAATATTCCACACAAGGTAGCCCATTAAGAGGAGTAACAGTCCTATTGAGGAAAGAGCAAGAGCTGCGAGGAGCGGGTGGGTTATCATGTCTTTATTGTCACTCTCATTTGATTCTTCATTTGATGAATCTTCTTGTTGACTGTCGGGTTCTAGACCTTCTTCTTGGGTGGTATTTGTAGCGAGCCATGCCCCGCTTCTCAAGCCGAGTTCGACCATGCGGCCAACCGTTTGTAGAGATTCAGCACTCACTTTGTCTGGAGTGTCTTCGTGTGTATGCCAATGGCCACCAAATGCTTGAGCACCCGGTCCAAACCGAATGTCGATGAGGTCGATAGCTCGAATGCCGATATCCAACGCAGCGACGTGATCATCAAAGACGCCGATAGAAGTATTTTGGTCGAATATCTTCACGCCCATATCTCCATTGCAATCAGTTTTGTTTTCAACCATTCCAGTTGCTTCAGCAAGTGGAGGGATAGTGCTCCACAACGCACCATTGCCTGGCCATATGTGGGTTAATTGTAAGTCGGCATCTCCAATCATGTCCAAGACGATGTAGGCTACAGTCCGATTGATGTCTTGTTGAGTCTGTTCAGAAGCCCATGCCTCGGCGCCGAAGAATCTGTGAGGTGTGTAATTCTGGTCTTCTGCATCTGTCCACAGCAATTCAACGCCGTATTCGAGATTCATTGGAGGTATGATTCGAGCCAGTTCCAGCAGAGCAGCAGCCCCGCTGGCACCATCATTGGCGCCAACTATTGGTTCATCTGTTCGATTCTCATCGCTGTCTCGTTCTGCTGCATTTCGGGTGTCATAATGGGCTACTAGGACCACTCGAGGAGTATTGTTATCGGCGCCCACCGGTTCTAAAACGGCTTCAATATTGGTAAAGGTCAAGTTGTCAACTGTGTATTCATGCATGCTGACATTCCATTGAGTCAAATTTTCTTCAACTGAATTTCGGAATGTTTCGGAAGCATTCGTGCCGGGAACCCGTGGTCCGAGGCTTGTTTGCCACAGGACCGATTCGTTGGCCAAAGTACCATTGAACTCAAGCTCTTCGATATAATCACATACTTCGACGGCTTCATACGGCGATTCCACTGCATTTGCTGGCTGTATAAACGAGGCACTGCAAGAACAAAGTAATATAATTAGGACAGCGATTGCCATAGAGCGTGAAGCGCGATAATCGCATTCACTCGGCATGAGCATGTATGAAGCCTCATAGACCCACTCTTAAATACCTCGTTTCAAGTGGTTAAGGTGTTAGCAGTCTTGCGAATAAATGAGGTGCCCTAAATGTCGGAACTACGCTCTAATACCGCCCTGCTTCTCGTGACCCTTCTGTTCGTCTCTGGAATCTCTCCTCTTTTACTCACGGCTGGTGCTGAGTCTGAAGAAGTAAACGAGCCACTGCCTTACAATGCTGGCGGTGTTGTTATCGGAGATATCGCAGATTTTGAAATGGATATGGGCGACCAATATTTGATGTTCGAAGAAGAACAACCGATTGTTTCGGCTTTTTCATTCATGAAAGAAGCGTGGATTGAGGCTGGCCGACCGGGTGTTGACGATATGGCCTATGAGCCACAAACCTCGGCTCGTGCAGGCGGGCGTGCATGTGTTGCGCATGTTGTGAACGATGAATTGACCGTTCCAACTTCTGGTGGTTCAGTGGACACCTATGTTGCCAAGACCACAAACACAGTTGCCTTCTTGGTACAATCTGGTCGGACATTGACTTCAACAGTTTTGAATAATTTGGCTTCCTCTTGGGACCAAACAATCTATCCAACTATGACGACCTATTACGGTAAGGATTACCAAGATGGGCGTGGACTTGCTCCTCCGGATGTTGATAATAATTGCCAAGTTCAAATCGTCATTTACGATATTGATGGCGCTTACAATATCGGCGGTTACTTTGCACCATCGATGTCAAATTCACGTGAAGCATTGTTTGTAGATTATGCCGACGTCACTCTTTCATGGGGCAAATCTATCTTGGCCCACGAGTTGGAACATCTGTTGCATAACGCCCAAGATCCGTATGAAAAACTCTGGATTGATGAAGGAAATGCCGACGTAGCGATTTACCTCTGTTTTGGAGCTGATTCTACACTCATTAGCCATTTGAATCAATGGACTGAAGCTTCTGAAATCTCGGTTCGATGGTGGAATCAACGCTTTGCAGATTACGGAGCCGGTTTCATATTCACTATGTATTTGGCAGACCATCTTGGTGGCGGTCCAGCAGTTCGCCAGTTGGTCCAAGATTCAGCAACTGGTGGCTTAGGTGTAGAAAATCTAGCAATATCTCCGGTCAGCGGTCAAAGTGGTGTTATTGGAAGAACGATGGGTCAAATATTTGCGAACTTCTCTATTGCGGCTGTTCTCGATTCATCTCAAGGGATTTACGGATTTTCAAATCTCGATTTGACATCAACTTGCTCTTCAGGTTCTTTCTGTCGCGTTCAACCAGCAGATACCAACAGTGATTGGTCAGGCCCATGGTCCTCGACCGGACATGCTGTCGAAGGTTGGGGTATTCGAGCGTTCAAGTTCACTCCTGGTGCTTCTTCTCCTGCTCCGTTAACTATGCGTTTGACTGCAGATGTAAGTCAATTTGATGGCGTGGTTGTATCAAAAGCCACCGCCGATGGGTTATGGACTGCAACCGATTTGAATTTCCAAAACAACGTCGCTACTGCACTCATTCCTGGCTTTGGAAACCTCACGAATGAAGTCTGGGCCATTACTTGGTATGCCAGTACTGTAGCAGATTGCGATTATACCTCGTGTGGACCGTCGTATCCTCAAGGGACCGTCGACATTGAAGCAGCACGCATCACCTCTCCGGCTACACTGACACTCAATACCACTTCCACGAGTGACCGTGATGGTGACGGTTCTCCAGATACGGTTCAAGTCAACTACGAAGTCTTCTCAAACGCTTTCTTTGAAGACCTTGATGTCACCACTAAGGTTCTTGACAGCAGTGGTGTTATTGTCGATACGCAAACCAAGCGAGTTTCAGCAGGCGGCGGATTGGCTACCGAAGAGAGTATTTGGTTTACAGCACCGTACAATTCTCAATACACTTTCCAAATGGAAATGCAAGACATGATTGGTACGACAGTCGATACACTCACTACATCTCCTCAAGTACTCAATAACATGAAACCAACTGCAAACGGTACGCTTTCTCCGAATGAATCTCAGACATGGGAAAACATCCAATTCTCTGGTGATGGATTCGATGCATGGGGTCTTTCCTTTGACAATAATTCACTGCCTTATCTCGATGCACCGGTAGCCTATGCCTGGAACTTTGGAGATTCGACCACCTCTGGATTGAAATCACCTTTCCGTTCGTATCAAAGCATCGGGCAGTATAACGCTACATTACGTGTTCAAGACCAAGGTGGCTCCTGGTCTGATGTTGATGTTCTCGAATTGAATATTACAGATAACTCTCCACCGATCCCTTTGATTACGGTCAACAGTGTCTTGATTCAAGAAGAAGTCTCTATCCTTACGAATCAAATGATTTTGTTTTCTGCTTCTTTGACCAACGATAACGTTCCAACTCAGAATTTGTCATTCCAATGGAACTGGGGCGACGGGACGAATGATGGTGGAATCGGTATGTATGAAGCCCCTCATGAATGGGGCGATATCAACGGTCTCAACGTCACGTACAACCTCACATTGACCGTTTCTGATGGTATCAATATCGGCGTCAAGAGTATTCTTGTCAATGTCAACAATCGAGTTCCGTTCCAAATCTTTTCTGAAAACCTTTCAACCTTTACTTATACTGCAATCGTCATGCCTGATGTGTTCAAAGATTCAGACGGTAGTCTTGTCTCCTATGCTTGGTTTTTCCCTGAAGGCGTCAATCTTGATGGTGGAGTAACCGACCGAGATGATGAGTTCACACTTACCACTTCGAATGTTCCGAACCCTGTGCCTTCATGGGATACACCTGGTGTAAAAAGTGCTGAATTAACCGTGATGGATGATGATGGAAGTTCAGTTACGGCCACTTTATCGATTACCGTATTGAATCAAATCCCAGTTGCAGATTTTATTGTCAAAACAACCACTTCTGGAACTTCAATTATTGATTTCCGTGTCGAGGATGGCCAAGTTGAAACCCCTTACACCTTTGATGGCCGGAATTCATTTGATCCAGACGGTACGGTTGGGGATTCAAGCGATTTAACCTATAACTGGAGTTTCTCTGATGATGAATCCTTTGGCGCAAGTCCTCAAGTGACTCATTCTTTTTCTCAACCAGGAATCCATACGGTGACTCTAGTTGTGACTGATGAGGCAGGTACAGAAAGCATAGCTCGAGTCTTGACGGTTGAAATTGCTAACCCTTTGCCAATCATTGCTGTTCAAATTCTCGATGCATGGTATAATGATGAGCAATTAACGGATTCAAGTGTTCTTCCTGAATTAACAGATATCGATTGGTCTCGAACCTTTAATGAACAAGACCAAACTTTTTCTGCACCGGATTATTTACTGTATTTTGACTCTGACGGTACCCGTGACGGCGACCAATCTTTTGAAGGAAAATATGTTCCATTTGATGCGAATTCCCCTGATTGGAATGGTCTTGTGCAATATACTTGGGATTTTGGTGATGGGTCTCCACTTGACCACGATGCAACTCCTTGGCATGCTTATTCGCTTCCAGGAGAATACTCTGTATCACTCACCGTCCGAGATGCATTTGGAACTGGTGATGTGAGTCGAGCCCATTTCACTGTCGTTGTTGACTATCCGCCGATTATTCACAATATCTTCGTGCCTGACGAAATTATCGTTTCGGATTCGAACTCCTTTGCAGCCAATATCTCGGATATTGAGTCAGACCTCGGTCTTGCAGTCTATCGGGATACGAACGTCAATGATGGCTCTATCTCTGACCGAGATGAAACGCTGAGTCCAGACTTGCAAATCCGCTGGGACTTAGATATCGAATTCGATGCAGACAATAACGGAAACCCTGCTGATGATTGGATTGAACCAATGCCGGGTTCAGTGACTCGAGTCACTGGGACTTGGAGTGAAACCGGGACCTATACCATCCGTTTAGAAATTTGTGACAGTGTCGGTATCTGTAATTCCATGGACCAAGAAATCGATGTCAGTCCTGAACCATCTGCTCCTCCCTCTTTGTCTGATTTCAGTGTTGAAGATTGGAAAAGTTGGCTTACTTCAGCCGGTTCCGAACTTGCAACCTTTATTGCACTCATTGCAGTTGCGTTAATTCTTGGATGGCTTGTCATGCGAGAACCAACTGATATGGAAGATGAGGCAAAGCAAGCAGCTGAGACCTATACCGATGTCGAGCATGTCGAGAGTCAAGGTGGTTTACTCGGCATGGATCATCACACTCCGCCTCCCGCTCCCGGGATATTATCCAAAGATGAACGTAGAAGTGATGACAGTGGATTTATTCGGCCTCTTCGTAGAAGAAGTTGACCGTTAGTTTGTATAACCTCCTTTGGTATCATTGCATGGGGAGAGGCCATGTCATCGCACATACGAGTGAGTTCAATTACCCTTACCTTACTCTTGCCAATTCTTTTGGTGGGGCTTTCAAGCCCACTTTCGATGCAAGTTCAAGCCGCTGAATCTTGTGCAGGCGATACGACTCCTATTCGGTGGAATGAGACGGCCCAACGTTTGGCTTTGGTACCATTTTACAACGGTAATTGGTGGAATGATTGGGATGATATGTATTATGAAGATGATAATTCCGGTGAAAAAGATGGGGAAAAGGACCAGGATGCACCCGATTCTCCCACCTACGATCTGAATCCTGAAGAACCATGGATGTATGAAAGTTGGATGAAACCTCGACTTGACCCACTCGAAGAGAATCACTACACGACGATGCTGATTGGTAATGACAGTGTTGGGGCTCTCCGCGTCAACCTTTCAGCCGATTATCGGACCACGGTCTGTATTACATTGCAAGATATGAACCTCAATCCAGTGAATGGAGATGTCTATCTGCTTACTTCAGAAGAGTACAGCAGTTATACTCAATCCTACCATTCTCAGCACGACCCCGCCAATTATGACTATGGAGATTTCGAAGAATCGCTTTCGAACATACCTCCTGAGTGGAGGAGTTTCAATTTCCTAGGGTGGAAGTCATACCGTGATTCACATGAATACGAGCAAACTTCTGAAGTGAACTTTGCTTTGAATTTGGACGGTCCGGAAATATATTCCTCGTTATTTACGGGTACGACATGGGA
>JAPKCL010000079.1 GCA_028822955.1 Candidatus Poseidoniaceae archaeon
GGTCCATAGTAGAGATACAAGGCTGGTGGTTGCTTTCGATACAACTGCGTTATCCATATTGACTTCGAGTTCGTGAAGATTTGAACCACTGTACTCTCCAAGATGTGAGAGATGATAGCCATCAAAGAACGTCAGTGAACCAATTGATAACCGCTCGATATACGGCGTAATTAACCGGTCGAGACTTGTCAAATGTACACGGACATACAGATAAGGGAATTGAATCACATCCAGTGGCAAATCAAGTGGGAGCGTTTGATTTTGATAGCCCAGGAGTGGTGTTCCATTGGCATCGAGGATGTCAAACAACACCGTTGTGTTCTCCGGTTCATGGACAAAACCATCCAATTGGCCCCAGCCAAAAATTGGGTCAGGAGTCAAAATTTCAGAAGTCCAAGTTCCTATAGGTTCGTACACATCGATTTCAATTCCTGCATCATCGATATACCATCCATCCAACTCTATCAGTTGGTCAGAAAAGAAACTGAATTTAGCACGAACAGTAGAACCTGTGATATTTGATAAATCGAACTCTTTGAGATCAAAACCTCGTTGAACATTATGACATCCCCCAACAACAGATGAACCATCAAAAATCCCTTGATTGTAAAAAGGTGAGAAACTGTTCACTGTTGACAACTGGTCGTGGAATGTTCCAAGTGTAGGTGGGATAAACCACCAAGTCTCGCCGCCATCGGTCGAAATGGAGACTGCGCCCCCATCCCAACTTAATTCTGAGCAAATCCAACTACGAAAGGTGAGCCGAGAGGTCGAATTCTCTGGAATAATATATTCTGGTGAATAGAGGTCTGTCCACATGTCACTTCGGTATTCATCATCCAAATAGATCCCAGCACCGTTCATTCCAGAATGCCAAACTCCTGGCCCAAAGCCAGATGAATTGCTTGTAGGCCCTACTTCCCATCGTCGGTTTGACTGTGCCCATAGTGACCAACCTGCAGGCAATTCATGGCCGGATTCAAAATCATGAGTGATGGTATTCGGACTATTGTGCTCGAATTGTGTAAGCCATTGCCATTCATTTGGACCTGAGGGACTTTCTAACCAACCATCGGATGAACCGTTGATTCCTGTTGGTTGATTGGTGAAATTATTCAATCGACGTATGACTTCAGATGGTGTGCCACGGTTGGTCCAAACACTCAAGTCATCGAGTGCAATTCCTTCCCAGCCTGAATTTGATGTCCCGCCGTAGTTGATTTGGGAATTTGTTTGTACGTTCAATCGAAGAAGGGCATGACTCGCGTTCTGTGGGGCGTTGATGGTCCATGGGAGTGAATAACGCACAGGGCACCACTCATTCAATGAATCTCCGCCATTGAACCAGCGACCACTGCAAATCGCGCCTATGGATGGATGGCCGGGATGTGTCGAGATTGGGGAATAGGTCGAACCATTGTCAAGGGAAAGCCATGCAGTGAGGGAATCACTGGAGCCCCCTTGAATGTCCCAGTTTGCCCACACTTCTAGTTCGACATTTTGGCCAGTAGCGTTTGAAAGATTCAGTGGAAACACCAAGTCGCCGTCAGCATTGGCAGCATAATCGCCGGATGTATTACCGTGAAACCATGCACCGAAATCATCACCTTGGTTGTACAATGCGAAATTATCAATAAACCACCCTCCGCGTATTCCAGAAGTGGAACTGGTTTGGAAGCAAAGTCGGAATTGGACGCTTGACTGCATATCGGTAACATAATCGTCAAGTTGGAATTGTGATTGGCTCCAATTGGTTTCTTCCCCATTCCAAACGGTAGTTGGAGACTGATTCAAGCTTGAAGTCGAGGAATAACCATCGAAAGGTGAAAGCAAGCCCCACGTACCATTTGTATATCGAATTTCGACCCATGCTGCGTCATCGTCAAGCAGGGCAGTCCAATGCTCAAAAGAGAGGCTGTAATTTTTGACAAAGGACGGAGTTGCCATCGTTGGTGAGCGAAGACATCCATCCATCTCTGGTCCAAGATCACCTCGCGCTTGCGTGGCTAAAAAACCAATTGAGTTCGAACCATTGCTCGGAACAAGCATACCAGAGCCGGTGGAAAAAGGAACCAGACTTGGTTGTTGAATTGACCAAGCTTCGTGGTCGCTGCCCGTCCCCATCCATCCAGGTGCAACAATAACAGATGATTCAAAGTCGGTAATGGTTCCAAGCGAGGAATTGGTAGCCAATGTCAATTTTCCACCATGTCCTATACCATTGGTCAATTGATGCGTTCCATTCCACTGATTCGAAGCTGCCACACCGAATTGAGTTCCGTTATTGGATGAGACATTCCAGAGAGGTTCTACTTCAAGTGTCCCACTCAAAAAAGTGTTATTGGAAGGAACAACAACAATCGAAGATAAACTGGTATTCACACTTGATTGATTCAATCCCGGGTGAAAGAACAATTCACCGGTTGTATCTTGTACAGGTTCTGGAAGTAAGGTTGAGGAAAACGAAGCGTCTGAGGCAGCGGCCAGCGTACCACTTAGCATCAAAAAGACCAGTAAAAAAGCAGTACCTGACGACCTTCGAAAGTCGTTCGATGAACCGTAATTTTTCAACACTGGGAAAACACCTCGCTTTGCGAGGTTTGGCCATTGATTATCAATCAGCGCGCTTGATGTTTGATAAATCAACGATGAAGGGTTCAAAGTATGTCGGCCATAGGAGTGAACGATGTCCAACCTCGGCGACCTTGACAGTGCTCAGTCGCGCGAGATCGAAGAGCAGTTATTTGCCACCCACCGACTGCAGATTAATCGGCATGTTCCCGTCCCTCTCCCCCGGCAAGATTTCTGGAATAAGATACATCAATTACTCACCAGTTTAGATTCCGAGATTCAAAATATGCTCATGAAAGGCATGACTGGTATGCGTTTACAGAATTTGCAAAAGCGACAGGCAAACATTCGGCTCATCGCTTCGGAGTTAGCTCGTAAGCGATTAGTAGCATTGATGCAACACGTATCATCTCAATCGTTACGAACATCTACTCAACCAGGGATAACCCAGGATTTACCTGCACTCGATTGGCAACGTCACGACCCGGCGGAGAAAGCGATTTACCATATGATGCAAGTTCAAATTGACCGGTTCAAGATGGAAGTTGATTGGAATTCAATGCAAAATGGAATCGCCGGTGAAACGATTCAAGGCCAAACTCGACATGCACCCGGTACGGTTCAACTCGACTCCTTCATCGAAACAAACCTTACAGGTTCTGCTCCACCTGATTTAGCGTTTGAAGACCGTGAACCTCCTGCAGAGGCATTAGAATCCAATGGTGATGAAGAGGAACGGTTTATCGATGAAGAATGGCCTGACTTGGATGAGTATATTCATGCTGATTTAGCAGAAGGCGTTTCGAAGGAAGTTGAAGTGCCCGGCGAAGCAAAACCTGTCGGCTCTAAGGTAAAACATGCAGCAGCATTAGAATTAGCACCTTCAAAGAAAACGTCCTCATCGATTGAGATGTTTGAGATGGAAGAACACGAAGTCAAGCCAAGTGTACCAGCAGCGATCGAGTCAGCAACACCAATTCAATCAGAAGAAGTCAGTATTGCTCCAGTACTTGAGGAAGAACTTGACCGTATTCGAGTTTTGATGGCAAGTCCAGAACCCATTGCCACAAAAACGGGTGAAGAACTCACACTCGAAGAAGGCGACATTCATTTTGTTGATTCAGAAACCGCTCAATGGCTCATTGATTCGGGTGTTGCAGAAGCCGCTCAACTTTGAAAGAATATACGAACACGGCTTTGGCCCGTGTTCTTCATCAATTGAACTGTTCCTTATGGATCAGCCTTACGGCATACTCGATAATAGAATATCAATTCGTTTAACGAATCAGTTGACAGAGCGCATTGAAAGTTCAATGCTCACAGTATCTGGGATTTGGATTCGAGTCACTTGACGGAGAGCAGATTCACCCTTACCGGAAGTAATGTCCATCTCAAGCAAACGCTTGTGAACACGAAGTTCCCAGTGGTCGTATGTTTCAACGCCTTCACCATCAGGTGCTTTGCGAACAGGAACCACAAGGTGTCGTGTTGGCAATGGGATCGGTCCACGAAGTGTAATACCGCCACTATCACAAATCGTTTTGATTTGACTTGCAACTTTATCGATGTCACTGTGGTTTTGCCCAGTGAGCTTGATGATTGTTACTGCTGCCATAGTAATACCTTCCTATTCATTCCGATATAAGTGAAAATCACTTCTTGTCAATCTTCAAACAAACGCCAGCTGCGACGGTCTTACCCATGTCACGGATAGCGAAGCGAGAGAGTTCAGGGAACGTATCCATTTGCTCAATTGCCATTGGCTTGTTCGGTTGGAAACGGATGAGACATGCGTCACCAGTCTTGAGGAAAGACGGGTTAGATTCCTTACCTGCTTTGTTGGTCTTCTCGAGAAGTTCGAGGAAACGAACTGCAACTTGAGCGGTGTGTGCGTGGAAAACAGGAGTGTATCCGACGGAAACAGCCTTTGGAATGTCCATAAGTTGGATTTGTCCAACGAAAGTTTCGTCATGACGAACGAACATAGGTTCGTTGTCGGTGTATCCAGCAACGTCACCACGGCGGATGTCAACTTGTGCAAGACCACGGACGTTGAAACCAACGTTGTCTCCAGGTTCAGCCTTTGCGACCATAGTGTGGTGCATTTCAATTGACTTGACTTCTGCAGACTTTTGTGAAGGGTTGAAGACAACTGTCTTTCCAACATTCAAAGTTCCTGTTTCGATCTTACCAACTGGCACTGTTCCAATACCGGAAATTTTGTAGACATCCTGAATTGGCAAGCGGAGAGGCTTGTTAACTGGCTTGCTTGGCATGGTGAGTTTGTCGATAGCTTCGAAGAGTGTAGGACCCTTGTACCATGGGCACTTGTCCGACTTGTTGTAGACGTTATCGCCGTTCAGTGAAGATGCAGGAATCATTGGGATATCATCCGGCTTGAAACCAGCCATCTTGAGCAGGTTACCAACTTCAGAACATGCTGTCTTGTACTTTTCTTCGGACCAGTCAACACCGGAAATATCCATTTTGTTGACGTGAACGATGATTTGCTTGACACCAAGCACCTTTGCAAGGAACGCGTGTTCCTTGGTTTGGGCGTTAACACCGTCGTTAGCAGCACAAAGAAGAACTGCTGCATCAGCTTGTGAAGCACCAGTAATCATGTTCTTGACGAAATCTCGGTGACCTGGAGCGTCAATAACAGTCCAGTAGTAGTTTGGAGTGAAGAACTCTTTGTGAGCAACGTCGATGGTGATACCACGTTCGCGCTCTTCCTTGAGTCCGTCCATGACGTAGGCAAGTCCGAAACCGGCTTTACCGGATTCAGCAGCGAGTTTTTCGTTCTTTTCAATAACGTGGCCTTCAATATGGCCGGTGTCTAGAAGTAGACGTCCGACTGTTGTTGACTTTCCGTGATCGACGTGTCCAATGAACACGATGTTTAGGTGAGGCTTGCTCTTATCTTCCCATTGACTTCCCATGATAATAACTCCTTATCGAGTCCTCCGAACAACCACCCCTATTTGAAAAGCGCGACGCGCCAACACACAACAGAATCTGAATATATGGGCTTGTAATCGCTCTTTAGGGTCGTAGCATCGGATATTTACAGAGATTTCCGGCTTCATTTCACTCTGCACCGTGAATCGTACCGTCTTCCGCGATTTTGTACAGACGGATGGTACTCGTAGCACCTGAAATGGCTTTAGGACTGCCTGAAATGGCCACAACTCGGTCTCCAATCCCGATGGTACCTGCTTCAAGAAGTGAATGGAGTGATGCCTGCATGGTCTGAGAGCCGCGGTCGAATTCTTCAACCATCAAACCTTCAACACCCGGAATCAATTGTAAACGGCGCATGGCACGGATTCGATTACTAACTGCTGTTACGGGAATCCCAGGGCAATAGCCAGCAACCAAGCGGGCAGCATTTCCATGTTGCGTAGCTACAACGATTCTTTTGGCTTTTGAAATTTTGGCGAGTTCAACACCGGCGTGCGCTACTGAACGAGTTGAGACAAACCTCGCCAAAACGCTTGGACGTTGTTCAGATGAGGTCAAACCCTTTTCGCTCGCTACTGCAATTTTAGCCATCGTTTCAACGGCTGCAAGTGGATATTGACCCAATGCTGTTTCTCCTGAAAGCATTACTCCAGTAGCCCCGTGTCGAATGGCTCCAGATACATCGCTGACTTCAGCGCGAGTTGGACGTGGTTGCAAGGTCATCGACTCAAGCATTTGAGTCGCGACAATGACAATCTTTCCGCGCGTAAGTGCGCCGTCAATGATTCGTTGTTGTGCTTCAGGCACGTCTTCTAGAGGTATCTCGACCCCTAAATCTCCACGAGCAACCATAACTGCATCTGCTGAATCAAGTATCTCTTCAAGGTGTTCAAGTGCCACAGGATGCTCTATTTTAGCAACTAAAGGAACATGTAAGCCGGCTTCACGAATTGCTTTTTGGGCAGGCTCGAGATCTTTAGCAGTTCGAACGTAACTCACCGCAATGTAATCCGCCCCAGCCTTGAGGGCGTGGGCTAATGCAGCTTCGTCATTCGGACCAATTGCCGGAAGGTCAACCATTGTTCCTGGAACGTTAACGCCTTTTCGTTCACTCACAATCCCTCCATCTTCGACAAGGCAATCAACGATACCATTGGGTTTTTGTGGTGAATGAATAACCTTGAGGCGAATCAAGCCATCCGCAATAAGTACGGGGTCACCATCGTTTAATTCTGCAGAGAGGCCTTCATATTCTACTGGGATATTTCCTGAATCGGCATTCTCCATTGATTTCTGCCCGCAATGGAGTTTAATTGAAGCACCGCGTTCCAGTATTACAACGCCCGAAAAACGACCTAAGCGAAGTTTTGGACCTGGTAAATCAGCGAGGATACATGTTGGTCGGCCCAATTTCTCCTCAAGAGAACGGATACGTTGGTACAATGGCGTTTTGTCATCTGGAACGCCATGAGAATAATTGAGTCGGCATACGTTGACTCCTGCTTGAAGCAGAGAGAGTAAAGTCTCCTCATCATCACAAGCAGGACCAATGGTTGCTACAATTCGTGTTCGGCGCATAAAAAGTCCTCAGTTGCCAAGAGTTAAACATCTATCTCAACAGGTACTCTGTTTCAGCGATAATGCAGCCGAATAACAAACGATTCAACTTTCAAGTCATTGACTTTTTCATTACGGATTTGGAAAACCCACTCACCGTCACCGTATGTTGATTCGGTATCCGTGAACATATACGAACTAAGAGTGAGATGGACACAGTCATTGTTGTCTTCATCACAATCGCCATCCGTACGTTGGTCTAAGGCCTTAGCAGAGGTGTTACTCGCTTCTTCATCCTCTTCATTGATTGCATGGATGTCGAGTTTGGCTCGACAGTTTGTCGAGCCTGGAATGCCAGTGCAGTCATCGTCGACTTGGGGATAGGTCAACTCACCAACGGCTTTACGAATGGTATTGCCCTGATCTTTGTCATAAACGATATTCACATCGAAGTCGAGGGTTTGAGCATTTCCGGAGGTATTGCCACCCATCTCGAAATCAGACCATTGTCCAGCATAGTTAACATAGACTTTGATAGAATCAGAATCAGTTAAACCTGCACTGTTACGGATATTGAGATTCACTTCATATTCTCCGGGCGCAACATTCGACCAATCGACCGTTTCGCCGGAGAAGTCGATATCGTTTTCAGAGTCACCATCGTTATCTTTATCCGTTTC
>JAPKCL010000080.1 GCA_028822955.1 Candidatus Poseidoniaceae archaeon
AGCATACACCTACAGTAGGTATCGATGAAGTGCATGCTGCGACCGGAGGGCATCCCCTAGCCCTTGAATTGCTTGAGTTATACGGTCAAGCAACTCACGAAGATTGGTTAAGATTCTTGGATGAAGAAATTCTAACTGGTTTACCTGACCTCGAATATGAATTACTTTCGACACTTGCAGTTTCAGACAAACCAATCCTATGGGAAACGC
Organism: Candidatus Poseidoniaceae archaeon; assembly: GCA_028822955.1. Classification (GTDB taxonomy): domain Archaea; phylum Thermoplasmatota; class Poseidoniia; order Poseidoniales; family Poseidoniaceae; genus MGIIa-L1. The sequence continues at coordinate 211 of JAPKCL010000080.1, forward strand.
TCGCTGCAGCAATTGAATGGGAAGGCACCCCACCGGAGAACCTCATCAAACATGGATTGCTCCTCGATTTAGAAGAGGGGATGTGGCTGCATGAAGCGCTACGAGAACGATTACTACGCGATGTTGGTCTCAAAAAGGAATCACGGAAGAAACGCTTAAAGTGATTCAAAAATCATCAGCAGACATGTGTTCGTCGAGCCATTTCAGCAGTGTTGGCTTTGGCAGAGCACCGCTTTTTTGACTGACGAGTTTACCTTCATTGAAGAGGAAAAGAGCGGGAATTCCACGGACTCCAAGACGGCCGGCATTCATTGGGTTTGAATCCGTATCGACTTTGGCAACGAGTAATTCACGTTCACCGGCAACTTGCTCAAGAATCGGCGCAATTGCCTTGCATGGACCGCACCAAGGCGCCCAGAAATCAACCAAGACCCAGCCGTTCCCATTCACCGTTGTTTCAAATTCTCCATCTGTAACTGCGCGTACTTCACCCATAGTCTCACTAGCGAAGCCTCAATGGTGGACATTATCAGCCTTCGTATAGAAATGATTGACAGAAAAAAAACGAAATGCTCATGGCAATGCTCTGTTTGGGTTAGACCGGGGAGAGCCATGATTATCGCACCAAGCGTCCTAACCGCAGACTTAGCAGACCTTGCTCGCTCTTGTCAAAAAGCAGTGGATAGCGGACTTGATTGGCTTCACCTCGACGTCATGGACGGGAACTTTGTACCGAATCTTACCTTTGGCCCGCCTGTGATAAAGTCGCTTCGTAAAGCACTTGGCGAAGGGCCCGTTTTTGATGCCCATTTAATGATCTCAAATGCCGAAAGCTGCTTTCAAGATTACATTGATGCTGGATGCAACCATCTTTCAGTCCATGTCGAGGCTACAACTCACTTGCATCGGTTAGTCACCGCTATTCGAGCTGCTGGAGCGGGCGTAGGGGTTGTTCTCAATCCTGGGACCCCCGTTGACGCTGCTTTGGAAGTTCTCTCTGAACTCGATTTGGTTCTTGTCATGAGTGTTAATCCCGGCTTTGGTGGCCAATCCTTCATACCGGCTGTAGAACAAAAAATTCGACGTCTTAAACAAGCAATTGATACCCAAGTGGCCAATGGAGGTCGTGCGGTTCAAATTCAAATCGATGGTGGAGTTAAAGCCCACAATATCGCTATGCTTCGTGATTGGGGCGTGAGTAATTGCGTCGTGGGTTCCGGATTATTCAATGACAAAGCGAGCGTTCAAGAAAATCTTGAAATTATACAAGCGGCTCTTGAAGAATGAAGCGAGTGGATGAAATGAGAATCCTTGTGGTTTCTTTACTCTACCCTTTGCCTGGCAATGTTGCGCGAGGTACTTTTGTTGCTGACCATGTTCAAGCATTACAGAGTGACGGACATGAAGTTCGTGTGGTGAACCCGCTCCCACGAATGATGCGCTATCAAGAAGCACGCCGTTCGACCTTAACGGGTGCTGCACGTGCACCTCGTGAATTTGAACACGGCGGAGTCGAAGTGTTCGCGCCTCGCTACACGGCACTACCAGAGCACCCTTGGCCGAACTTTACCGCTCGCAGTGTTCGAAAGCAAGTCAAGAACGTCGAACAATGGCTTGGTGAATGGAAGCCTGAAGTCATTGTCTGCCACACTCTATGGCCTGTTGCTGTCTTGGCGAATGCTTTGGCTGAACAGATGAAAATTCCTTGGGCAGGTGTCGTTCATGGGTACGATTTTGATGTTGGCTTGAACCATTCAACTCTTTCCAAAGTCACCAAGCGATTAGCCTGCCAACCCAAGCGATTAGTTGTTGTATCTCAGCGATTGTTCGATGTGGCAAAAGGAGCCGATATCCCCGAAGAAAGTATTCGAATGATTCCCTGTCATTGTGCTGTTGAAGATGAATGGCTCCGACCACTCAAGCCATGGAAAGGCCAATGGAGAAGAGATCGAATTGATATTTTATTTCCTTCTGACCCACGCCGCCCAGAAAAGAACCACTTGTTAGCACTTCAAGCCGGAGAGATTCTTGAAAGTCGTGGGTGGATTGTCGGAATGACAACGCTAAAAATTCAACCTCGTTCAATTGTTTGGGATCGGATGTTAGTTGCCGACTTGACGCTCATCACCTCAAAACGTGAATCGGGTCCATTGGTCGCTAGGGAATCAATCGCGTGCGGTACGCCTGTAGTTTCAGTTGATGTTGGCGATGTTGCCACCTATTTGCCGGAGGAATGCGTAGCTGCGTATGATGCGACTGCACTTGCAGATGCATGCGAAAATACATTGCAGTATCGCTGGAATCAAGAGTTCACTCTTCCTGAGAACTTTTCCCAGGAGTATTTTCTACAACAGTGGAACCAATTGCTCGAAGAGCTTGTGGCATAAACAAAAACAACAGAACACCAGTTCCGGCTAGCCAAGTGTTGGAGTAAAGACCAACACATGCGAGAGACATGAGACTGATGGCAAAAAACCATTCTTTTGACCGGTTGAAAAAGAAATCCCAAGAACCCGCAAGATGGATGGAAAGAAGGAATGCAAAGGCTGCTGACAATGTTGATGCGAAGGCAGCCGCATACAAGCCTTGACTGTCACCCAATGGCGCTTGCCATTTGATAAACACAAAGCCAATAACAGTAGCAAAAGCAACGACGAGGCCTATGAAAAACGTAAACTTCCAAGGCTTGAGTCCTGCTTGTAGTGCAGTATACGTCGGTGTTGCGAGTAAAGTAAAACACCAGCCTAAAAGCAAGACCATGAACAAATCAACAGCAGATGCACCGAGTGAACCATCGGTGTATTGAGAAGGAAAAGCAAACGGAAGAAATCCTTTAGCAATGAAAGCACCAGCAAAAATACCGATCGGTAGAAGGCCAAGGCAGATGTCCAGTGAAGTATTCATTTCTCGTCCAAAGTCAGAAGGTGAAAAGCGTGCTTTCCCAAGAACGGGAAGAAGGGCTGCTCGCAAGGCTTGTGGTACAACCAATCCTGCTAACCATGCCAACTGTGCAACGTGAAATAAGGCCGCTGAATCTACACCTAATTCTATACCGATGATGAATTTCTCAATCCGAACGACATATGGAAGTACACCCAATGTAATGGCAAAAGGTAGGGCTTGTACCATCAATGAACGATTGTCGAGCCAAGCCTCTCCTAAATCTCCTTGAACGCCGTGATGACCCTCGTAGACTTGAACGGTACGCTTCACCCACCAAAGTGCAAGGAGGAAACCAGACAATGCCCCAAACAAAAAGGCCGATGCATAGCCGACAACACTGGTAATTCCAAGAGCGTACAGCGACAAATAGGCGGCGGTGGTAATCGCTCGTTCCAAAACCTTCGTCCATGCCTCCAATCGCGCCTCTCCAGCAGCTCGAAGTCCAGAACGCGGCGCATATGAGGCGATGTGGGTGAACGCAATCAAGGCACAAATTGTCATCACGGGTAGATGTGAAGTCCAATTTGAGTCAATCAGAGGTGATGCGATGATGGCCAGGAGCAAAAAAGGAATTGCGGCTTTGACTTGTAATCTGTAAATACGCACAATTGCAGGCCAAATTCGATGCGGTGCATTGGGCCCATCACGGGCAAGAAGCGTCGGCAAACCCAAGTCAATAACCAAAAACAGCGTAGCGAAAACATCCAGAGCAATGATGTAGAGGCCGTAGGATTCCGTCCATAAGGCACGAGTGAGAACGACTTGTCCAAACAAGGCGAGAAAAACAGCAATTAAATCTGCTCCGGCAAGCCACGCAGAATCACGCCCCATCTGTGGGAGACGATTCGCTTTGATGCTCGACTCCTCCATGAGCATGGGTGATGTTCTCGCTCTTTGAAGCATCGGATGAGAACGCGCAGGTTCAAAGCCACCTTCACCCACCGCAGTATGAGGCGTGCGTATGGTTGCGAGTGAGTGGGTTCAAGCCGAAATTTTGAAAGCCGTCCCCGATGCAACCGTTGAAGTCATCGATCTTCACCGTTCAGGCGACCATTTCCACGTCCGAATTATTTCAGAATCTTTTGATGGAATGCGCCCTTTGCAACGTCAGAAACTTGTGCTTGCAGTCATGAAGCAACACATCCCCCACCCCGTTCACGCTCTTGACCTCAAATGCATGACTCCTGCACAGGCTGAAACCTCAGGCGACACTGCTTTTGACCCTCATGGAGGTGGACAAGGCGTCCACATCCGGCGTATTAACAAAAATAAGGAATGATTACTATGAACTGGACAAACGAAGAATTGCAAGCTATAGTCGATGAACACGCTCTCGTGCTGTTCATGAAAGGAACACCGAACGAACCTCAATGCGGTTTCTCAAACCGTGCTGCTTCAGCATTGCAGCAATTTGGCGAACCTTTTGCCGCCGTCGATATCCTAAGTGACCAACGTGCGATTCCATCGGTTTGTGCTTGGTCCGATTTCCCAACAATGCCTCAGGTGTTCGTTCAAGGAGAACTTATTGGTGGTTCAGATATTGTGCTTGAAATGCTTCAAGACGGCAGCCTCCAAGAAATGTTTGACGCCGGACGTAGTGCTTGAAGAACAACATTGACTCACTCTTGTTCAAGCGCCTTGAGAATCATCGAGGCTCCATCTGCTTTGTTAACACGAAGCCATGGTTCTACAACTTCCGTACTTTGCTCTTGTCGAAGGCGCTCGACACCTCCTCCACTGATGTTGAGGATCGTACAAGATGACGAATCGACCTCACCCGAGGCTAAGGCTTGCTGTAAACTCGCCAATGCAACTGCACCTGGAGTCATAATATCAATTCCTTCGATTGTTTCAAACAGGGTCTTTGCCAACTTAGCATCTGATTCTTTCACAGTATATGTTTGACCATTTGAGGCTTTGAGAATATCGTGTACGCCACCTACTTGTCCATAGGCTGGGCCTTTATTGAGCAAGTAATCCGAATAGACGGTTACTTCCTCTGACGGGAAGTCTTCGGGAAGGAGGTGATCTCTTCGTGCTTGCCACGCATTATGAATCGGACAATGTTCGATGTTTTGTGAGAGATGTTGCCGCGGTACTGGGCCTTCAAATTGTCCCGAAGTAATCAACCGCTCCGCCATCTCATGAACACCGATTGGACCTGGACCACCACCGATACCTTGGAAATAATGTTCCGGCAATCGGTCCATTGTAAAAGCCGCGTCAAGAAGCAAAGAGCCGATTCCATCCCGTCGAGCAACGTTGTGTACGCTTCCTTCCATTTGCCACCCAATGAGCTGTTTAGCGATTCCTTTGGCAACGGTCTTAGCGTCGTAATAGTCACCGTCTTCAACAACGACCAACTTGATTGAATCAGTAGGGTGTCCTGTTTTCGTCCAGATTCGATGCCCGTGGTCTTTTCCAACAATGACAATCAGTGGCATGCTATCCAAACCACAAAAGTGAGTAAAGGCACGAGCAGTGTTGCCAGCACTTGCACAAATCATACCCTTGCAGTCGTGATCTCGAAGGCGTTGAATTGTTGGAACCGCTTCCATATCCTTGAAACTGCCCGTTGGACAAAGGCCTCCTTTCTCAGGCCAATGCCCGTGGAACGTTACCCAAAGGTCAGTCATGCCTAATGCATCACCCAATGCTTCAGCTTTGTAGGTCACCGTTCCAGCGACATAGGAATTGGAGGAGGAAGTTGGCAGCCAATCCAGATACTTCCAAACGCCTTGGGCATCTTGGATATTGAGCGGGCCCGCAAAGTCGGCTTGGAGAAGGGCGTTGTCGGTGTGGTGCAAGGTATAGGCGTCTACAATACGCTGACCAGTTGCTAAGCAAACGAGTTGGTATTTCACAATCCATCCCCATAGGGCCGGCCTACTGCGTACGCTTTCCATCCTTTGGAAGTTAATTCTTCAAGGTTCAAAACTCGACGACCATCATAGATGAGAGGAGTGCGCATTTGCTTCACCAGTTCGGACCAATCCAATTCGAGGCAAGCTTTGTGAGCAGTAACAAGAACAGCCATATCGTAACCTTCTGCTTTTGAAATATCAGAGATGACTTCAACACCTTCTGGATAACTTCCATCATCCAAATGTGGGTCCCATGCACCTACTGTGATGCCTTTTGCCATCAAAGTCTCCGCTAAAGGTTCAGCCGGGGTTTCTCTTGGATCACCGACTTCTGCTTTGTATGACCAGCCGAGCAACAGGACTTTTGCATCGCCAGCAGCAACGTTTGCGTTCCACATCAAGTCGCTTAAAACACCTGCAACGTGACTTGGCATTGAACGGTTAACGGCTCGTGCTGCGGTAATCAGTCCGGCAGGAACACCAACATCGGCAGCTCGCTGAATCATGTAATAAGGGTCAACTGGGATACAGTGACCACCTACGCCAACACCTGGAGTGTAGCGATGGAAGTTCCACTTGGTGGCTGCTGCAGACAGAACATCTTCGACATCGACATTCAAAGCAGGGAAGATTCGAGCGAGTTCGTTTACAAGGGCGATGTTAATGTCGCGCTGTACGTTTTCAATGACTTTCGCAGCCTCAGCCACTTCGAGTTTACCGACATAGCGAACGTCTTCAGAAGTCAACTTCTGGTAAAGAGCGACCAATGCGGCGCCCACTTCAGGGTTTGAGCATCCAATGACTCGAGCGACTTGCCGTACGCCATGCGCAGGGTCTCCTGGATTGAACCGTTCAGGGCAGTAAGCGATTTCTAAATCTTCACCGATGACTAAGCCTAATTCCTCGATGATAGGGTGCCATGTTTGTGCTGTTACGCCAGGATACACGGTTGATTCAAGAACGACAATTGTTCGAGAACCCTTTACAATCGATTGGAATACATCTCGACCTGCACCTTCAACATAGGAGAGGTCTGGTTTGAGGTCGTGTGTAATCGGGGTTGGGACGGTGACTAAGATTACATCACAATGGGGAACTGCTTCAGCTGCAGAGTCGGTAATATGCCATCTTTCAGTCCCTGGTGACGGTACGATATCATCGACATCGGGGTCGCCTGTAGGGTTCTTTCCTGCTTTGACCATATCCACTGTGCGTTGAGAAACATCGACGCCCCAGACGTTGAATCCAGCGTCGTGGAAGCCGATTGCGGTCGGCAAACCAACGTAGCCAAGACCAATGATGCCAATCGTCAAGTCGCCATTTGCAGCGCGTTCAGTGAACCTTTCTTGATGTGCCATGCTCGTCCCTACTGGGTCAAGTTCATCAATTCGTTGGTGTGTGGAGGGATTCCAAAGGTGTTTAATGGCACCGTGACTTTTGTCAAAAAAATTTCATCAATCATCGGAAAAGGTCAGCGCCCGAGGTGATCTTGAAAGTCATCGCATCTCTGAATTCCTAAACGGAAATCCACATGTGTTTAGGTTGGTA
>JAPKCL010000007.1 GCA_028822955.1 Candidatus Poseidoniaceae archaeon
ACCGAGAATATGATTCGCTCCGCCGTCGAGAACGACGACTTCACAACGATGTGTTTGAACGCGACGAGCGTATTCAACAAATCACGCTTACACTTACTGATATGGAAGCTGCTTTGCAAGACAGAACGGCTGAACTTCGCGAACTTGAAGGGCAACGTGAAACAATGGTGCACGAACTGGATTCAGTTCGACGCGGTGAGCGCACACGTGAAGTGGTTGGAAGGGTCTTTGCTGATTCGCTTTCTTTGGTTCGTACACACGACGCTCGTGAAGCAAAGCGGGAAGCGTATAGTAACGCCCCGGATGTAAAGCGAACACTGTCAACGCCTGAAACTGGCGACATGACAACATTAGCGGAAGGTGGCCGTGTTCATCTTGAAGTCAATGAAAGTGAAATTGAACAAGGTATCGATGTTGATGGTGCTCGACCGCCATCCCCTGGTGGCTCTGGCGATCCTGTTGTCTTTGACGATGAAGATTGATTAGTCATTCAATACCGAGACGATACCGCTAATTCGTTGGCGGAGTTCATCTAAATCGGATGCGTCTTCTGTGAGTGTTCCTGTTACAATCCAATCTGCGCCTGCTTGTGCTGCAAGGGCTGCTTGCTCTGGAGTTCGTATCCCGCCACCAACCACGAGAGAGAGGCCCTCGACAGTGCGAGCACTTTCTATCAATCGTTGGTTCACTTGAGTGTCTGCTCCACTACCTGCCTCAAGATAGAGTATTTTGAAACCAAACATGCGTGCTGTTAGGGCGTAGGCGTTGACTAAATCGACATCATCCGGTTGGATTAACTCGGCCTCACCAACTTCCCCAACACGACCGCCCGGAGCGCAGACAAGATATCCAGTGGGTAATGCTTCGACGCCAAATTTTTCGAGATAAGGTGCTCCACGGACTTGTTCTCCGACTAAAAACCGGCGAGTGTTTGAATTCATCAGCATCATGAAGGTAATTGCATCTGCTGCGGGAGAGAGGGCATGGGCGCCGCCTGGAAACAAAACAACGGGTATTTGCCATTGTGATTCGTCAGATTCGGGGTCTTGACTTGCCGCAAAGGCACGTAATTCAAAGGCTTCTTGGATGGCTTGGCAGGTTGAATGTACCACTTCATCTGGAGTGTCTGTAGACCCGCCTACAAATATCATACTACTTCCGCATTCAACGGCAACCATAGCCCGGTTTGCAGCGGTGTTTGAGTCTTGTTTTGCTGGGTCGATAAGCGTGATATGCCGTGTGTTTTGGCTGTTAGAAGTCACGTACTCCAGAGTTGTAGCGTCGGCCCTTCTCATGTCATCCCCAACTGTCCGTTTGATGTCCACAGCATAGGCGTTACGCACAAAAGTCGATTGAAGATAGCAGACATAGGGTTCTCATACCTCTTCGCAGACGACAAGGTATGTCGGATGTGGGTCCATTCAAGCGACTTCTTGTCTATATGCGCTCTCATCGGAGTACGATACGTCTTGCTTCTGCATGTTCTGTTATCAACAAAGTATGGGATTTAGCACCGCCTTTACTGATTGGCTTGGCTGTTGATGTTGTTGTCTTGAAAGAGGATTCGTTACTCGCCTCGCTCGGTTTAGTTGACCCTTGGCACCAATTGGTATTGCTCTCCATACTGACATTTGCGATTTGGGGGCTCGAATCTTTGTTCGAATATTTCTACGGTATTCTCTGGAGGAATTTAGCTCAAACTGTTCAGCATGAATTACGCCTCGATACGTTTAATCACGTTCAAAAACAGGGAATGGGGTGGTTCGATGAGCGTCAGAAAGGAGACATATTAGCAATTCTCAACGATGATGTCAATCAACTCGAGCGTTTCTTAGACAAAGGGGCAAACGACTTCCTTCAGGTGAGTACCACAGTCATCGTAGTTGGTAGCGTCTTTTTGTTTATCTCTTGGAAGGTTGCTTTATTCGCAGTACTTCCAATACCTGTCATTATTTGGGGGTCGTTTAGATATCAAAAAAGTCTCGAACCGCGATATGCTGAAGTTCGAAAGTCTGCGGGTGCGATGAACGCACTGCTTGAGAACGATTTATCTGGAATGTCAACAATCCAATCCTTTACTGCTGAAGAACGCGAAATGAAGCGGGTAGAAGCCTTGAGTAACCAATACCGAGATGCAAACCGGGAGGCTATTCGTTTGTCTGCTGCATTTACCCCACTTATCCGAATGGCAATCCTGTGTGGGTTTACCGCAACACTTCTTCTCGGTGGGTGGATGACATTAGAGGGGACATTGGCAGTGGGGGCATATTCGGTACTTGTGTTCATGACTCAAAGATTACTTTGGCCACTGACTCGACTCGGTGAAACATTTGATTTGTACCAAAGGGCAATGGCATCCTCGACACGCGTTCTCGACGTTTTGACTTCGCCAACGGAAATTAAACAGGGCGAATATGCTCCTGCACTCGAAGAAATTGAAGCGTCGGCGATTGTGTTTTCCGATGTTGATTTTTCTTACCCAGGACGAGACCCAGTATTTACAAATCTGAATCTTGAATTGCGTTCTGGAGAGACTGTTGGTGTTGTTGGTTCAACTGGTGCTGGCAAAACCACATTGATTCGCTTGTTGTTACGATTTGCAGAACCCACTCGAGGAACCATTGAATGGGCGGGTAAGCCCCTCGCCCAATGGCGTTTAGAACGATTGCGTTCATCTATGGCTTTGGTCGACCAGCACATCACTCTGTTCCCTACAACGATCACTGAAAACATCCGCTACGGCAATCCTGATGCGGTGAATGAAGCGGTTTATGATGCGGCTCGACTGGCTGAAGTATCGGACTTTGTCGAGGAATTACCGGATAAGTGGGACACTTTAGTTGGCGAGGGTGGTCATCGTCTTTCAGGCGGTCAAAGGCAGCGTTTAGCCATCGCAAGAGCAGTACTCAAAGATGCGCCTCTGCTCATTTTAGACGAAGCGACCTCTGCTGTTGACAACGAAACTGAAGCGGCGCTCCAACGTTCTATCAACAAACTGTCACAAGATCGAACTGCAGTCATTATTGCTCACCGCCTTTCAACAATCCGTAACGCAGACCGAATATTGGTGCTCGACCAGGGGAAGATTGTCGAAGACGGCACGCATGAAGAATTAGTTGAAAAGGGTGGAATTTACACTCGGATGTGGGCCGTTCAAACGGGTCAAAGTGAGTGACCGCCCTTCGTTTATAGTCAAAAAGGGCATTCTATGGTAAATTACAGTTGTTTATAAGGGCCGGGCCAAAAATAGTTTCCGAGTCATATGCTAAATAAACGATTTTCGAAAACAACGAGCCTGCTATTAGTCGCCACCTTTGCTCTCGCAATGGCCTCCACGGTCAGCGCAGCCAATGTCGGAGAAATGGGTGCAGATGGACTTCCATCTTTCCTCTCTGACGGCGTAGATGATGGTATGCAAACTCTAACCTTCTTCCTCTTCTTCATTGGATACATCTCAATGGGTGCAGCATTCGTGTTCTTCATGAGCGAGCGCGGAAACGTAGCACCTCAATACCGCACAACAATGACAATTTCAGCACTCATTGTCGGTATTGCTGCTTTCCACTACTACTACATGCGTGGTGTTTACGCAGATTTCGGAGTCGTATCCGTTGAGTATCGTTACATGGACTGGATTATTACAGTACCATTGATGGCCCTCAAATTCCCTTCCCTCGTTGGAAAGGATGCAATCACTGACACGAAATTCGCTGGCCTTGGATTCACTGGAATCTGTTTCACTGGCGCTCTTATCATGATTGGTTTCGGATATGCTGGCGAAGCTGGTTTGATGAACGGAATGGCTGCTTTGGTTCTTGGTGGAATGGGATGGGCTATGATTATCGTCGCTACTGGAACTCCATGGTCTTCCGGACTTGGTGTTGACAACTCAAAAATTTCTGAAGAACTCATCTGGAGCGCAAACGCACTTCGCTGGTTCATCGTCGTCGGCTGGGTCATCTACCCTCTCGGCTACCTCTTCAGTCCTGAAGTCGATTTGCTTGACGGCAACCAAGAAGCAATGGCTGTTGCATACAACATTGCAGACATCATCAACAAGATCGGTTTCGGTGTTGTTGCATGGATGGGTGCTAAGAAAGCAACCGAAGCACTTGCTGCTTCAGAGTGATTTTCGAATCCTCTTGAGTATTGTCTCGAAGTTGACGTGCGGCCAATGCTTCAGCCATAAGGCTGAAACTGGTATCCATGCCAATGTGTAGAGCAAGACTGCTGTTGCAGACGTCGTCAACTCCCATTGGTGAATGATTTCAAAGTCATTCATCAATGAGAGTGGGATGAAATGTACGAGGTAAACGGTCAAAGAGATTTGGCCAGTGCTGTTGAGAAAGGGCAATTCATACCGTTGTATGAGTGCCCAAACGAGCAGAACGCCTGTCATTGCTGCAATGATGAAAGCTGAGTTCGCCGGAAAGAAAGTCAGGTAGGCGTCTTCGGTTGGATGTGCCCAGAGAGCATTTTCGACGTTTGAATATACGAAAGTGGAGAGGCAAAATACCAATCCGAAGACAAGTGCAGATCTGGTGAAACGGTTATGAACGAGTGTTTGACTTGATTCGGGCTTGGCGAGAGAGATTGTCGCTCCAAGTAATGCGAATACAATCCACGGGAAAAGTGGGTATGTACCGGTTAAAAATAAATTTGAGCCGATCAAATATGCCGAGTCGTCACTCACTCTGTCAGACCATTCGCCGACACCTTGGATTTCGGGAACGAAGAGTTGTATTCCGAACACCAACAAGGCCGTAATTGCAAGTGGTTGGATGTTGAATGGTTTCATTCGAACGACTAAAGCCGGCAAAATGAGCGTTAAGAGGCCCATAAGAGAGAGTATACCGGGTGTAAATGGATGAAACAAATGTGGAGAAGTCAAATTCACTAAAACCTGAGCTGTAAGAAGAAAGGTGGTTTGGAATAATCTTGCTTTTATCGTTAATTTACTTCGAACGATCCCCCAGCCAAACAGCGTCACAAACAGTGGGGCTGCTAAGCCTCCAAGTCCCGATACAATGTAGGCTAAAGCCGATGATTGTGTGACTTGAAATGGATTCCATGTCGCTGCTGCATGGACCATCACCATCAAAAGAACCGCAACGCCACGAAGGGAGTCAATATGGGTGATGCGTTTTGTTTGTGACATCGTATCATCGGTTCCCCAAGACATATTCCACTGCATTACGGAATATTTGGAGTCCCTCTCCTTCCCATTCACCAAGCACATCACTGGTAAGTGGGCCTGGTGCAGTGTTACGTGTATGGTCGGGATGAAGCCATTTGGCATAGACTGCTTCGGGATGGGGCATGAGTCCGAAGACCAAACCTGTTGCATCACAGATTCCTGCAATGTTCCTCATACTTCCATTCGGTGAAAGAGGGAATGGGAGTGGCCGGTCGGTCATACCTTTGCCAACCGGTGTTGACGGGTCGACATAACGTACTGTGAGTTGGTTATTTGCAGCTAGGGCGTCAAAGTCTGTTGTGGAAGGCATAACGAATTTTCCTTCTCCGTGACGTACTGGGCAGTCAATTCGCTCAATTCCTTTGGTCCAAATGCACGGACTTTCTGCATCGAACTCAAGCGTAACCCAGCGGTCTTCGTATCTTCCCGAATCATTGAGGGTGAGGCTCGCTCTTTGAACAAAATCGGGAAGTGGTGTTTGAGCACTTGGCCCTGGGAGAAGACCTGTTTTGACAAGGACTTGGAAGCCGTTGCAGATTCCGATGATCGGTTTACCTGCTGCGACGAAAGCGTGTAATTGATCTCGAAGAGCAAAACGCATTCTGTTTCCCATTAATCGGCCACTGCCAAGGTGGTCTCCAAAAGAAAATCCGCCCGGTACTGCAAGGATTTCGAAGTCATCAAGACTGCGATTGCCGGAAACGAAATTGTTAACGTGGACGCGTTCAGCATCGCCTCCGACCAAATTGAACACTGCGGCGGTTTCGTGGTCGCAATTGATGCCAAAACCAAACAGAACTGCAACTTTAGGTGCGGCCATCAAGCAACACCTCCGGTCATGTCGAGTGTCTTTTGCCACGCCTCGACCATTGAATTGGTTTCAACATCGATGAGAACGTCATACCCGTCTGAAATGGTAAGGTTTTCTGATTCGGTAACTGTGCCGAGTATTGTGATTGGGTGGCCTGCCATCCATTTGATGAAAGCGTCTTCGTTTTCAGGCTGAACTCCAACTAAGAATCGGCCAAGTGATTCGCCCCAAAGGCGAGACCAAACACTTGCATCGCCCGTTCCATCGATATCGATATTGGCACCGACTCTTCCACCGATGCACATTTCTGCCGCTGCAACCGCAACGCCACCTTCTGAACAATCGTGTGCAGTTCGGATGAGTCCGGATTGAATGGCAGTCGAAAGCGCCCGATATGTTGTGATGTTGATTTCTGGGTTTGGAAGTAATGGAACTTGACCTCCAATGCCGTTTGCCTCTCCACTGTCTCGAAGCATAAAGGAGATTTCTGATGCACCTAATTCTTCTTTTGATATGCCGACAAGATACACTTTTTCGCCAGGATTCTTGAAATCACTGGTGGCAGTAAATCGCACATCGGGTTGGTCGCCAAAGACCGAATAAAGCAGGGTCGGAGGGATTGAAATCTTCTTTTCACCAGTTCCATAATCATTCTTCATCGAATCTTTTCCAGACACGCAAGGAAGTCTGTATGCCCTACATACACGCTCGAGTTCTCGATTTGCTCGAACCAATTGGGCAAGTTTGAATTTGCCATCGGGAGTTTTTACCGATTCGATGGAATCCGGCCAGCAAAAGTTGTCGAGGCCTGCCATTTTGTCAACGTTGATTCCAGCACATACAGCGTTACGAACAGCTTCGTCGATTGACGCTGCGGCCATTGCTCCAGCATCAAGGTCTGAGTATCTCGGAGCAATTCCGCATGAAATTACCAAGCCGTGTGGGTCGCCATGGATTGGAGCAATCACGCCTGCATCTCCAGGGCCATCTCGTTCAACTCCAACGAATGGTTTAATCACAGTTTGAGCAATCACTTCATGATCGTATTGACGGACCCACGATTCTTTTGAAGCAATATTTGGTTGTGCAAGCATTCGTAAAAGAAGGTTAGAGTGACCGGCTTTTTCAGGTAACGAAATTGTTTCGGGTGTGAAAAGTTCAGGTGTTGGTGTGTGCCATTCCGATTCAAGTTGAAGTTGTGGGACTCCGTCATGGAGGAACTCGATAGAAAGGTAGGCTACTGTTTCCTCTTCGTACTTGACGTGGAACATTCCAGTATTGGTGAAGGTAGCCACGGGTGTTGCTTCGACTTCATGGAGTTGTGCCATTGCATCGAATGCTGCACAGTCTTCAGGCTTGACTGCAATGGTCATTCGCTCTTGACTTTCCGAGACGAGAATTTCCCAAGCGGATAACCCTGGTTGCTTCAACGGAACTTTAGCGAGATCGATTTCACATCCATCAGTATAGGTTGCCATTTCTCCAATCGATGACGAAAGACCACCAGCCCCGTTATCTGTGATGCATGATATCAATCCAGCATCTCTTGCTTCAAGAACCATGTCGAGCATTTTCTTCTGTGTAATTGGGTCTCCAATCTGCACTGCGCTCGAAGGTGATTCTTCTGTGAGTTCAAGAGAGGAGAATGTTGCTCCGTGGATGCCGTCGTAGCCAACTCTGCCTCCGACCATGTAGACGATGTCGCCAGCGGTTGGGGTTTTGATATGAGATTCTCTACCATCAGGGAGTTTTCTCGGCATAATTCCAACCGTTCCACAATAGACGAGGGGTTTTCCAATATAGCGGTCATCAAAGACGATAGCTCCGTTTACTGTTGGAATACCAGATTCGTTTCCACCGACACGGACTCCTGCATGAACGCCGCGGAAGACGCGTGACGGGTGGAAGAGGTTGTCTGGAAGTTCTCCTTCCCAGTTTGGAGGGCCGAAGCAAAACACGTCCGTGTTTGCAATTGGTCGAGCGCCAAGACCGGTGCCGAGAATATCACGGTTCACACCTACGATGCCCGTCATTGCCCCACCATAGGGGTCAAGGGCTGAAGGTGAGTTGTGGGTTTCTGCTTTCATGCACACACTCCAGTCGTCATCCCAAGCAATGACGCCGGAATTATCGTGGAATACTGAAAGAAGCCAGTCGACTTCCTTCTGCATGTCGTGGGTTGGTTTCATGATATGAGTTTTGAAAATTGAATCGATAACCGAGTCCTCTCCAGTCTCCGGATCGATGTGGTGTATCTTTGATGCGAATATTTTGTGTTTACAGTGTTCGCTCCATGTTTGCGCAAGGCATTCAAGTTCGACATCTGTTGGGGCATCGGTAACAATGCCTACGGCTGCACGCGATTGGCGAATAGCCTCATCGCGATAGTGAGATTGGATCGTTTGCATTTCTTCAAGGTTCAAAGCAAGAAGTCCAGTTTCGGAAAGAGAAAGAAGTTCTTCATCAGA
Organism: Candidatus Poseidoniaceae archaeon; assembly: GCA_028822955.1. Taxonomy (GTDB): domain Archaea; phylum Thermoplasmatota; class Poseidoniia; order Poseidoniales; family Poseidoniaceae; genus MGIIa-L1. The sequence continues at coordinate 8,477 of JAPKCL010000007.1, forward strand.
AATTTCAAGGTTCATCCTTTGTGGTGGAGTGAGTATTTGTGGTGGTTTTTCAGGGTAGTCTATTGCCGGCCACTGACCGTTTGAACACCCATTTGCATCTGTAATTACAGCGCGTTGGATGAGGTTGTTGTGGAGTGTAGAGGCGAGCCATTCGGTTGACACGCCCTCGGGTAAACCGAAAAAGGCGTACGTATGATATGTTGATATTGAAGCATCGCGTTGGTGGTCATGATGGGGAAAAATTGTTTTGAACCCATCAAAGGCTGCACTACCAGGATTATCAGTTACGCCCGGCTTGAATCCGATTGTGATTGCGGCAGCAGGGGTAGTTGGGAAATGTTCCGATGAGGAAAGAAAGAGTGTATCGGTAAGAACATCCTCAATAATTGGGTCAGAAAAGAGATCGTTCACACGTTCTGTGATTTCGGCCTTGCTAATGTTTGATTTAATCAAGAACCCGTTGATTGAACGGACTTCTTCCACCTTGATATTGTGGTCCGCCATCAATTGCCGTCGGACAACGTCGCCGCGTACATCTCGCATTCCTTCGCCTTGTTTCGGGGTCACTTCTACTCGTGTTACAGCCATTGAAGTACACCCGCCCCCTAAGGGGGCGTATAGAACGCCGTTGACTACGCTCTTTGAACAATACGGAAGGTTCAACTGAGAAGTTTAGCCAAATATTGTCCTGTAAAGCTCTCTTGACTTGCCGCAATTTGCTCTGGGGTTCCTTGTGCGAGTATCATTCCGCCACGTTCTCCGCCCTCTGGCCCAAGGTCAATGACCCAATCTGCAGATTTGATAACATCAAGGTGGTGTTCGATGACAATCACGCTGTGCCCTTTTGCTCTTAATTCCAAAAGAACATTGATGAGTAATTCAACATCTGAAAAAGAAAGTCCTGTCGTTGGCTCGTCAAGAATATACACGGTGTGTTTGTTTGGTGGGCGGCGCAGTTCACTTGCAAGCTTGACTCTTTGTGCTTCTCCGCCAGAAAGAGTTGTTGCTGGTTGTCCAAGTCGAACATAAGAGAGTCCGACTGCCCGAAGCGTGTCGAGTGTTCTGAATATCTTGCGGTGATTTTCAAAGAAGACAACTGCTTCTCCGATTGGCATCTGGAGGATGTCATTGATGTTCTTTCCTTTCCATGTGACTTCCAAGCATTCTCGTGTATATCGGAGGCCTTGGCAGACGTCACATGTAATCCAAACATCAGGTAAGAAGTTCATTTCTAATTTAATCGAGCCTGCGCCTTTGCATGATTCGCAGCGTCCGCCTTTGACGTTGAAACTGAAGTGGCCAGGCGTATAGCCGCGTTCTTTAGCGAGTGTTGTTTTCGAAAAGAGGATTCGAATTTCATCAAACACTTTTGTGTAAGTTGCTGGGTTTGAACGGGGGGTTCGCCCGATAGGAGATTGGTCGATGATGATGGCTTTATCGACGTGTTCAAGTCCTTTCATGCTGGTGTGCTTTCCAGCAATAGTATCGGCATTATGCAGGTGGCGTTGTAAGGCAGGCGCCAGAATCCCAGAAACCAGTGATGATTTTCCAGAACCAGAAACGCCAGTGATTGCAGTCATACAGCCGATTGGGAATTTCGCATGAATGGATTGAAGGTTGTTGTGTTGAGCGCCTTTAATTGAAATCCACTTTTTACTTGGTTTTCTTCTATCTTTGGGGGTTGCGATTGAGCGCCTTCCACTCAAAAATGCACCTGTAACGGAGTCTTTAGCCTTCATTGCAACCTCTGGTGGGCCGTTTGCAACAACCATTCCACCCTCTAATCCAGCACCAGGGCCTAAGTCACACAGCCAGTCTGCTTGGCGAAGGGTGTCTTCATCGTGTTCAACAACGATGAGAGTGTTTCCAAGATCGCTGAGTTCGCGAAGTGTGGCAAGGAGTCTTGCATTGTCTCTTTGGTGAAGCCCAATCGATGGTTCGTCAAGTACATACATGACTCCAGTGAGCCTGCTACCGATTTGTGTGGCAAGGCGTATGCGTTGACTTTCACCGCCCGAAAGAGTGTTGGCTTTACGGTCGAGGGTGAGATAATCAAGACCAACGCTATCGAGGAAGCCGAGGCGGTTTTCGATTTCTTTGAGAATATCTTTGCCAATGAAAAGACTGCGTTCGTCAAGGACTTCGAGAACGTCAGCGAAATTTTCAGGAGCGCCTTCACCATTCGGTTGCCATGCTCGAATCAATGCAAGAGAGTCGTGTACTGAGCAGCGACTTACTTCAGGCAAACGTATACCGCCAACCGAAACATAGCGGGCTGCTGCATTGAGTTTCTCCCCACCACATTCAGAGCAATCAAGGTCAGTCATACAACTGATGAGTCTACTTCGAGTTCGCTCGGATGTCGTTTCTGTGTAAGTCTTCTGTAAGCGAGCAATGATGCCTTCCCACGGGCGATTCATCTTGTAAACTGAACCATTATCTGATTCGAAATGGAAGTTGATAATGGTAGAACCTGAGCCATTGAGTAGGATGTCTTTGTCATCATCGTCGAGTAATTCAAAGGGGGTGTTTCTTGAAATCCCATAGTGTTGCGATACTTGTTCGAGCAATCGGCGATACCAGGATGGGGACATTGATTGGCGCCACGGGCGTACACACCCATTGGAAACAGTGAGGGTTCCGTCGATAATGAGTTCGACATTGAATTGCCGCTCAACACCCAATCCTTGGCACACACCGCATGCGCCTAAGGGCGAGTTGAATGAAAAGACCCGCGGAGAAAGTTCAGGCATAAACGCGCCGTGGTCCGGACAGGCGAAATCTTCCGACCAAGCGACTGTTTCGCCAACTTTTGTGAAATGAGATCGCGTTCCTTCAGAGAGTTTTTCATCTTCGGGTGGAGCCTCCATACTTTCAATCGCAACCGTGCCGCCTCCCAAGCGAAGCGCACCTTCGACAGATTCAGTAAGGCGTTGACGTCGGTCTCTTGTACAGCGAAGACGGTCGATTCTCACGTCGATATCGTGGCGGAAGTTTTTGTCCAATTCTGGAGGGTTTTCAAATCCAACTTCATGGCCATTGACTTTACCATGGAGATATCCTTGTTCGACAAGTTGCCGGAATAGATCCATGTGTGTACCCTTGCGGGCTCGAACTGCAGGAGCCCAGAGAATAATTGCATGACCTTCTGTGTTCCATACGATATCATCGACAATTTCTTGCACGGTTCGTCGAGCAACTTCTCTACCACAGGTTGGACAGTGTGGCTTACCTATTCGCGCCCATAGCAAACGAAAGTAATCCTGAATTTCAGTAACGGTTGCTACTGTCGACCTTGGGTTGTGCGATCCTTGTTTTTGGTCGATGGATATTGCTGGTGAAAGGCCTTCGATACCGTCGCAATCGGCTTTCTTCATTTGACCAATAAATTGGCGAGCATATGAGGAGAGGCTCTCCACATAACGGCGTTGCCCTTCAGCATAGAGGGTATCAAACGCGAGGCTTGATTTTCCAGAGCCTGACACACCCGAAATAACAACGAATTTTCCTCGTGGAAGTTGTACGGTGATGTCTTGGAGGTTATGGGTACGAGCGCCGCGGACCTCTATCCACCCGTGATCATGCCCCTCATTTACCATGCTATCACACTCTTGCGCTCGTCGATGGTTCAAGAAGTCTCGGAATTGATTTAGTCGTGTGTATTCTTATTGAAACGGTATATCTGAGTCAAACCGGACTGGCTCGTCGGTTTCAGGATGGAGGAATTCTAGAGCTGAAGCGTGCAGGCATACTCGGTTGAAAGCATTGGACTCTGCTCCGTGCAATTCATCACCAACAACTGGGCATCCAAGGGACCGCATTGCCATACGTATTTGGTGACGGCGGCCTGTTTCAATGCTGATTTGGATAAGTGAAGTGTGGTTATCCGTATCTGTAACTTGCCAGTGGGTAATGGCTTCTTTTGAACCATGGAATGTTGATTTGACCCGCTTAACAAAGAGATTTTTGTCCTCGACAAGCCATTCTTTTGCTGTCCCTTGCATCTCCTTTGGTCTGCCTTCAACCAATGCGTGATAGGTGCGATGAACGGCGCGGTCGGCGAATTGTGATTGGATGTATTCTTTGTGCCGTTGGTGGAGTGCAAAAACCATCACACCTGATGTGTCTCGGTCGAGACGGTGGACGATGTAGCACCAGTTTTTCTCATCTGCTTGTCGGACATAATCGACACATCGGCCGTGCAGGGTGTCGATTTCCATTTTATCGGTAGCGATGGAAAGGAGACCTGCTGGTTTTTCAACCACGAGTATAGCGTCATCTTCCCAAAGAATTTTCAGATCTATTTTCTTTTGTTTTACAACTGGTGGGGGGGTGATTTCATGCGCTTTAACTCGGCTTAACAGTTCAAGTGTCATGCCTTTTGTGATTTCGAATTTTGCTTTATGCTCAACCGTTCCATCGACTTGTATTCGGCCTTCGGTCAACATTTGTCGCAGTTTAGTGCGTGACGTATTATCCATAAACCCGCCAAGAATGTCGAGTAAAGTTCCTGTATTTTCTGCTATAAACTTCATATTATTCACCTACAAAAGAAGAGCGTCGCACCATGTGCCTTTGGCCCCAGTATGCCCTGGTTCAAGAAGTGTGAGTGCGTCGGCAAGGACCAAACTATTGAGGTTCCCTGAACCTTGGTATCCTGTTGAATATGCTTGTAATTGGTCGCCAGAAGTATCGACCTTAATTCTACGTAGTACGAGGAAGTTTTCATCGGACTTGAATGATTCAGCAAGCTGAACGCGAATACGTCGTTCTTGAATTCCTCCGCCTCCAGTTGAAGCGCGTAAGTATGGCGCTACAAGCATGCGGAATACCACATGGCTGCTCGCCGGGTTACCCGGCAATCCGAAAATCGGCACACCTTTCCAATATCCGAACAAAGGTGGAGAGCCGGGGCGAATCTTAACGCGCCAAAACCTGATGTCGCCTTCTTCTTCCATTATTTTTCGAACTAGATCCCAATCACCCATTGAAACCCCACCTGATGTTAGAATTAGGTCACATTCTTTCGCAGCCTTATTGAGATTATTTCGTAATATATCAATGGAGTCTACAACTGAATCATACCTTTTAGCAGTGTGACCAGCCCATTTAACGAGACCGGCTAATCCAAAGGAATTGGATTCATAAATTTCGCTTTCATTGAGTTTTGTTCCGGGGAGTTGGAGCTCATCGCCGGTTGAAAGTATGCCAATTGTCGCCTGTTGGAAAACGGGCACCTCTGGATGGCCCATTGTAGCACAAAGTCCAATGGAAGAAGGAGTAAGGTGCGCACCTTTGGTTAATGCGATTTGTCCTTTTGATAGGTTTTCACCCTGCTTTCGAATGAAGTGCTTCTTTCCCTCTTCATGGAGAAGGAGTATTGAATTCTCTTCATCGACTTCGCATCGCTCGATTGGAAGGATTGCATCGGCGCCATCGGGCATTGGTGCACCGGTCATTATGCGTACAGCTTGTCCTTCTCCAACGGGAAGAGGGGGGTGTTTTTCCCCGGCTTGTACGGTATGAAGAACTGAAAGATGTGTTGGTGGGGTAAGTGTATCCTCATATCGAAAAGCGAAGCCATCCATAGAGGAATTATCAAACCGTGGATCATCTACTTTAGACTCTAAGTCTTCGGATAGAATTCGATTGTGGGCATCATCTAAGGATACAAGTTCTGTAGGGAGAGGGAGGGGTTGACTTTCGAGAATCTTTAGCGCTTCAGGATATGAAACGAAGTAAGGAGTCTCGGGCATGGTTACACCATCGGTTCAGTTGGTTTGAGGTTCACGGTAGTGAATTTACAAGAATAATTCAGAAATTCGTTTTACTGAAGCAAGGAGGAGGACTGCTACAAGCAGATTCCGAACGGTTGATTGTTTGGCATGAATTGAACCGTATCGCGAACCGATCAAGCCTCCAAGAAGAACTGCAATGATGAAGGGCAGGAGGGTTTGAGTTTCCAAAACAAGTTGATTTGATGCCGCAGCACCAAGAAGTCCAGAGGCTGAATTTACCCAAATGAACAGAGCTGCAGTTGCTGCTGCTGCTTTAGGAGTGGCCCATTGTTTCAGAAGGAGGATTGGGGAAAGAAAGATGCCCCCTCCCACCCCTATAATTCCACTGAAAAAACCAATGCCGGCACCGAATGCGTATGCTTGAGGTTTTTCGGGGTCGGTGATTTGAATAGTTTCGAGTTCATTTTTTACAGAAAGAAGGCGGAATGCGGCATAAACCAACGTGATTGAGAGAAGGGTATCATAGATGGCCCCGTCAACCTTTAGGTAACCACCAATAAATGCAAAGGGAATACTGGCGAGCAGAAATGGTAGGGATTTTGAAAATAAATGATGCCCTGCTTTGGAATAATGAAAAAATGCCAATCCGGCAACAACAAGATTGAGAATCCAGACATGTTGTTTTAACCACGCACTTTGCATTTCACCATATGTTGTTAGAGAAAGTAGGGCGATATACCCTGAAGCGCCACCGTGGCCAACGCTGGAATAAAGAATTGAAATTAAAAAAAGCCCGCTGCAGATTGCAAAGAGGGCAAAACCCTGATCCATGCTTTCGCCTCAAGATTGATTATTCGAAATTCATGACGTGTCCGCATTCTGCATAAGAGCAGGTTACGGTGTAACGAGACCTTTTCGGTTTAGGGATTTTAAGCATAGAACCGCACTGATCGCATTGGACTTTGAGTGTTTCTGCCGCAACTGGAGCAGGAGCATCACCGAGAGTTCGGCCAACATCTTGAGACCAGCCAAGTGAATCTGTATACTTGTCAGATTTCGTACTCAGCTTCTTTTGTTTCAAAGATAAACGCATCTTCCGTTTTTTCTTTTTAGGTTGAGAGCCTTTAGGTGCCTTTGCTGCCATGGGAATCAACTACCGCTTACCGTGGTTGTATTCAATTACTTCGGCTGTATTCTTCACCAAGGTATTCGGAAATCCCGTTCACCGGATTATGAACGATGTGTCCATTTTTCTCCAACGCTTCAACGAGAGGTGGTCGTGCATGTGTTGGGTCAGTGTGGTAAACAATGACTTCTTCTGCATCACATGCTGCTGCAAAATCTACAATTTCTTTATGTCCAGCATGTGTTGAAAAGGAGTAGGACTTCCATTCCAATGGTATATCTGTTTCATTTCCAAAGATATTTATTTTTCCTTCGTCTTGGAGTTTTCTTCCACCGGTATTCGATGCTTGATATCCGGTAAAAAGAATAGCATTTGCGGGGTCATGGCGAAGACGGTTGAGGTACCAAATTGATGGTCCCCCTTGTAGCATACCTGAAGTTGAAACAATAACATCTGCTTCGAGGGCTTTTTTCCGATCTGATTTGCTTGAAACCCTGCGGCTCCATGCCCATGCAGTCTTGAAAGCATCTGGGTCACGAAGTGTTTCGGGGTGATTCATCTGCATACCTGCAATTCTTTTACCCATCCCGTCAACATGTACGTCAAGGTGTGGAAGATATTTGTGGAGTCGCATGACAACATCTTGCGTTCTACCATTTGCAAATGCTGGAATCAGAACCTTTCCTCCGCGGTCAATAACGCGTTGTACATGAGTAACGAACTTTTGTTCTTCTTCGATGAGAGGGGGGTGTTCTCTACCACCATATGTTCCTTCGACAAAGAGTGTATCGGTTTTCACCGGTTTAGCTCCTTTAGTTAGAGGCGAGTCCCGGGTATCAAAATCACCAGAAAGCAGGATTTTACGTTGTGGAGTTTCGATATTAAGCATAGCTGCACCAGGAATGTGTCCTGCGCGCTGTAATTCGAGTTTCCAATCTTCATGCATCCACGGGTCGTTGAATTTGTGAATATTCCACGAATCAAGTGCTGTGTCGATGTCTCTCTTATCCCAAGCAAGTGGATATTTTTCAATTGAACTTACTTTATGACAGTCATGCCACATTAATTCCGATATCTTTGCCGTAAGGGCTGTACCATGAAGACGAGTTCGATGGTTCGAACAAAGCCAAGGGGCCATTCCAAGGTGATCAACGTGAGAATGGGTAATTACAGCATCTCTAACTTCTGGGGCTTCAGATGGATAGCGGGGAGGGGTTGTTGGGGCGAGACCGTAGTCGAGCAGAAGACGGGTTTTTTGTGCATCTTCAAGAACAATTCCTACATTACCAACCTCATCACCGCCTCCAAGGCAATGGTAACGAATACCTTTCTCAGGATGTTCTTCTGGGTAGGAAGTTGTACGGCCCGGTGAGTAGAATACCATCTGAATCATTCTTTGCTGGTGGTGATATGTATTCAAGTTGATTCTTTTATTGTCCCACACCCCTTTATTTCCATTGGAATTCTTTTCTCGGTAGAACCAATAATATTCATGGTGTATTGTGTTGTTAAGTTAAGTGCTTGTCGCGACCATATATCTCAGGGCATACTCTCGTTTCCTTCCATCCCTTTCCTCAACATACTCTCGTTGAAAATGGTATTCTCTTCCATCGGAAACCAAGGGGTCTACACACACTTCTTGTTTAGAAGTAACAAAAGATGAAATCCTTTCTTCTAGAACCGAACTCTACCTTACAATTATTCAACTTCAACGTCATAAATTTTTTGTAAATACAATTTCGCTCAACACCATGACCATTCGAAACCATCATTCAACTCACACTAAAGCGAAGGAGAGATGAACCCCAACTCCACCCACAATACATGGCACGACAAGGAGGTCATCACTTTCTTGTTGATGATGACCGATGTTTTGGTTGTGCAGCATGTATTGCTCTTTGTCCAGTTAACGTACTTACACTCATCGACCGTTTAGCTGTAGTCGATGAAGAAAACTGTACACATTGTGAACTCTGTATACCATCTTGTCCAGTGTTTGCCCTTGAAATTATTCTCAAAAAAGGTGCTTGAAATGAAGTCTGTCGTTTTACTTGGTGGCACATTTTCCAACCTAATAACCGCTATTGAACTATCTCAGACCCACGAAGTAACGGTCATCGAACTTAATGCTGAAATTGGCCTTCCTTCTATATCACCTGGTCATATACGTGATCAGAAACTTCTCACTCAGTATCTTTTTCCTGAACAAATTAAATTTTTACAACTTCACCCGTTCGAAGAAGGGTTTACTCTACGTTCGGAATGGGGGTTGAAACATCTTGCAGTACATGCTGCAGAGAAAGGAGTAGAGATTTTCACCCGTACCAGAATTACCCAATGTTCTGAAACCGATGATGGCTTTTTACTTGAGTTACAAGGCGCCGGATCAAACAGTTCAGACCAGATTGAATGTCACTTTCTTGTTAATGATATTCAGTGGACCTACCAAGCTCCAGGTGCGAAACGCCATACACTACCCGATTCCCAAAATACACACGTCCCCGATTTCGGCGTATTTGTTCCAATGCATGGCGGTACTGCACTCGAAAGCGATTGCACGGATTTACCAGATGGGATTACCGTACTTCCGCGCTTTGAAGGATTAACTGAAGTTTGGCAAACTTCGGAAGTTTGGAAGCCACATAAAGGTTGGATAGAAATTATTGAATGCTCCCTCCCTACTACAGCCGAAAAACGCTGTATAGATGCCCAAATTCTTGAAGGCCGTCGGATTTCAAACCTGATAAAGTAAAGAAATGTGGTGTTGCAGAACACACCACCTTAAAACCCCCGACTGTGGCCCAATGGATGAAGAGAACGTCTTCAGGGGGGAAGAATATGGCAGAACACCCATTGGCCGATTTACGGAAAAAACTGAAAGAAAAAAATCTTCTTGACAAACCCACGGCCAAATCATGGACAAAAGTAGTTGTACTTTTTGTAATTGTTTTTGCTCTCTGCACAGTACATATTTACCTTCCACTCAAATTTGGTCTTCTTCTCATTCCGATCACCGCTCTCTTTGCAACCACTCTTGCAATGACTGGGCACGAGGGAGTGCATTCTTCCGCATGTCGTTCCAAAATTGGTAATATTTCTCTTTCAGCAGTTGTGTTCTCTCTTTTTGCTGGATTTTCTATGGAATACTGGCGAGAAAAGCACAATATGAAACACCACGCTCATCCGAATGTCATTGACAAAGACCCAGATATTGAGATGTGGCCTTTTACCTTAAGTCAAGAGGAATACAAAAAGAGCAGCACAACTCGCCGCTTTTTCCAAAGAAATCTTCAAGGTTGGACCTTCTGGCCAATCTCACTTCTCGTTGGGCACCTTATGCGCCTTGATGGCCTCAAATACATCGCCACAAAACCATTTAAATCAAAGAAAAATAAGAGAATTACCAAGGTATGGCTTCTCGACACAAGCCTCATTCTTCTTCATTTTGTTCTTTGGATTGGGCTGCCAATTTACCTCGGACTTAGTTGGCAAGTTACCCTTGGCTTCTACGCCCTTCTTTGGGGATTGGTCGGAACATACCTTACCGCCATTTTCATTGTAGGCCACGCAGGCCGTCCAATCATAGCAGATTACGACCAAAACTGGCGCCTCCAAATTGAAACAGCGCGCCGGATTAAATTCGGGCCTATTGGGTCGTTCTTTTTCGTTGGTCTCGATTATCAAATCGAACACCATATGCTCCCTGCGCTTTCCCACTTCAATCTACCAAAGGCAGCCCCATTGGTCAAAGAATACGCTGAAGAACGGGGCTGGCAATACCAAGAACTCGGCTTTTACAGTGCGCTTTGGCAATCAACAGTCGCCATACACAATGCCTGGAAAACCCCTGCACTTATCTTAAATGGAGACGGTGAACTTACAGACCCACTCCTTTCCGAAAACCCAACTGCGTGAAAACCTCTTCAAAGGGAACCGCCACGCATTGATGTGGCAACCGAACGACTCTACCTCAAAAGCATTCATTCAGGGTATTTCACTGAATTTAATGCCACGGTATCTTCTGTAGAAGGAGATAAAGTTTCACTTAATCGAACTTTATTTTATCCGCTCGGAGGCGGCCAGAATTGGGATGTTGGAACACTTGAAGGCCCCAATGGCCCAATATCTGTCCATGAAGTTCGTGGGCGAGAAGATATTCTCCACACCCTTGACCCCCAACACCAACTCGAAGTTGGAGACGAAGTAAAGGGGGCAATCGATTGGCAAAGACGGCATGCACACATGCGAATGCATACGGCTCAACATCTTGTCTCAGGTGTAGTATATGAGGGGTTTAACGGTGCAAGAACTGTTGGTAATCAAATTCATGACGACCGCTCTCGAATTGATTTCAACCCCATTTCATTCACTGAAGATATGCTTGTGGAAGTCACACAACAAGTCAACACACTCATCGATGCGGATCACAAAGTAACAGATTCGACCATGACTCGGCAAGAAGTCAATGCCGAAATGCCGCCTGAACGAACAAATATGGACCTACTCCCATCATCTGTCAGAGAACTCCGTGTCGTGAAAATAGGAGATAATTTGGACTTATGCCCGTGTGCAGGGACGCACGTCCAACAGCTCGGTGAAATCGGGCATATCGAAATCACAGGTAAGAAATCCAAAGGAAAAGGCACCCAACGCATCACTTACGAACTACATATTCCAGAAATAATTCCAACTCCCCTAACGGAAAGAATTTGATGGCAAAGAGAGAAGCATACAAGAATAATTTCCATCTAAAACTAATTGCTATCTAAAAAACAATTAATTAATCTTCAATAATATTTGATTTTTCAGTATCCTCAAGCAAATCATCAACCTCAGAAAGAACACTTTTCCACTCCTTTCTTTGCTTTTGAATTTCTTCGAAATTCTTTTTTACGGCTTGTTCTTTTTCTTTTACAGGGGTTTTCTTTACATTTGCAGCAGCCTGAAGGCGGTCAGTGAGAGCCAAATCTTCCCCACTCCGCTCGCTCCTGTCTACCTTTTGAATTTCACGAGAGGGAATTGTTCTTGCACCATATTCTGAGTGGTCACTTTCTTCAAACATATCGAGCATTTCTTTTCGTTCATCTTCCGAAGGGGCAACATCCGACCACTGATTTTGATTTGCCACATCTCGAACAACATTGGTCTTCTTACGGTTTTTTTGCTCCTCGAATATAGCTTCGATGTCCTCAACTGTTGGTTGCGGCACAGGTTCAGTAAGTCCAGCTGCGAGGAGTTGTTGTTCAACCAGAACAGCACCATGAATTTCATCGTGGTCGTATCTATGAGGGGCTGCAGCCATCATTAACATCTCTTTTGCAAACTGCGTAAACGGATCATCGTGTGATATCGCTGCAATTTGGTCACGGACTGATGTGTGATGTGAGATACAACGCTTACACCGTGTCGATGCAGCTATATCGGCCGCATCACAGCGTAGACAACAGGCTTGGAAACCCATTTCTTTCATTGCACGCCTCGGCATCGACATGGTTGGCCCTATTGATGTGCAGTGTGGCTGACGCATCAAACTTCGGATGCGAGGCTTCAAATCCAACGCCGAGAAACATTAGGCATGGCAGGAAGAGATTCTCGAGCAGACATACTCGATGATGACCCTTTTCGAAACCAAAAACCACGCGTCCATAGAGTCCACTCTCACCAATCTCAAGATGGAACAATTCATTTTGAAACGGGAGCAAATACCCGAGTGAATCCATTATTTGCTCAAATGATGGGATTTGCCCAGCAACAACCTGCCCAGATGCACAAGGGAAAGATTTGGCATTTTAGTGATGAAGAAAAGAAACATCTCCGGCTTGCTACTGCTGCCTTCACTGTAGCCCTAGGCTTCATGGCAGTTGGCGGAGTATGGGGTATTGAATCCAATGGCTTTTCTTCATGGTTTATCCAGTTCTTCCTTTCAATGCCCGTTCTTCTCTTAGCGGTTGGGCCTGCCTTTCTCTTGCATGAAATAGGACATAAGATCATAGCGAAGAAGAACGGTTGCTGGGCCGAGTTTCGAGCAGACCCAGGAGGCTTAAGGTTCGGAATATTACTCTCATTTTTTATTGGAATTCTCTTCATGGCACCCGGGGCAGTGATGGTGGCAGGCCTTGTTACTCGCCGCCAAAATGGACATATCGCAATTGCAGGTCCACTGGTCAATTTTGGATTGTTTCTTATTGGAATTCCACTTTGGGGAATAATACTCGGTTTAACCGGGGCCTTTGATGCAGATATCCAAGGGGCCAGTTATCTTGTCGGTGGCCAACTCATTTGGCAAAAAATGTTGATTGACGTTGGAATATATTGGATCGGAGCCAATTTAATTCTTGGTCTATTCAACATGCTACCCTTCGGTCCACTCGATGGTAACAAAGTCAAAGACTGGAATGAAAATGCATTCTATCTCACCATCTCCATGTTTGCACTTTTAGTCATCACTATGTTCATGGGAATATGGACGCCACTCGAAACACTCGAAATGATTGCAAGCATCTTCTGAAGTAGGCCACCGTGAATAGAATCACAGATAAGCGTTGAGTACAGGCTTCTCATCTAAGTGGAAGAATGAATATGAAGCCCACCATGTAATGATGTCGAGACTGTCAACGAGGTTCGAAACTCCGGAGTGCTCTTCACCGTAATCTTTCCCAGTTGTATCCATCCAAATTTCCATTTCCTCAAGTGTATCGCAGGTTTGGTGGTAACACCAATACCCATCAACAAGTCCACCGAAACCAATAGTTACGGTCCCAAGATTGTCTTGGAAACTCGCATGATCGGAACGCGCAGTAACATCTTCATAGACAATAATTTCTGGTTTACCTCTTTCGAGCCAGTCGTCAACCTTCCACGTATCTTCAGCAAATCCTTCACCGATGAGAACACTTTGTTGTTGTTCGACACCAATTGCATCTGCGCCAATCCACAAGGTAAGCCCAACCATCTCTGGCTGGTTGATGACATCATGGTCGAGCGAAGGGCCGAGATAAACACGCATTGGCCACACTTCCTCATCTTTTGGATAACCATCAGGGTCGATGGTCGTAGCAGGGTCGCCGTGCGGGGCTCCACCGCCACCAGGCCAGTTCACGCCCGCCATATCGAGGTTGATGTAATTGGTAACTGTAACATCTGGATTGTCTTCTTTGACATAGTAATCAGTCCAATAGTCGCTGCCTCGCTTTCCGCCTTCTTCACCGGACCAGAAACAGAAGACCATGGTTCTTCGAGTATCAAAGCTCGACATTGCTTCAGCAACAGTGAGAACCATACTGGTTCCTGCTGTATTATCGTAGGCGCCAACACCAGTTCCATAAGTCCGAGTCCCAGTTACGTGAGGGTCGATGAGTAATGCATTTGCAGGTGGTGCGACATCAAAGTGGGCTCCGAACACCATCCACTCGTCTGGAACTTCATTTCCATAACGGAATCCACAGATATTGTAGGATTCTGGATTTTGGTTTCCAAAAACATCAGTGAATGCGTAACGCTGAGTAACGACCTCTAATCCAAAAGATTCAAGTTTATCCATAAGATAAACCGCCCCTTCTTCAAAGGCCAGATTTCCTTGGCCAGCCCAGCGATTCAAGTAGCCAACTGCACCATCTGACAAATCCAGCGGGTCAGGAGTTTGGTCGGTAAGATGGTGAAGATAATTGTATGTGGCTCGGCCGTGTACCAATCCAGTTGAATGCCGTCCACCTTCATCAGCTGAATATGCTGGGGCCATGTCTCTCACAATCATGAGTGGATAAGCAATAACAGGCCCACCTGAATCCAAACTCGCATTCAGACTTACGTTTTCACCTGCTAATCGTTCAATAGCCCCGCCGTTTGCAGCACGATGGCCATTGTCATCATACCATGTTGCCCACGATTCATTCGCATCCCGGATAGGCCAATTATCTCGCCCAAAAGAACCGACAAGCATGAGTGCAGTATCAGCGCGAGGTGGGGCGAGCACAGAGAGTTGGACCGATTCACCCGCTTCTAAATCAACGATGGTAGAATTCACCACAAAACCGGAATCGGCATCTTTAATGAGGTAAGGGACAAACACTGAAAGAGACTTTTCAGCGGCAATTGTAACGCCTTGGAAGACACCTGCAGTCCAGGTTTTTGGCGTGATAACGACGTCATTTTCGGTGATCTCAGCGGTCTGATTTTCGCCAAAACAACCCGATAGAGGGGCCAAAGCCATCAGCAAGACAAGCATCAATGCCTGCATTCCCTTTACGCCTGCCATGCTTGCCCCTCCCGCCTCACCTTTCTCAAACCTGCGCTTGGATGTGAACCATACACAACCTTTCCCAATACATGATTCCGACCCAATATCATGTTTCAATTGCACATTTATCCCTTTTTAAGAAATAAACTTCCATAAACCAGAAAAAAACAATGAAGTGCCATGAAAAGAAGGCAATTGTTTGATATAGGTCATATGACAATAATCAAATGATAACATGACTGGAAATGAAGATTACTCCTTTGACATCCTCTTTATCACCCAAGTATTAGGGGAAAAAACCACGAAAAAACCAATCCGAACAAAGTATCTTTGGGCGAATACTGTCATTATTGATGATATAAATGATCGCTGCCCTGTGATTGAAGGCTAACTATTCCGATTCTTGGATAGCTACGGGGGATTCGGGACCGTCTCGGCTTGCTCGCTCGTTACGGATGCTAAGAATAAGCATGAAAATTGCCAGCGAGGCAAATGCCATAACAGCATACAGAGCACTTTCTGTTGTTGAACGGGTTTGCATCACTTGCCCACCCTCACTTTCTTCTTCATCACACCCAGCTCCGAAACAGTCACCAATACTTGGCTGACCAGGCTCTTGATGGATGTCAGGGTGAACGGTAATCGAGTGATTCCACACATGTGTTGTCGAATTGTTGACCATACGTTCAACTTGATAAGCATATAATCCGGCAGAATTATTTCCAAAAACAAGTTCATGGGATACCGCACATGATTCATCCACTAACGTGCCGTTTTCATCGAGAGTACATGTGCGAGTTAGCCACACAGATACATTATCTTCAGCACCATTAAACGCACCATCTTGATTAAGGTCAATTCGAATCTGCATGGATGTATTTTCTGTTGAATCCCGCATGCGGAATACGATTCCATTTCCTTCAACAAAAGCAACATCAGTCACGTTTCCTGGGCGCACATCATCTTCAACGAGAATTACATTCAGTGTTTCCTGCTCATGGGCAGATACCAGCGGAGTGAGGAGAATCAAAACCAAGAAAAAACTCTGAGCCTTGAACCAAAGCCTCTCCGACATACTTCTGCCTTCACAACCTTACATAAAGACAAAACGGAAGAGTATCCCGTCGAGTGAATATGGGAGCGAAGGAAGTCGGCCTCGGCATTTTCATTGTCGCCCTTCTTGGTTCAGCCTCAATCCTTACTTTTGGCCTTTCATCTTCATCTGATGAAGTCACGATGACGGTGCAAAATTATGATGACCCATTGTTCCAAGGCGAGGGCCATGACCACTCAAACGCATCACAGCACGTCGCTGGTACTGATAATATGGAACTTCTTGATTATAATTCACTCACGACAACAGGGAATGCAGAAATTCAAGTCGCTACAACTCCTGACGGTGATACCTATGCTTATCTCGCAGGCTGGAACGACATGCACATTGTCGATGTTACCGACCCAGAAAACTCGACGGTAACTGGAGTTTACAACGACCCGAATACGCAAGTTCTTGATGTAAAATATCTCGAATATAACGGCCGAGAATATATTCTTCAACAAAACCAACTCATCGACCCCGGTAATGCTGATCCGAATGTTGGTGAATGGAGCGACCCTGTCCAAGTTTCAGTCAATCTAATCGATGTTACTGATAAGACGAATCCAACATGGATTGATTCTTGGTATGATGTCGACCACCCAAGCGGTCCACACAATATCTACACGCAAATGATTGATGGAGAATGGTACGTATTTATCGCCAATCCCGATTATGAACAGTGTAACGATGCAATTGGTGAAGCCTGTGGAGGCGTTACTATTGCACACCTCAATCTTGATGGCTCTGCGTCCCGAAACTTACCCGGTGTTCCAGCATCAGGCCTCGGTCATACGATTATCAAAGTCGGTGAATATGAGGTTGCGTGGGAAGCGACCAATGGTGGCTGGATTTACATCCACGACATGACGGTTCAACTTTGGCCTGGTGAAGACCCAAACGACCCCCGCTACGGTCATACATTCATTTACGGAAGTTACTGGGAGGCAGGACTTCGAATTGCAGATGTTACTAATGTTCCGCATCCAGTCAATTCTCCAGAAGAATACACCTTTCATGCCACACTTTGCAAAACAGGACAAGGTAATCCACTACAATGCCGCTGGCGAGCCGAAGAAGTTGGCCAGTGGATGGAATTCCTCGACTTAGATGAAGACGGTAACCCTGATAGCGGAACGAATGGCAATGTAAACGGCGGCCGTGTTTCTTACATTCATTATGCCGAACCTTTCCCAACAATGGTTGATTTGTCCCACGTCGGCTATTCTGATGAGCCCGTTCATTTTGTAACCGCGGCGGTAGAAGTTCTCTCAACAAATGTTGGTACAGGCATCATCTACCTCATTGACACAACCGATTACACAATGGTTGACGGCCAATTTAAATTCCAACCCAAACTTATCCGGGACTGGGAGATTCCGTGGGCAAGTGACCACTGCTACGGAGCAGATTGCGAAGCCTATCCAGACTCGGATGAATGGCTCCTCTTCTCTCCACACAACCTCGACAGTGCTTATTTCGAAACAAATGAATCAACAGATCAAAGCCACGGCGGGGGCTGGGATGGGCGCCTTTACATTTCACATTATCACGCAGGTTTGTGGGTCATCGACGTTGAAACCCTCGTTGCACCGACCAATCCAGACGACCGAATCGCAACTCATTTTGAGGCAACTGTAGGGTGGTATTTACCCCATGGAGAAGATGGCGTACCTCTTGACTCGAGCTTCTATGATTTCGGCTGGGTTCCTTTCCTCTGGGCGGTTGAACACCATAACGGCATTACCTATGCTTCTTGTATTTCGACAGGGTTGTACATTGTCCAACTTGAAACCGACATCGCTTATCTTGGGCAATTGATTTGAGGGAATTGCAATGAGTTCAAAGGTTCTGATGGCCGCACTTCTTTCATTCACACTTCTCTCTGCAGGATGTACCGGGGTCGAAAGCAACAACCTCTTTTTCCATGGTGAAGACATCTCACCATCAATTGCTGTTGAAGGGTTTACCCTCACCGATAGTATGGGTCAAGATTGGAATTATCTCAACCAAACCGAAGGTAAGGTTGTTGTCATTGCCTTTTTATTCACGAATTGTATTGATATTTGTCCAATTGTCACTGAAAACCTTCGATGGGTTCACAGCCAATTAAGTGAAGAGGAACACAATAACACACAATTTTTGACGATTACCGTCGATCCCTGGAGAGACGATACAACCGCCCTCTCTGAATGGATACAATATCGAAACGCTTCGTGGCCACACCTTACAACGAATTCCACCGATGAAAATTCACCATCATTCATCACCATGAGGTCGGTTTGGGAGAACTTTGCTGTAGGCTTATCGATCGAAGAAACAGCAGAGAATGAGTCGAACACCTCAGCAAGACACCACCCCGATGCCTACAGTGTCAACCATTCAACCGGCACAGTTTTGGTTGATTCAAATGGGCTGCAACGTGTTTGGTGGGGCGATAACGACTGGCTGACCGATTTGGTTTTAGTAGATATTCGGACGCTTCTTGAAGACGGCTGAGATTGGTAATTGTAACGTATATGCATTCAAGGGTACCCTTTGCAACACTATTTCTGAAAAGCAAAATCACAATTCGTTTGGAACTGGTGACTGGTCCATGTGTAAGAA
>JAPKCL010000188.1 GCA_028822955.1 Candidatus Poseidoniaceae archaeon
TGCAACCCAAGCACCAATTGGCTCCCAAGTAGATGATACGGTAGATTCACCTGCTTCAACAAAGAAAGAAGTAACGGTAATGGTCATGATGAGGATGAGAATAAAATTACCTTCAAGTTGAGATTTTCCTTTTAATTTATCAGGTGTGAAAACAACTCTTCGGATTAACGCAGCCATGCACCCAATAAGGGCGAGCGTGTAACCTGTTTCGACAATAAGGTTCCAAGGACCTTTGACGATTGCAGGGAGAAGGTGATGTGAAAACCAATTGGCTGTTGCTAAATCAAACATATCGGTTGAGAGCATCAAGAAGCCCCAGAACATGAGTACGTGAATGCCTCCAGCGACTCGGTCTTTGAGTACTTTCTTCTGTCCGAGCCAACCCGTAAGAACTTCCATGATTCGAGCCCCCCAATTATCAAAACGGTTGTCCGGTGAACCCTTGAGAACCAACCGAGATGCCTTGATGACTTGGTACAGGAAAAAGGAGCCTGAAATCCCACCAAGAAGAAGGAGAATGAGCCATCCAGAAACGGGTCCGTATGTCATTGTCAATGGATGTTCCATCTCATATCAACCCTAAGGAAAGATTCCCGTAGTCAATGGCACGCAAGTTCAAACCTTCAATGCACCGACAATTTACCCTCAAAGACCGACGACTAAGAAAAGGGATATGAAGCGAAAGGTGTTCGTGTAGACGAGGGGGATTGAATGGGACGAGTAACAGCGAGCGCTCCGGGAAAATGCATTCTCTTTGGAGAGCATGCCGTAGTCTATGGCCAACCCGCTGTGGCAGTCGCTATCGAGCAGCGTATTTCCGTGACGATTGAGACTTTGGACTCAGCCAGTGAATCTTGGAAAATAGATGGAATGCAATTCGAACCAAAACGTCACCCTCATGTCCAAGCCTTACGGAATCGACTATGGCAACCTCAAATGGGCGCACCGAACCTTACAATTCGAATCAGTGGAGATATTCCGCCGGCATCAGGCCTGGGTTCATCAGCTGCCCTTTCCGTTGCCGCAAGTGCAGCATTGAGAACGGCACGTGGCCGATGGTTCAATACGGAGGATACAACACAAACCGAATCGTGGGCAGAAGGATATTCAAGCCAATTTGCGAATGAGAAATTGTATTCAATCGAAGACCAAGAAATCAATGCTCGCCGAAAGGGAGAGGTTGGAAACGCCAACCATTATGTCGCCGATGAAAGCATTGCTGATGTCGATGAATGCGCTTTACTTGCCCATGCAGTCGAAGCGATAGCGCAAGGTGGAAGAGCATCTCCAATGGATGCATCAACATGCGCACATGGAGGCATTGTTCTCCTTTCGGATTCTCTCGAATCACAGGAGGAATACCTCTACACACGTCAACTCAAAATGCCAGAGGGTGAACGAATCTGGCATTTACATTCGATCAACTTGCCATTATCTACAGAAGAGGTCTTCTTGGTCATCGGCAACACAGGCATCCATGCACCGACATCCCATCAAGTCGCCAAAGTGGCAGCAGCGATAGAAGCACATCCTGAACGAATGAAAGAAATTGAAACAATTGGTATGATCGCTCGTCGCGGTATTCAATCGTTACGGGAAGGAGATTATGCAGCAGTCGGTAGGGCAATGAGTGAGAATCAAATCATGTTACAAAGCCTTGGCGTGTCTTGCCCCGAATTAGAAGACTTGATTCGCGCTGCTGCTCCAACAGCACTCGGTGCGAAACTTACGGGTGCCGGTGGAGGTGGCTGTATGGTGGCTTTGACAACCAATCCAAAACAAACCAGCGAGGCGATAGAATTGGCTGGTGGAAGAACGCTCATTTCCAAATTTGGTAACGTCGGCTTATCGATTGATGAGACCGAAAATCTACCATTATGGGCAACACAACCAGATGCATAGGCGCAGTCACCTCTTTATCGAGAGAATAAGTGCTATGGTGCCTGCCTTCT
>JAPKCL010000081.1 GCA_028822955.1 Candidatus Poseidoniaceae archaeon
AATTGTCGCCATAACAAAGCCTCCATGTGACTCGGGCCAACCGTTCTTCTTGAATGCTCTTCTCTTGAATCGGTGGATATACTGCTTTCATTTCTTCATCACTGTGCCGATGACATCAAACCCCACTGCCCTTTGGATTCAAATATGGGCATAGAATTGGTACTCTTGCTTGTTGATAAGCCAAGTTTGGAGAGCCTTCTAGAACGCTCTTGGACTGAACTTTACCAAGGAATGGAAAAGGGACAATTCCGTGACCAGAGACCTACTTTTGACGGACGATTAAAACGTACTTTTGACATCGATTGCGAGGCTGAAGTCCTCGATTGGATGGATTCAGTAGGAACCGAACATACAGGTACGGTTTTGGAGGTCTTACGATCATTAAACGATGGGGTCGAGGGTTTGCTCCATCTCATGCAATGGTCCAGTCCAGGTGCTTGGGAAGTTTGGGAAGGCCGTGCTTTCCTTTACCTCGATGTTGCATTGGAACGAACAATTGCTGACAGTGAAGACTTGTATTCCGAATCTACATGGCATGAACTCACTCAGCGACTCACAGGCATTCCCGAAGGTGAATTCGCAGAACGCGTTTGTTTGGATTGGATGAGCCGTAGAAAAGAACTCGGTGAAACACTTGATGAAAGTGAAGATGCGAAAATTGTTCCAACCTACGAGGCACATGACCGAGCGACTCGTGCCTTGGTCTACGCGATTACATTGAGTGAGACTTCTCCTACACTCGTCGGGGTCTTGGGGAGAGAGCATCTCAAGGCAGGCCAGTGGGGACATGGGCAGTGGAATCTTCGACAGTACCTTCTCGATGAATAGAGGGGTTCAAAGACCACTTCCGTAACGCCTTACATGATGAGTGACGAATTGCCTTCGGAAGAACCTGAAGAAAACATCATCGAAAACGATGATTCAATCCCAATTGCTGAAGAAGGAGCCGATACCATCGACTTGGCAGATTCAATCGAAATTGAAGAACTTGACCCGTTAGAAGAAGCCCTTGCCCGTGCAGAAAAAGCAGAAAAAGAGATAGCGTACAAAGATGCTGAAATTCAGAATGTACGAAAGCGACTGATGGCAGAAAAAGCAGACCTTGTTCAATACAGTGGGATGGGACTTGCTCGACGTATGTTGACTATTTTGGGCGATGTAGACCGTGCACTCAACAATCTTGACAAAGATGACTCGTCAGCGGTCGCCCAAGGACTCCGACTCTTGAGGAATAAGATGTGGCATGAACTCTCTGCTGATGGAGTAACTCCTATTGAAGCGAAAGACCAACCGTTCGACCCAGCGAAGATGGAAGCTATCACTACGATTCCAGCTTCAGAAACCTTTGCGGCAGGATGTGTTGTAGACGTACTAGAAGCCGGCTACATGTACAAACAACGAATATTGTTGGCAGCACGTGTCGTCGTAGCATCCGATGAATGACTACACAAGCCTTTTGTGCGTGGAAGCATTCATTGTTTCATGGTCAAGAAACTCGCAGGTAAAGCCGCCGGTGCAGCAGGTAATGCTGCGAAGAAAGCAGCCAAGGCTGCCGCAGCATCCGCCAAGCGTCAAGTGATCGATGAAGTGACAAAGCCTGTTAAAGATGCAGCAAGAGATAAAATGGCAACTATGGCAAGTGGAATCAAGGCAAAGGCTGATAAAAAGGTTAAACAGATAGCCAAAGACCAAATGAAAAAAGAAGTCAAAAAGAAATTCTTCAAAAAGTAATCATCCTGCATGAACACCAGTTTCAAAAGTTGAGAGTCTGAATAATCCATCCGTTTCAATCAGCCATTCGATTACCGGTTTTGGAACACTTGTTTTGAGAACTTCACGAACCGCTTCATCGTCGTAAACAGTTGAGAGCATTTTTGCGGTTTGACGGACACGCCATCCTTCAAATTGTTCCCGTTGATTCATTTCCGGAATACGAACTTCAAAATCTGACGCACGATATAATTCTGCAGTTGCTTGGTCGGTGGTGACCAGTATTCCGTCGCCGTGAACCTTTTCAGCATGAGCAACCCAATTTGGCGGGTCATTGATGTCTTCAATAGCGACAATTTCGATGGCAATATTCTCTTGTCCAGCCCAAGTTTGAATCATCGCTTGTCGCTCTTCAGCAGTCCAGGGGTTGTCCGGTTCCCATCCGGCTTGTTTTGAACCGATGGCAACGACAAGTTGGTCTCCATCTTCAACATGGCTCAAAGCCGACCTCACCAAATGTTCATGGCCCATGTGGAAGGGTTGGAAGCGCCCTAAAACGATGTATTTCGTCATGTATTTCCCTCAGGCGAAATAAGATTTGACGTCAACTTCAGGAAGTTCCATTCCAAACGAGGCGAAGCAGTCAATCATCCTCTTACACCCTTCAATCATTTCACTGATTGGTGTTTCTCCCATTGAACCAACTCGGAACATTTTGCCTTTGAGATGGTCTTGAGCCCCAATGACTTGTGTGTTGAAATCTTCTTTGAGACGTACCCTCCAAGTATCATTAATACCTTCGGGATAGAGAATAGCAGTGACTGTGTTGCTTCGTTGTTCTCCATCAGCCAATAATTCAAAACCAAGATCCAAAAAGAGATTCCGTACCCCGTTAGCCATCGTTTCACATCGGTCCCAACGGCCTTGATTTGATTCCTCTTTGAGATCCTCCAAAGCAGCACCCCATCCTATGGCGAGGTTGATGGCAGGAGTCCAAGGGGTTTGATCATCGCCGCCCTTTTTGAGAGCAGCCACCAAATCAAGGTAGTAATTTGGATTGGAATCACCTTGGTCACGTATTGCATGAACTCGTTCAATAAATTTGGAATTGATGGCAATTGCTGCTATTCCGGATGGTCCTGCCGTACATTTTTGTGCTCCGACGACAACTGCCTCAGCCCCCCATTCAGTCGGGTGAACTGGCATGCCTCCAACGGATGTGATACCATCAAGGATGAATGAAGTATTGTGTCGAATGCACATTTCTGCAATAGCAGCAGCATCTTGAGTAATTCCTGTACTGGTTTCATTGTGGCAAATCAAAAGCGATTCATAGCAACCCCGTTCCAGTTGTTGTTCGAGTTCATACAAGTCAAAAGCCCGCCCCCATTCATACTTCAGGTGTTTGACATTACAGAAACGTTGGCACATTTCAGCGACCCTTTCTCCAAACTTACCGTTGGTCGGGACCAGTACCAAATCGTTTGAACGAAATCGGTTTGCAATGACCATCTCCATTGCAGCAGTTCCACTTCCGGAAACCACGACTACCTTGTAATCATCATCTCCAGACCATGATTGAACGCCTCGAAGAGGTTCAGAAGGGGCTAAATTGAAGCAATTTCGCAATCCAGAGTTGAGATGCGCCATAATATCTCGAAATTCTGGACCTCGAGCAGTCATGACCGGAGTCGACATGGCATCAAGGCATGCTTGTCCCATCCTTACCGGGCCAGGGACGAGGAAACAGTCTTGACTGAGGTCCATTAGTTGTTGCAACACATGGAGGTTCTTCAATTCCATGCATGAACTCCCTCGACTCATCACCCGCTCTCTCAACTGCTTTATCGTCGAACTCTTAGGGAAGTGCTCCTTCCTTGATGCATGGTGCGTGTCGGACTTGCGATGCTTCAAGGTGCTCGGCATGAGCATGCAGAAGCACTTCGTGCAGCATCCAAACAACTTGATATTGAAATCGAAGTTGTCGAATTACGAAGTGCTGGGGAAGTCGATGGCCATCTTGATTGTCTTGTTCTACCTGGTGGCGAGTCTACAGCAATGCGGAAAGCCAGTCGCAGTGAATCATTGCTTGACGCATTGTTTGCATGGATGGAAGAACATCCGAAAAGACCGGTTCTTGGCACCTGTGCGGGGGCGATTCTGCTTGCAAGTCCTGGTGAAGTTCGAGCGCCGTTTCTTCGTGCCGGGATTTCACGGAATGCTTGGGGTCGACAGCGTGAATCTTTCGAAGCAGAGGTGGATATCACGCTTGAAATACCAGCGGGTAGCCATATTCCATCACAGATTGCTAAGCGAGATAAATTCAATCATCAGCCTCTTCCTGTAGGAGATGGCTTGTCACTGGAGTACAATTCGACCTTTCCAGGTGTCTTTATTCGAGCTCCCCGTTTTGACCAATCCAGTATCAAATGCACACCTGTGGCATCTTTAGGTGACGAAACTGTTGGTGTTCTCGATGGACAGCGATTGGCCCTCACTTTTCACCCAGAACTCACCGGCGATTATCGCTTTCACCGCTGGCTTCTCCACCAAGCCAATTTAGCCCGAAGAGGAATGTAAGCAGGCGAGGGGTTGAAACCCCAATGGCGACAGGAGTGTTTGAGTTCAATGACCGTGTCCTTGCCAATGGCGACCGAAATCCTCCCCGCAGAAGACGGTGAGGCTGAAGGATGTGTTCAGTGTCAGCACGGTAGTAAACTCGTACTTTTTGTCACAGGGAAGTGCCACTGGGGTTGCGATTATTGTCCACTTTCGGATAATCGACGTGAATCTCCGGATATGTTTGCAAACGAACGTCGTTGTTCTTCTTGGGCAGATGTTATCGAAGAAGGCCATGCAATGCGGGCAACTGGGACTGGAATTACTGGTGGCGACCCAATGCTTGATATGGAGAAATCATTGGAAGCTGTTGTCCAACTCAAAGCAGCGTTCGGAGCAGAACATCACATCCATCTCTACACATCAATACCATTCCAAGTCGACCGGGCCGCAGATTTTGGTGCTGCAGGGTTAGATGAAATCCGTTTCCATCTTTTGGCTGGTACTCTGCCCAAATATCTCCCCGTGATTCAAGCTTGTGCAGATGCAGGAATCCATGTGGGTATTGAGTTGCCATGTGAACCTGATAAGGAGGAACAACTGTTTGCTTTACTCGATACTTTACATGGTTCACCCGTCAAATTCCTTAATCTTAATGAACTCGAAATAACGGTCGGTAATCAAGAAAACATGGATGTTCGAGGTTTCAACCTAAGCGGTGGAATTACCGCAGCAGCAGAAGGTTCTGCTGAACTGGCTCTGCGATTAAAAGACGCGGCTAAAGACCTGAGTTTCCATCTTAAGTTCTGTTCTGCACGTTACAAAGATGCAGGCCAACTTCGTGCACGTTTCCGTCGCAGAGGCCAAGCAAATTTGCGACCTTACGAAGTTCTAAGTGACGATGATACTATTCTGTTTGGCTCTATTCCAACAACGCTGGAAGATGCATCAGATGATGTTGCTGAGTTAGTGGTGGAATTGGGAGTTGCCGAGGGCTGGATCCGGTACGATGCAGAACATCAGCGTATCGAATTGCCACTTTCTCTTGCTGAAGAATTGGCAGATGTAATCGATGTTCCTGTTCATCTTATCGAAGTTCATCCGACCCATGACCGATTGGAAGTTGGAATGATTCATCTGAATGCTCACCGTTAACCTAAGTGTTCGACGGGGAGGCTTATATCGCCGTGACTTTACGACGGTTTACCTTAGGGCTCGTGGTCTAGGGGTTATGATGTCGCCTTCACATGGCGAAGATCGAGAGTTCAAATCTCTCCGAGCCCACCTAGGGTAGTCTGCTTGCAATCTTCACTGGTCAAGAAATTGGTTTTCAGTCATGAAGTGCTACCCATTATGTTCAAATGATGCGAAGGTATGGTTAAAACATGGGACTGTTAGAACAAGCAGATTTTAATGTGTTCAAGCAGGCTGAAACTTGGAAAGCGTTCGCAATTGGAGCGCTTATGTTTGTTACTATATCCTTTGCAGCCCTATCGATGTTCGACAGTATGGATGATATATTTGCTTCGGATGCTGATCCAGCACCGATTCCAAACATCGTTTTTGAATCTCTGAACAGGAGTGATGTTGAGCAACCTTTGGCAAATTCGACAGGTTGGATTTCGCTTGATGAGCACCGTGGAAGTATCATTATTCTTGATTTGATGGCACACGATTGCAGTAACTGCCATGCTGTCCAAGAGCATATTGAGAAGGAAATGGATAACTGGCAATCAATGGCTAATGCATCTGGAAAGACTCTCAATATCTTTGCGTATGGTGCCTGGTATGGTGAAGATATTCCCTACCTAAACGAATCCTCAGGTGCCTACCATGTGCCGTATTATGCCACTGGTATCGGCTCTACTTCCGCAGCCATTCTCGAAGATGGTTCTACGACTGACCCTGTTCGCTTGTTTACTACAGGTGGCACGGGTCAGATTCCTGTTGTCCTCATTATCGATGAAGAAGGATACATCATAGAAAAACAATCGACGGGAACTCCAACCGATGGCTGGTCGAGTTTTGATGATACAATGGAGGATGTCCTGACTGCTAATCCTTCAGATAAAGTCGCTGCAGATTTGATTTCGTCGCGACTAGCTTGGGAGGAACCAAGCACTTCGTATGTTGCCGTTTTTATTCTCGGAATGGTTTTATCCATCTTGGTCTACTTTTCTCCATGTGCTTTCCCAGTTCTTCCGGGATTCATCTCCTATTACCTTTCATTAGGTGCTCGGGAAGATGAATTGATTGAAGCGGGTAAACTCAAAACAAAGATGCCCAGTTCATTGGTGATTGGGCTTCTCTCTGGTGTTGGTATGTGGACTTTCTTTGCCGGAATTGGTATTGTCGCTTTGGTAATGGGTGAAGCATTTACCAAGTCTGGGGCTGTTCATTATATCGCCATTTTTATTGCAGTACTTTTGATTGTTTTAGGTACGATGATGTTACTTGGAATCACTTCGCACTTAATGGGATTTGTCGACAGACTTGTTCGCAAATACAGTACGACCGAAGCAGATGAAACATTCACGCCGCGTCGGAATATGTATCTCTATGGCATTGGCTATGCAGCAGCATCTATCGATTGTACAGCAGCAGCAGTTCTTCCGTTTGTAATCTATCTCAGTACGCTTGGACGCACAGCTACCGGAATTGGAATCGGTGGCTTGATGGTTGGATTATTGGTTCTAATGGTTCTTGTTACGACCATGGTAGGCCTTGGTCGTCAAGTGATGATTAACTTCCTAAAGCGTGCGACGGGAATGATCAAACTGGTCGGTTCTTGGATGATGATTATGGCTGGAGTTAGTCTAACTATCTATCTTACACGACCGGATTTAGTCGGGCAAATATTTGGTTAATCAAGTGCCATTCGGGCATCGAACTGTTTGATGTATTCTTCAGTCTTCAATCGCTCAAGGCACGGTTTCATCCAATACACCCAACCTAGGCCAGCCAACAACATTGCAGTTGCAACATCCCAGACATAGTGTTGTTTGATGGTCATGGTCGATATGACGAGTAGTATCCACATGATGAGGAGTAAGGCGTGTGCTATTCGCAGGCGAGTAGTCGATGGTGGATACCAATATCTGAGGACTAAAACCACCTGCATACTTTGAACAATATGGAGAGAAGGCCAGGAATTCCAAGGGGTATCAATCGCATGCATGGCTGCAAAGGAGGATTCCCACATGGTTCCTTCAATACCATGGATCAGATGCCGCAAGTCAATTTCGACTGG
>JAPKCL010000082.1 GCA_028822955.1 Candidatus Poseidoniaceae archaeon
CTGCTGATTACGGTCACTACGGGCCTTTCTTTATTCGAATGACCTGGCACGCTGCAGGAACTTACCGAATCGGTGATGGCCGCGGTGGTGCAAGTACTGGAGCACAACGCTTCGCTCCTCTCAACAGTTGGCCTGACAACGGAAACCTCGACAAAGCACGACGTCTTCTCTGGCCAATTAAGCAAAAGTATGGAAACAAAATCAGTTGGGCTGACCTCTTGGTTTTGACCGGAATTGTGGCTATTGAATCGATGGGTGGACCGGTCTTCGGATTCGGTGGCGGCCGTCCAGATATTTGGCACCCTGAAGAAGATATTTACTGGGGAGCTGAAGATGAATGGCTTGGTGACAACCGATACGGAGACACTCGCCAATCTCTTGACAATCCACTGGCAGCCGTTCAAATGGGACTCATTTACGTCAACCCAGAAGGTCCAAATTCGAATCCTGACCCACTCCTAAGTGCTCAAGACATTCGAGAAACCTTTGCCCGTATGGCAATGGACGACGAAGAAACCGTTGCACTTACCGCTGGTGGTCACACCTTCGGAAAGGCTCACGGCGCTGGAGATGCTGGCCAAGTTGGTTCAGAACCTGAAGGCTCATCAATCGAAGAACAAGGATTAGGTTGGGCAAACACCCACGGCTCAGGAAAAGGCCGCGACACCATTACCAGCGGTATCGAAGGTGCTTGGACCGCAAACCCAATTCAATGGGACAACGGTTACTTTGACCTCCTCTTCAAGCATGAAGACTCATGGACACTGATCAAGAGTCCAGCCGGTGCAAACCAATGGACACCTGCGAACCCAGACCCTGAAGACATGGCACCCGATGTTGAAGACCATTCAATCAAGGTTCCAACCATGATGACAACTGCTGACATGGCAATACTCCGTGACCCAGAATACCGAAAGATTTCCAAGCACTTCCACGAGAACCCAGATGCCTTTGGCGATGCGTTCGCTCGTGCTTGGTTCAAGTTGCTTCACCGTGACATGGGACCAAAGTCTCGTTACCTTGGACCAGATGTTCCTTCTGAAGAACTTATTTGGCAAGATCCAGTTCCATCCGGAAGCACATCATACGATGTCTCTGCATTGAAGCAAGCCATCAAGTCGTCTGGCCTTTCAGTTTCTGAAATGGTCGAAACCGCTTGGGCAAGTGCATCAACATACCGAGGCTCTGACATGCGTGGCGGTGCAAACGGTGCTCGTATCCGTCTGTCCCCTCAAAAGGACTGGGCTGCGAATAAGCCTGAACAACTATCGAAGGTTCTCGCTGCTCTTACCCCCCTCGCAGAATCCCATGGTGCAAGCGTTGCTGACACCATTGTTCTTGCAGGTAACGTTGGAATCGAAATGGCATCAGGTGCTGAAGTTCCATTCATGCCTGGCCGTGGCGATGCGAGCGATGCTCAAACTGATGTTGCCTCCTTTGCAGTTCTCGAACCTGTTTCCGACGGATTCCGTAACTTCTTGTTGAAGAACTACAACGTCAGTCCAGAAGAAATGATGCTTGACAAAGCACAACTGCTTGGATTGTCTGCACCAGAAATGACCGTTCTTGTCGGTGGTCTTCGTTCAATGGGCGTCAGTTCTGACGACCGTGGCGTGTTCAGTGACAATTCCAATCTATCGAATGACTTCTTTACCACACTCATTGATATGAATGTTCAATGGAAGGCTACTGGAAGCAATTCGTATGAAGCACATGACCGTTCGACCGGTGAACTTGTTCGCCGAGCGACTCGCTATGACCTCGTGTTCGGAAGCAACTCTCAACTTCGAGCCATTGCTGAAGTCTATGCTCAAGATGACAACAAGGACAAGTTCGTCCAAGATTTCATCGGAGCATGGAACAAGGTCATGAACGCAGATCGTTTTGACCTTGCTTGAAACCACTGCTTGTTTCATCGAAACCGATATACACCCAGCCTCCTTGGCATGGCCATGATTCAATATTCATGTGCATCGTGTGGAATGGGCGTCGTCGGAATGAAATGTGCTAAGTGTGAATGTGAACTTGTTCACGACACCATCACAACTGCAGATGGCCGTAATGTGGCTGTTGCACGTTGCCCTACAGGCTGTGGTAAAATCAAGTCACCAATGTGCTGTGGCTCTGATATGGCCTGTGCACTGTGATTTCACAGTCCACATTCACTCCCGCTTAACGTGATTGAGATGACCGAGCTTGAACTCCTTGACCAGAAATCTTGGGAAGAATTTCTGAGTGTTCCAATTGCAGTTTTGATACTTAGCAAGAACGATTGTCAAGCCTGTGTTGAATGGGCTGAAGAGTTGAACACTTGGTTTGGCAGCGATACTGTGCCAGAGAATGTCCGCTTTGGCAAAATCCTACTCGATACACCTGGCATGGGGGGTTTTAAGCTCGCTCAGCCATGGGTTTCAGAAATTGATATCCTTCCATTCAATGCGATATTCATCAACGGAGAGCGTGTCCAAGAATGGGCTGGTGGCAAATTGTCACGATTACAGGATCAACTTGAGCGACTCTTGTGAATTTTACACCTTATGGCAAATAGGGTCGATGAGTCAAACTTGATGCCTACAAAACATCAAGTCCAGTTTCAGTCATCTTTGTACACTCCGATGAATATTGCAAAAACTCCCAATATTAGGCTTATTAAGAGTATATGTCCAGAAGCCATAAACATCGTTAATGAAGCAAGTAGGCCATCCCATGAATCTCCTATAATCACCAAGGGAATAAAAGAGATAACCGATAGGGTAAAAACTGCTAAAGAGAGATATAAACCCCATTTTACAATCAATCTGAGTGCTGATTTACCGGAATCAAACAAACTTTCTTCTTTCATCTTATCCCATGAGAATTCCTCGCCACAGTGCGGGCAATCAAATAATCCGAAGATATCATTCTCCAATTCGATATCCTCTTCACAATGTGGGCATTGAATTTCGGCCATGTGAGTTCTAGAAACTACTGAGGAATAAGGATTGGGCCGTATTCTTAGTTTAGCTCTAATCAAAGGGTAACCAGTGTGCTGGGGGACTGAATACTCATTGTACTTCTCCATAATGTCTTGAGGGGGTTCGTAAGAACCCTTGCGATTTCACGGGAATGATATGTCGGTTATCTGTACCAGCCCATAAGAGACATTGGAATCTTTACCTTGTCTTGCCTTGGCTGTACTATGGTAGATGAGACAGCGGGCACGGTCTTCCTCAATCCCGACTGTCCGCGGGAACAGAAAAAGAAAATCTGGGTCTTGCTAGCAATTTCAATTTTGTTTGTCTTGCTTGGTCAGGCGGTGATGATTATGGGTGTGGTATTTTCACTGCTATTTCTCGGTGGCCGCCGTCTTAAATTTAGTACACTAAGCGGAGTAACTGTGAAGGCATTTTTCACGGTCTATGCCTTTTCGATGCTCTTTGAACTAAGCGCCATTGCGACCGGCTACGCTAAGAATGAGTTTGGCGGAGGAACACTGTTCCATCCTGACCCACAAATGGACATTCTTATCAGTCAGTGTTACTGGATTCCATTTTCACTCTTTTGGACGTATTTGTTTACCAGGTATTCATTTAGTCGTAAATCAGTCTTTTGGACCGCTGGAGTGTACGGTATGCTCACCGAACAACTCTTCATGGTGCCTATGCTACTTCTAACCTTGAATCCAATTGTCTTGATAGCGGCACCGTATGTTCTCTTGCTCTACGGTTCGGCAATTACTGCCCCGTATCTTATTGTCGAGAACATCCTGCCGAAAGACAAACCAACTTCAAAGTGGCAGTATATCTTACCGTCACTGGTGTTGTTCCCACTTTTGTTTGGGGTCTTTGCTATATTTCACACGGTAACTGGTGGTGTCTATAATGTGTAGACCCGACTCATACAAATCCCTCGCGATACCCACGCGTGAGAAATTCATGATAGGATACCGTTTGCACCAACCGACTGCAACCCCTTTGAAATTCAATATCTGTTTCAATGGGTATTCGGATAGACCCTTGCGAATCATCTATATTCGATTATTCTATTCTCAAACTTGTTTCTAAACACTAAGGTGTTCAAGTTTCACTGACCCATTTGCCCAAGTGCACTCATTGCACTCCCAACCACAAATAATAAAATTATGATCGACAAGAGTAGGACAATACCGACGATTCCGATTCCAATTTTTACCCCGCTAATCACTGGAGGATTGGTTGTGTGCTCGTTTGAAACATCTTCATCATCTTCCCAGGCGAATTCTTCATCACAATGTGGACAATCAAATAATCCAAAAACGCCATCCTCTAATTCAACACTTTTATCACAATGAGGGCATTGAATTTCGACCATAGCGTTACCACTAACTGCTATGAAATAAGAGTTGAGTCGTTTTCTATTTCAAAGGGGGGCCCATGTGTATGTATGCGTACACTTTGGTACCCTTTGCAAGAGCTCTCTTCCCTTTTGAGAACCTCAACCAAAACGTTGACCTGTTCTTGAATCAAGGACAATCAATTTCAGACAACTCGTCACGACTGCGGCCTAATGCTGCAGCAACTAATGTCAAGAGCATGATTGATTCTAGTCCACTCAATGGTGCGGGAAGGATTTCACTTATGCCGCCTTCATCTTCATCAGCAGCATCCTCTGTGTGCCATTCAAGTGCTTCGTAATCGTCTTTTTCAATCATGAACCAGTCAAGGTCACGAGGTAAATCAGCAGTGAGGAATTCATGGCCTTCTTGGTTGACTAAGAAATCATCTTCAATTCGAACGCCGAACCATCCATCGAGATAAATCCCGGGCTCTACAGTAACTGCATCCCAAACTGCAAGCAGTTGTTCATTGTATGAGAGTCCAAACAACGGGTCATCAGTGCCGCTGGAAAGCAAAGGCGGTTCGTGGACACAAACGCCAAACCCATGGCCGAGACTGTGAATGAAATATTCACCATAGCCCTGGTCTTCAATGTGAGTTCGTGCGATGTCATCTGGCAACCAAGCCGGCGTACCTGCTTCAATCACTGGGAAGGTTAAGTTTTGAGCATCATAGACGGCCATGTAGACTTCGATGATCGTCTCGTTTGTTGTCGGTCCGACGATATAGGTTCGAGTCACGTCACTGACCCAATCGTTGACTCGGGCACCAAGGTCAACAACGACCACATCACCGACTTCGACAATCTTTGGACCTGCGCCGTTGTTCTCAGGGTCGCCATGAGGAATCGCACCGTTTTCAGCACTGGCTACGATGGTATCGAAACTCTTCCATTCAGGGTTCGAACCGTTCTCGACCATGGCACGGTCAATTTCCAAAGCGATTTCAAGTTCAGTGAACGTCTCACCCATCAGCACACGCCATAGCATGTGGCGAGCCGTTTCATGCCCAATTCCTGCGATACGAGCAGTCTCTCTCAATGAATCATCTTTGTCGGGTGAAATACCCGTTGGAGAGGGGAATTTACCGACCAGTGCATTGGCAGCCTCAGTCTCACATGCAGAGACCATCGGCGCACAGAGCAGAAGCCCAACCAGCAGTATAGCCATACTTCGCATGTATCGCCGACAACTCACTCCATCATCAAGTGTATGGCTCGATGATATTGCATTGTAGTGTAGAATCTGGCTTGTATTGACCGAAACATCTCGTGAGAAGAGATTTTGGCGTGAAGTTCTTAACCTGCCTACCAGTAAAATAAATACAGAGGAAAAGAGTCGTAGTTCAAACATCCTTTCCCCCTCTTAAATCATTTAAATCCGAAGGTGAAACAATGACATTACTCAACATGACCGGACTAAAACGCCACTATGAGACGCCTGCTGGAGTCGTCAAAGCACTTGATGGAATTGATTTGGAAATTCATGAAGGTGAACGAGTCATTCTATTGGGTCCTTCAGGTTCGGGGAAAACTACGCTTCTCAATTGTTTGTCGGCCCTCGACAGCCCAACCGATGGAAGTTACATCTTCCAAGGCGTCGAAGTCCCTCGAAAGCATTCTGAAAAAATGACATCGTTCCGACGCAAAAACATCGGATATGTCTTCCAGTTTTTCAATCTCCTTCAAGACCTCTCTGTCCTTGAAAACATTCTCCTTATCCAAGAATTGGCTGGAAAGAAGGATGCTGAGCGAGCCAAAGAATTACTCAAATTGGTTGGACTCGAAGCAGAAGTCAACCGCTTCCCTGGCGAAATCAGTGGTGGCCAACAACAGCGCGTTGCTATTGCTCGAAGTATTGCTAAGCGCCCGACTCTTCTTCTTGGAGATGAATTAACCGGAAATCTTGACACTGAAACTTCAAACAAAGTCATGGAGGTTTTGGTTCACGCTTGTAAGCAAGAGAACATCACCGCAGTTTTTGTCACTCACGATGAAGAGTTAGTCAAGTATGCAACCCGAGTTATTCGAATAGACAGTGGTAAAATCATCTCGGATGAAAAGATGGACAGTTCAGACGAAGAAGCTTGATTGGAGGTCTTAGGATGTCAAATCTACTCAATAAGCGCTTGGCTCGCAGCCTTTGGCGTACAAAACTCCGGCTTGTTGCTGTTGTTTTGATGGTGTTTGTCGGCGTATTTGCTGGCATTACCTTTGGAGGCTATGCGCACAATCTTGGCGGCATGTACGATACCATGCAAGCCGATGAAGACGGCGGTGCTAATCTTGCAGATGTTTGGATTGACAACCGCAGTGCAACCTGGAGCCCCGAACAAGTCAATGCCTTCTGTGATTCTCTGACATCGGAATTTGCATCAAACTCAGTCGCCTCTTTTTCTCTTGAATCATGTGAAGGACGCACCGTCACTCAAGGTACGATGTTTCACACCAATGACACGGGAGAGCACATCATCAACTCTTTCTGGCACGGTATTCCTGCAAATGCAAATGCTGACCGCGTTTGGATGCCAGTAGGGCATTCGACAGGTCGAACAGCAGTTGCTGGCGATGAAATTGTTATTGATGCACACGTCACTGAGGCTCTTGAAATCGAGCTCGGAGATACGGTGAATATCAGTGCCGGAAATACGAGTGCTTCTTTCACTGTTGTTGGAACTGGCTACCACCCTCTGCATGTGATTATGGCACCTGAAGGAACGTTGTTTCCGTCAGATTCTGGTCAATATGTTGTAGGCTACCTTTCCGATACTGGAATGGCTCGACTCACAGGTAATGTTGTTGGCACAAGCAACACGATTGTTTTGGATGTTGAAGGCACGCCTTCGTATGATTTGCCGAATACTCAAGAGTATGAAGGTGAAGAGATCGATGCAGTTAAACAACTGGTTGACACTTCTCTTGAATCGACTGAATTGGATGCACGCGTACGAGACCGTGGACAGAATGAACCGGTCGAAGTCATGCGGCAAGATTTGGAGGGGACCAAGCGAACAACCGTTCCCTTTACCGTGATGATTGCCTCAATCGCAGCCATCACGATCGTCTTGAGTTTGCAGCGTTTGGTGCAAAGTCAAGCGAAGGAAATTGCTGTATTACGG
>JAPKCL010000189.1 GCA_028822955.1 Candidatus Poseidoniaceae archaeon
GTTGGTAAGTGTGGGAGTGTTTACATTTGATGTTCCTCCATTACCAAGTTCACCGTTAACCCCGAATCCCCAACAGACGACTTCTCCGTTGTCAAGAACAGCACAACTGTGGTAGCCGCCCGATGAAAGCGCAATGACCGATTGTCCTGAACCAAGTGCGCTTGTGAGAAGAGGGGAAGTCGTATCATAATTAGCACCATTACCAATTTGACCGTAATTCCCACTTCCCCAGCAAACGACTGATCCATCGTCAAGGATGGCACAGGTATGTGCCATTGCTGCTGAAACTTCCACAGCAGTCCGCCCCACACCAAGGCTATTGGTCAGTGTTGGGATTGAGGAATCAGAGTTGCCACCATTTCCAAGTTGCCCCACGTTGTTCTCGCCCCAACATGCTACTTCGCCATTATCGAGAACTGCACACGTGTGGGAGTATCCTGCCGAGATACTTACCGCAGTTCGCCCTACTCCCAAGCCAGTAACCAATGTTGGAGAATATTGAGTTGAAACACCACCGTTGCCAAGTTGACCTTTCGAACCCAATCCCCAACAGGAGACTGAACCGTTGTCGATGATTGCGCAGGTGTGGTCGCCTCCTGAAGAGAGCGTCGAATTTGAATAAATCGAACCTTCTTGGAAGCCAGCAACGTTCAATTGACTGAGTGGCATAATGACATTGGAGGCTTCAAAGCCTTCAGATAAGTATGAAATCTCACTGTTCTGAATCAGAGAGGGTGATGCGAAAGATACACTCATCAAAGCCATGAGACAAACTATTGTAATTGAGATGAACTTTTTCCCCATGAAATGACGTCCCAAAAAAATGGTATAAACTTAATGAATGCCGAAGATGAAAATTCTGGCCGGTGGGTTGGAAAAAGACTGAATCATTACATATCAGCATATTTAGCATTCAACAGCATCATCGATTTGGGACACATTATGCCCTCCCATTACCGTTCGTGAAAGGCACCCTTTCATGATAGCGTTATGTGTTCCGGTAGATTCAAAGATTACAAAGACAAGCGTCAAGAACCCCTTTAGCCTAGCAAAGGCATGGAAAGAGTCCAACTTACCGTACAATTCGCTCGACTCGATGAAGAGGCTCGTTTACCAACCCAAGGCTCGTCACAAGCTGCTGGCTGGGATTTGTATGCACTTGAAGAAACCAAAGTTATGCCGAAAAAGAGTTCAATGATTCGAACAGGCCTCGCAGTAGCCATCCCCGAAGGATGGGAGGGTCAGCTCCGTTGCCGCTCATCACTTGGGAAAAAAGGAATGATTATGCCAAACGGTGTGGGAACAATTGACTCAGATTACCGTGGAGAACTTATGATACTGGCCACCTGGATTGGTGAAGGGAAAGAATTCATTGTTGCCAAAGGTGAGCGTGTAGCACAACTTCTCTTTGCACCAGTCCCTCAAGTTAATATTGTAGAAACTTCGGTTGAAAACCTCGGAAAAACGGAACGAGGAAAAGGTGGATTTGGTTCAACCGGCCAATTCTAACAAGGCATGGATTGATGGATTACTACGCTTTGGCATAGGGTATGGGCGGAAACCGAGAAGTCGATGTCCGCCTTGAAGGCGTGGTTAACTATACCCATGCCCTTGATTTGATGAAACAGTTGCAGAAACAACGCATCGATGACGAGATCCCAGATACACTTCTCATCATGGAACATCCTGAAATCGTCACTGTCGGGCCGAGAGCTCGTAACGACGGCATTCTACCGCCAGAAGACTATGCTACACATCCGGTTGACCGAGGTGGTGGCTTGACGTGGCATGGACCTGGACAACTGGTTGCCTATCCTATATTCAAATGGGATTTAGAAGGCGAGGTCTCGGTTGCTGCTATCATTCAACTTCTTGAAGAATGGATCATCAAAGCCTTGGCAGCGTGTGACATCAAGGGCTATAGGG
>JAPKCL010000083.1 GCA_028822955.1 Candidatus Poseidoniaceae archaeon
CTTTGAAATTGAGAGTGTTCAAGCGATTGCTTGACCACACTCAATTACAAAGGTTCCTCGAACTCCATCCCAGTCGACGGAGCCAGTTAGTTCGAGTTTTCCAGGTAGATGCGGCCCTCCTGTCACAAGAGTTTCGTATTCTCCACCCTCGCCATCAACATTGAATCTATATTTGCGAGCAAGTTCTTCAAGTTCTGTTAGCAAAGCGAAATTGAGAGTTCTACCAATCCACTCCTTTCCTAAGCCTTCACAACTCACTCCAGTGATGAATACCTCGAATCCATTTTCGATAAGGCCGTGCATATGTGATTCACTTTTCTGATGCCAAAGGGGAGTCCAACTTTTGATATTGAGGCGTTCAGCCATTCGTTCAATCCGACTCTTCTGGTAATCAGAACGTAATGCCCCACTGACGACACCATCAATATCCAATTGAGATAATGCAGTTTCAAGGTCGGTAATTTCAACTTCTTGTTCCCCTACCGAATGAACTTCTACCCATTCGATCCCTGCGAGTTGGGCTTGATGCTCCACGAGATGAGTTCCAGGGACTTGAAACATCCAAGAATCGCCACCTGTAATCCGCACAGTTACCAGATGAGTCACATCCCACCCTCGGCACATTGCCCACCACCACGCAGCGGCAGAATCCTTTCCACCAGAAGAGAGTACTGCAACACGCATGTTGAACGCACATCGCCCTATTTGATGAGTTTAGGGGTGAGGTGTGTTTTGGTGAGGGTTCAAATGGGGTGGCGAGTTAACAAGAATGTCACGGCCTTTGAGCGGGGATTCATTCGTGTGAACCCTCATCCTCATAAAGCGTCGATTGAACGAGACAATGAGAGTGAAGATATGCAACCAAGCGGAAGAGGATATGACCATGGAATTACTACATTCAGCCCAGACGGACGATTGTTCCAAGTTGAATACGCAAGAGAATCAGTAAAGCGTGGAACAACCACTGCTGGACTGAAGTTCCGTGAAGGGGTTGTATTGGTTTGTGACAAGCGTATTGTCAGCCGCCTTATTATTCCAGAATCTATTGAAAAGATGTTCAAAATTGATAATCACATCGGTGTTGCTACTTCAGGATTAGTTGCAGATGCTCGTCAATTGGTTGCTCGAGCTCGAGTTGATGCTCAAGTAAACCGTATTACATACGCAGCAAGTGTACCTGTTGATGTTCTTGTCAAGAAAATCTGCGATTTCAAACAATCATTCACCCAGTACGGTGGTTCCCGACCATTTGGAACTGCACTTCTCATCGGTGGGGTTGACGCTAACGGAATTCACCTCTATGAAACCGACCCAAGTGGTGCTTACCAGTCTTATCATGCTGGCGCTATTGGAAGCGGACGTAACACTGTCATCGAATACTTCGAATCAAATTGGAAAGAAGGACTTACGCTCAATGCTGCAATGAAACTCGGACTTGAAGCACTCCGCAGTGCGAATGATACTGAACTCAACCGTGAAGCGGTTGAAGTCACTGTTGTTGATGGGGATGGATATCGTGTACTCGACCGTTCAGAAGTCAACAAGCAAATTGACCGTCTCAAGCCACTTGAAGAGTGATTTTGAATAACCACGTTCAAATGCCGTCGCTCTTTTCACCAACTGAGGGATACTATGGTCAGTCTAGATGATGCCGTTCTTGCACGGATGGAGAAAGGCGGAAAACGCTACGAACTTTTGGTCGATCCGAATTTGGTTGAGGACTTTAAATCGAAACCAGAAACTGTTGATCTCAATCATTTCCTCGCTATGGATGAAGTATTTCATGATATACGTGGTGGAGAACGTCCTACAGCAGATGCAATCGAAAAGACATTCGCAACTCAAGATATTTTGGAGATTGCAAAAATAATTCTCGCTAAAGGAAGTATCCAACTGACAACTTCACAACGCAAGGCGAGAGTTGAAGAAATGCGTCAGCAAATTGTTCACGAAATCCACACCCAAGCAGTGGATCCGAAAACAAAGAGTCCACACCCCAAAACTCGAATCGAATTGGCTCTCGAGGAATCAAGGTATTCTGTCGACCCGTTCAAGCGGTTAGACGACCAAGTCAAAGATGCCTTGGAATTGTTAAAACCAATGATTCCACTCTCTTTTGAATCGATTCGACTTGCGATACGAGTGCCGGGTTCTGCCTATGGTTCCGCCTCACGCATCCTTCGCCCCTATTTGGAAAAAGAACAGTGGTTAGAAAACGGTTCTTGGGCCGGAATTATTGAAATCCCTGCTGGCATGAAAGATACCATAATTGGTAAACTCATGAACCAATCATCAGACACTGAATGCAAGGAATTGTGACTTGAGGTCCGTGCGTTTACTTAGAAGCGCAAGGGGTCGGTTTTATCATGGGATGGCGATTCGCCACGAATGGAGAGAAAGAAATGTCCAACGGTCAAAACGGCGCCGAGCTGCGCCTCGTGACCCCAGGTATGGCTATTGGGCCATCTTCTGGGATGCGCGTAGGAAGTGGTGCAATCGCACATAATGAAACAATCATTGCTACCCGTCTCGGGTGGGTAAAGCAACTCAATAACACGGTCTCTGTTGATCCAATTAACAGTGCTTACATGCCACGTTCCGGTGACTTGATTGTCGCTACTGTGGCTGAAGTCCGTAACAATCTCTGGTTCATGAATGTCAACGGTCCTTTCCAAGGTCTTTTGCCAATGTCTTTGGCTCCATGGAAAGTCGAATTCGGGGCTGCCCGTCAACACATGGGTATTGGCGATGTCGTTTTGGCACGTGTTCAAGAAGTTGATGAATGCCACAATGTTGTCCTCACCATGAAAGGTGTTGGCCTACGACGCCTCAATCAAGGTACGGTTCACTCTGTACCAATTACTCACATCGAACGTCTTCGTGGAGAAGGTAATGCTACCATCCAACGACTTCGTGAAGCTTGTGACTGCCGTATCATCGTTGGTGAAAACGGCAGAGTCTGGGTCGATGGTGATGCAGACGGAATTGCTTGGGCTCGCCAAGCAATCGATTTAGTTCAGGCCTCTGGACACAAAAACACATTCGAAGCAGAATTGTCTGCTCTTGAAATGAATGCTCCAACAAATGGTGATGCTTAATGGGCGGATACGGTGATGTAAAATTATTACGCGACGACGGTCTACGACTGGACGGACGCAAGCTTGACGAAATGCGACCAGTGACCATCGAAGCAGGAATATTACCTGCTGCTGTTGGATCAGCAATGGTTACGCATGGATTGAACGTTGCAGTTGCTGCAGTGTATGGACCTATGGAAGCGCACCCACGTAAGATTCAACGCCAAGACCGAGCGGTTATTGACGTTCGTTACAACATGGCTCCTTTCTCGACCAGCGACCGAATCCGACCTGGATTCAACCGCCGTTCCCGAGAAATTTCCAAAGTAATTGCTGAAGCACTCGAATCGGTCGTTCTCGTTGAACGTTACCCACGTTCTAAAATCCGTGTTGAAATCGAAATTCTAACTGCAGAAGCAGGAACTCGCTGTGCCGGTCTTACCGCAGCAGCAGTTGCTCTTGCTGATGCTGGAATCCCAATGCGTGACCTCATCGTAGGCGTTGCATCAGGTAAAGTCGAAGATACCGTTGTTCTCGACCTCGACAAGGCAGAAGATAACTATGGACAAGCAGATTTGCCTGTTGGGATTTTACCAAACACCGGTGAAGTCGCTTTCTTACAAATGGATGGAGACCTTTCCCCAGACGAATTCAATCTCGCTATGGAATACAATTTCAAAGCAGCCGCAGAAATCCATGAAGTCATGGTTGATGCACTTAAGCGCCGATACGAAGGAGGTGAGAACTGATGGTAGAACTCGTTCCAACATTACTTCGTCAAGAACTCGCTCGCCTCGCTGAATCCGATACTCGACTTGACGGTCGAGGGCAATGGGATGGCCGTGAAGTCAGTTTGGAAGTTAATTGCCTCTACAATGCAGAAGGTTCTGCAAAAGTTGTAATGGGTAAAACAATCGTTTACGCTGGTGTCAAGTTTGAACTTCGTACACCTTGGCCAGACCGTCCAGCCCAAGGTTCACTCATGTGCAGTGCTGAATTGCGCCCTGTAGCTCACAAAAAGTATGAGCCAGGACCACCTTCTCCAGAATCGATCGAACTTGGTCGAGTCGTAGACCGTGGAATTCGTGAATCCGGTTGTATCGACATGGAAAGTTTGTGTATTGTTCCCGGCGAGAAAGTTTGGGGTGTCATGATTGACATCCATGTTCTCTCAGATGGCGGTAATATCTTCGACGCATGTGGCCTTGCTGCTATTGCTGCTTTGCGAACTGCAATCGTTCCTGCTGAACGTTTTGACGTTGGCGAAGATTACACTCTAAAGGTGAAGGGCGCCCCTATTATGGCATCATTCACTCGTGTAGGTGGACGCTATGTCTACGACCCTTCAGAAGAGGAAGAACTTGGTGGCGATGAACGTATTCACATCACTCTCGGAGACGAGGGCCACCTTCATTCTCTACAAAAGGGGTTAAGAGGTGTGTTCACGCCGGCCGAATTTGCAGAGATATTTGGTGTGGCACATCTCCGATGTGCTGAACTCCGAAAACTCGTAGCACTCCAGGAGGGGAACTGATTGGCAAAACGAACTCAAAAAGCAGGCGCAACAGCACGATTTGGAGCACGATACGGTGTATCCGTACGACGTAACTCAGGTGCTGCACTCGCTAAAAAGACAGCAAAGTACACCTGTCCGGTCTGTCAATACCGCAAAGTCGGCCGACTCTCTGTCGGAATCTGGGCATGCGGAAAGTGCGGACACACCTTTGCAGGTGGCGCATGGGAACCATTCACTCGGGCATCCGATACCAACAGCCGTATTCTTCGACGTTCAGTCGAAGGTGCTACCACTGCTGATATGGCCTTCATCGCACAACAAGCTGCACTCGACTATGAGCGTGCTCTTGCTGCTGGTGAGATTACTGAAGAAGAGTGAATACACTCCGAGGAGTGTTTCACATGGCAACCTCTTGGTCGCTTACCCTTTCAGTACAATCAAAATCGATTGCTGACACGAAGGCTCTTGCTGACGCACTTACAACCGATGAGGCAGTTCTTTGGTCATCCGATCAAGAGAGTTTTTCATTTCAACTACATGAGCACAAGTCGAAGGATTTGAGAGCGATGTGGAATACTCGAATGCGAGGACTCATGGCAGTCGATTCACTCCTCTCTTCTCTTGTTGACCGGTCCGAGGGTTCATCAACCAAAACCCAGTGAGAACAACAGGTGAGAGTATGGACAATATCGAACAACTCCAAGTGGTCGTTAAAGAAGTGCAAGCAGCACGTCAGCAACTCTCTAATCTTCGTGCGCAAGTGCTTGAACTGGAAACAACTGTAGAATCGGTAAAGAATCAGCCAGATGATCTGGCATTGCATCAACAAATGGGTGGCGTGATGGTTGAAGTGTTTGACCGCCCGGCATTGCTCAAGGATTTGGAAGATACTCTTGTTACGTTGAAAGAACACCTTGAACGTTTTACTGACCGTGAGGCTGAACTGTTATCAACATACAATCAATTGAAACAAATGCTTGCGGGGACTGAAAACGCATGAGTTCTTCCGAGCACGCCGAAGATATCGAGTCTTTTCATTCTTGGCTCACAGATGCATGTTCGAGAGGAGCCGTTCCAATAATCACTGGAAAAAATGGCGACATGGATACAATTGGTTCTGCCGTCGCTCTCTCCTCCGCTCATCCAAATTTGATGGCATGTGGATTGCATTTGGGTCGTACTGCAAAACGAATGGTTGAATCTCTTCAAGCCCCATTCAGAAAATTGTCTGAACACCAAACTGTTTGGCCTCCTGTACTCGGTGGAATTATTGTGGTCGATGCTGCAGCACCTGGTCAAGTTGGAATCAGTTTACCACCTGGCATCCCCGTTTGCGTTCTTGATCATCATGCTACTTGTGATTGGCAATTGGGTGAGGACGACCTGCTTCTACAATGGAATGTTCGTGCTACTACACAAATTGTTGATTCATATCTCACCAAGCACTCTCCCGAATCTCGTTCTCTCGTTGTTCGAAAGATGCTTTTAGCGGGCTTGTTAACCGATACAGGAAGATTCCGCCATGCTGACAAGGGTGCGTTCCAAACTGCGGTTGATTTGTTAACAGGTGATGACTTAGATTACGCTTCCTTCGTCGAGTATATTGAAACTGAAACAACCACTCCTAGCGAACGAGGTAGTCTTTTACGAGGTTTGGAAAGAGCAAAATCAATCGAGTCAGGTCCTTGGAATGTAGTCCACACCTATTCGGGAACGCTCGAAGGCCGGCTAGCCAGCCTTCTGATTGGCACAGGGGCAGAGATTGCCTTAGTCAGTCGATTCCGTGATGGTGAAACTCGGCTTACAGCACGCGCTTCCAGGCATACAACAATGAAAGGAATTCATCTTGGAGAACTCATGTCAAGTGTCGCAGAACAGATTGGTGGCGAAGGCGGTGGCCATGATGGTGCTGCAGGATGGAGTGGCAAGACAGATAGAATCGCTGCTGAATCTTCCTTTATTACCCAAGTTGCTTTGATTAAAAGGAATGAGAATTAATGTCCGAAATCGAATTACCAAGTGCCCCAGGCTATTTCATCTCCCGTTGGCGGGAGCAAGGTCCTGTCGACCTGGATACGTTGACAGCCTGGCGCGATGAGATGAACTGGACGACATGGTTGCCTCTTGCTGAAGCTGCTTTGTTTCTCGATGCTGCTGAATTGCTCGCCATTCTTGAAACAGTACTTTCACCGGCAGAGAAAGCAACACTTTCACTCGTACGTCGCCGAATGTTGGGTGATACCCGTCTCCAGCATGTCATTGAAGAAGCACTTGTCATTGCCCGACATACAGAGACTAGGGATTTGCAACTCGAAGGCCGTCTCCGCATGGAACTCGGATT
Source organism: Candidatus Poseidoniaceae archaeon (assembly GCA_028822955.1). GTDB lineage: Archaea > Thermoplasmatota > Poseidoniia > Poseidoniales > Poseidoniaceae > MGIIa-L1. The sequence goes on from JAPKCL010000083.1 coordinate 6,935, forward strand.
GGTCAAATATGAAAGCGGTGATATTGAAGGCGCCAAAGATGATTTGACATGGGCGGAAACACGTTTGAAATCCGTCGCTCTTGCGAGCAGAGACCATGACCTTGCACTGATTAACAAAGCTGCTTTGCATACTGCATGTGGTGAGGCCATCATGGCGTTAACGGTCTATTCAGAGATTCCACGTAATGGAAACCATGCGAATGAAACCATTGCACTTTCACGTTTAGGTGCGAGTCGGATCTGTGCTTCACTCGGGCATAGTTTTGATGCAGTACGGCATGCTTGGAATGCGCATTCTCATGCACTCTTGGCGAGTCAAATTGGCATGGCGATTGAGGGTGGAGCATTATTTTTGGACTTTTCAAGCGAAGCCATTGACGATACTGCAGAGAAAATGCAGGTCCAAGTCGAAAGTGCGAAGCCAAGAGAAGCAGGTGAAGAGGCTCGAGAACTCAAGGTTCACCCAGAAGATATCAATGATGTTTTTGAATGGTGTTTT
>JAPKCL010000190.1 GCA_028822955.1 Candidatus Poseidoniaceae archaeon
GCCGATATTACAATCATTACTACAGAACGCAGTTTCATCCTTCCACCGTTCACCGTCTCTCTTGTTTTCTTGGTTGTTTTGCTTGGGACACTCGCCATTCCGTTTATTCTCAATGCCAAATACATGAAAGCGGGATTGGTCTCTGAAGTACCACAACACATTGTCCCGTCGCTCGATACGCCAGCTCAGTACCAAGCAACACCTCCACCAATCTCGTCACCACCACTCGGTTCGGAACCTGCAATGACCGCACCTCCGAAAGAGGTAGTTCAACTCCCCAATCCGGTGCCTACAGCGCACATGCAGCCTCAATCAATTACTGAAGTACCTGACGGTCAAGCGTGAAGAAATTCATTGTTACCGTAAAAACCCTGTTTGCAAGGGCTCTGTTCGAGTTCAATACTCAAGGAGTCTCCAAGCATCTTGGAGGTCTCGAACGTTCACGAGGCCCTTGTCAGAGAGGCGGAATTCATCTCGCATGGTTGCATAGACCAAATCTTGGCCAAGTGTTGGTGCGTGAATACGTGTCCAATCGCCGCCATTTCCAAGTGCCATGATGCTGTAAGGAGGTGTTGAATCTTGAGCACTCAATGTGTTTGCAGCATCGACGAGTTGAAGTGCATCTTGATGGTCTTTGAGGGTACTGCAGAATTTGACGATATCTCCACTGTCTCCGTTTGAAGTGACAAAGGTGACGATTTCTTCAGAACTTGGGGTGCCGTTCATATCATGTTGAGATGCAATGATTTGGCAGTTAGCGGCTTTGGCGGATTTCACAAGGGTTTTGCGGATTTTGTCTTCGATTGACAATTCAATGTCGATCCACTTGACTTCTGAATCAATAGCGGCTTGAAGAATGACAAGACGTTGCTTCTCGTCTCCAGAGAAGTGTCCTCCGTCTCGTACAGCACGAACAGAAAAAATAACCGGAAGGGCAATTGCTTCTTTGAGTGCAGCAATGGATTTTGCAACATCGACTTCTTCAAAGTCGAGAACTGGCCATTCATTGACTGGGAGCATAGTCGAAACACGATTTCCTTCTGCGTCTTCAGAGATAACTGCTTGAGGCTTTTTGAGGTATAGCCGGTCGAAACGAACTTCGATCATATTAGCGCCTTGAATTCCTGCACGTGCAGCTTCGTCAACCATTGCTTTCACGGTTGTTTCTTCAAGAGATACGCATATCTTGGGGTTGGCCATGCTTTCGGCGACTTTGGCACGCTTCTTAACGGTCTCGCTTGTATTGTGTTGAATAATCGTTCGAAACGAGAGTGTTTTTAGGCTTTTTTTGACTACTGTTTTGGCAAACTTTTTCCATCGAAAAAAGGTACTTTCAGTACGGGAATTTGGCTCCTAAAATGGGAGGTTTGACATCCCTTTTACAGTACCTTTATACCCCCTCGGCACAGGGTATAGATGTAGAGGGGCGGAAGGGTAGAGAAGAAGAGGACTGCGGTCCAAAATTATCTCAGCAATTACACAACTTTCCGACACTTTTTGAAACAATAAAAACCCCATCTCGAGCACCCAACGGAGGAATAATTTTGTCAGACGATTACACAGCATCCAGCATCCAAGTTCTCGAAGGCCTTGAAGCAGTTCGAAAGCGACCCGGCATGTACATCGGCGACCCGCACGACGGAACAGCCCTCCACCATTGCATCTGGGAAGTCGTAGACAACTCAGTCGATGAGCACTTGGCAGGGCACACCGGTAGTATTGAAGTCACCGTCAACACCGACAATTCCCTCTCTGTCCGGGACTTCGGCAGAGGAATTCCCGTTGGAATTCACAAAGATTATGGCGTTTCAGCAGCCGAAATCATCATGACGAAACTCCACGCAGGTGGCAAATTCGATAACAGTTCGTACAAGGTCTCAGGAGGCCTTCACGGCGTCGGCGTCTCAGCAGTCAATGCGGTTTCG
>JAPKCL010000008.1 GCA_028822955.1 Candidatus Poseidoniaceae archaeon
GGGATATTGCCGATACCGATTTCGGCGGAATAAACGACGGCGAGGAACGCAATGTTTCGCATGGAACAGACCCTTGCGACTCGATTATCAACTTTGATACGACCATTGTCACTTGGAATTCAGGTACAAACCAGCTTCAAGTTACAGATGGAACAGGATTCAACCCAAGCGGTGGCGTAGGATGGTACAACACTTCTGGGACATGGATTCCTTTTGCTTATGTGAGTACGGTGAACAATGCCATTCAAGGGGTATCAACCGCTCCAAATGCGGGTGTGACGCAAGTCTCAAACCGTAACGGTTCTTTCTGCCACACATCGGCAACAGCCGCTGGCACTATTGGTACAACTCAGCAATATTGTGATGATGATTATACCGACTCTGACGGTGATGGCCTTGCAGACTGGCAAGAATTACTCGGAACATTCGGTTGGTTTTCGAACCCGACACTTGTCGACACAGATGCCGATGGTGTGAGTGATTTCGATGAAGTCTTTGACAACACCGACCCAAACCAGCCTTGTACGAATTTACTCGATGATGACTTGGACGGCTTGAACAATTATTTTGAAACGACAACTGGCTGTGATCTTTCATGGATTGGAATCTTAAACGGTTCAACAGATGTCTGGGTTACGGACGATGTCTCGGGTGATACCGATGCTGGAGGCGTTGGAGACCGTGATGAATATTTTGATGGGACCAACCCGGAAAATGATCCAACCGATGACCTCTTACCTGCTGATTTTGATGGTGATGGCATCCCTGATGCTGTTGAAAACCAAACAGGAACTGATTGGACTAACCCAGATACAGACGGAGGCGGAATGATTGATGGACTTGAATGCCCACAGGAATTCTGGATTATCGATTGTATTGGTTCGCCATTCAACCCTTTTGACCCAACTGACGATTTGATCTCATCGGAAATTGTATTCTGGGCAAACAACACCACTGGTGCAGTCGACATTGATTCAATACACCGATGGCGCCAAACGACCAATGATTTCTACACCGGTACAACCTATGCACACCTTGAAGCGATTCATCCATTCGAAACCATGGTTCTTCCTTATTCGAATCTAACGCATCTTGCTGACCTTACCTTCTCAAATGAAACTCTCGACTGGATGATTACCTATCAAAACCCATCAGATTCGGGCAATCTTCCCGTCCCATATTCACTTTCGAACTTATCGTTTTATGTGGATCTCGCTGGAGAATTACAACGCTCGAATGATACGCACAACATCAATGTGATTACTGGGCCAATACAGGAAATGTTTGTCCAACAACCTGAATATTACTTCGATTGGGCAACACTTGCATCAACGACAGTTCCGGGTACAAACTCGGATTATAATTTGATTTTACCACCCACCCTTAATGACCCTACACACCCACATTCCTACCTCCTCAACGTTACGAATACAGTCATTTCTGAGGCTGGTACAACCAATGCATATGACAGTGCATTGGCTTTGCAAACCTTCCTATCGGAAGGAAATTCAACTACTGATTTCAAGCGTAACTACAACGGGTCAGGGATTCCTTCTTCAGAGGACTTGAGCGTAACATTAGTACAAGCATCACTTGAAGGGACTTGTTCAGAATTTAACACGGCATTCGTGACTATGGCTCGTCTTGCTGGATTACCTGCTCGAATGGTGACTGGCTTCTCAGGTGGTATTTGGAACGGTGATGGTTATTCTGTTTACCCAACACATTTGTCAACATGGGGTGAAGTTCGATTGCAACAAAATTCAGCCAATGGAGATACTGAACTTGGATGGATTGCATTCGATGCCTGTCCCGCAGCCGAAGAAATTGAAGTTGTGAACCAAACAATTTCGTCCTTAACTTTCGACCGAGATGGGACGACCTTACTCAACGTGTCTGGGCAATTACGCTATACTGAAAACCAATCTTCAATTTCAGAGCATTCAGTTACTGGCTATCTTGTTCCAATGGCATTAGAAAATGAAGTTCCCGGCCAAGCTGCAGTTCCAAACTTTGAGTTTGGTTCAGACATTACGCTTACAGATGGAAACTTTACTCTTAGCGGGACTCCTTCCGAATTGGATGGACCTGGTATGTATCGTGTGGTAATCAGACTCGGTCAGTCAGGCTATGTAGCAGAATCAGGGGTGATTTTTGAGGGATACGTCAACGTTACAGATGATTCAGTTCTCAACCACACTGCTCCAAATGCAATCAACGCTCCAATTGCTGGCGCTGGTGCTTTAACAGTCATTGAAGGTAGGCTCTCGTTGGAAAACGCCCCAACAAATAATATTGCAAATATTGGAGTCAATGATTTGACCCCACCATCGGTTTGGCTAACGTATACTTCCTCTGTGACTGGTTTCACAAACTTGAGTACTTTCCTCAACTTTGATGGTACTTGGAGTTTTGATTTAGACCTCGATCCACTTGAAACGAAAACTAACCTTTCTGCAACTCTTGGCTTCTCTGGATGGCAAGACACGCAAGCAGTCGGTATTACTCCGACTCAATTCCATTTGCGTCCTTCGACCGCTTCTCTTGTAATCGATGTTCGTGATGCGCCGAATTTGACCGCTACCCTTGAAGGCCCACTTGCCAATAACAGCATCATCCTCGTGGGTGATAACCTGTGGGTGAACGGTTCTGCCTTTACGACTGGAGCATTACCTGTCGCAATGCCGGGTAACCTTTCGTTCTCAATTCGAGAAAACGAGACTTCACAGGATTGGACTCAAGTGTTTAACCAAAGTGTCAATGGAGTATTTAGCATTCAACATTTACTCTTGCCAACAGATGCTCAAGTCATGGCAGGAATACTGGAAATTCAGATACGCTTTTTCCCCGATGCTATCGAAGCAACCGATGATGCAAATGTTACCGCTGGTGGTCCTTACCTCCTGCGGGGTACACTCATTTTCGAAGTTCAAGCCAGTGCCCAATTAAGAGGGACCGATGCGACAGTCTTAGTCAGTGCAATCGACCATCGTGGCGTTAATACAGACCTTCTCCTCTCAGGTAACTTTGATTACTCTTTCAATGGTAATTGGGTTAATACAACCGTCGACCCGCAAACTGAAACTATGACCATCAATTGGCTCATTGATTCAACCCTGTTTGCTGGTGATTACTTGTTTGATATTTCTTTCAATGGTTCAGACCTGTATCAGCCATCCGTTGGTATGAGTACGATTCGTGTTGCTGCTGAAGTCGCATGGAATCTTAATCTCGGTCAAGATTGGACTCACTTGGGTAATTCGAGTTATTTGTCTGGAGACATCTTTGACGCTCAATACAACAATATCAGCGTACTTGGTGACAATATTACCATGCTTTCGATTATCATGCTAACCCCAGATGGTATGCCAATTGACCTTTCACAAGGATTGTTAAACAATACGACTGGAAGTTTCCTTCTCAACTTTACTGTTCCGATGACGAATCCTTCAGATACATACGAATTTATTCTGAATATGGACTTTGACACGATGGCACCTGCTGGTGGGGCATATTTCCGTTTGGTCGATTCTTCTGTTCCTCCTGCTGCACCCACGCTTCCTTCGACACTTGTTGGTATTGAATCGGAGTTTGTTGTTGAACCTGAACGGAGTACACTGATTGTTGAAGTCAACCAAGCCATCGACTTCAATACTTCAATTTCCGATGTTGCGGACCAATCGAACGTATCTGATGCCTCAGTTGAATACATCTTTGACTGGGGGAATACCAATGTTTCAATGGGTGTTGATACTTCAGATCCTGAAGGTAACTCGACCCTCCAATGGACAGCAACTGGTATTGCACCAGGCTATTACGATGTATTGGTGATTGTTTATGACGATTTGACTGACGCTCTTGGTCAAGGTAATTCACGACGAACTGGTAACTCTTCCATCGTTAATCTGACCGTACAAGTTCCGAGTGTGATTCGTATCGATACGATTCCGACCGTCACAACAGCTGGATTGAATTTCAATGTTCTTGGTCAAGTTCTCGATGGGGATAATGCTGCAAGACCCCTTACCACTCCAGTTGAAATGTCAGCATTCTGGTTGAGTAATCCGGATGAATTATTGGTCGGAGCCTACCTCACGACTTCGAATGGAACATTCAACATCAGTATCCCAACCGATACTTCTGGCAACGGTACTGAACGTGGTAACAAAATCTTGGTTTTGAGTGTGAATGAAGATTCCTCACCTTTCTACCTCACTTCCACTTCACAGAATGGAATATTGGTTATGGGTGTGAGTCAGTTTAACAATATCCAACCGCTTAATCCAGTCACTGTGAATCGTGGAGATACCGTGAACATCACTGCTCGTCTGATGGAATCTTCTAATCTCTTTGCACCATTGTCTGGATTTGATGTTGATATTCAATTCCATGAAACATGGCTAACCGGTACTCAAACGGATGGTGAAGGCTTTGCAAACTTTAGTCATCAAATCCCTATGACGCATCCACTTGGATTGATTGTAGTCTCCTTGGTGTTCAATGGCTCTTCAGACTTATTGAATACGCAAGTGAACCTTTCATCCATTACCATTCGTTCAACGACCATCATGATCGTTGACCCAATTGCAGCGAATCCAGTTGCTGGTACTTCGTTCAATGTCACCGGTAGCGTAGTCAGCGATAATGGAAGTGGACTTGAACAACGTGATGGAAGCGTTCTTCCTTCGAATATTTTGTTCAGCATTAACGGTCAACCCGTTGGATTCACTGTCACTGGTGGTTCGGTTACCACTGGCGGAGTTTGGTCAGCGACCATCCTTCTTGGAGAAGGATTTGAGGCTGGGAACAATTCTCTTGAAGCTTCTTTTATTCCAAACGTCAACTACTACATTGGTTCGAGGATGAATACAACGTTCGATAGTCGAGGATTCACGACACTTATTTTCGTTCAACCTTCACTGGATGGCATTGGTTTACCGTCTTTGAATGACCGTACCGAACGTGGCACTGATGTTCAAATCCAGGTGCTCTTACGAGACAATACTCAGTCCGCAGTTGCAGCACAACAGGTCATAGTGACACTCATTGGTACAGATGTAAGTATCACCCTCACGACCTTTGCTAACGGAACCGGCGTTGGTGTACTCACTGTCCCAAACAACCAAACTGTTGGTTTCAATGACCTCGAAGTTACTTTTGCCGGAACGCCTGGAACAACTGGTTTGGTTGGCTCGAATGCCTCAACTCAATTCGTAGTTCTTTCTCAGACCAACCTCGTGATCTCTTCATCTCCTTTGACGCTTGTTGCAGGTGACTCGTTCACTGTCCAAGGAATATTGTTGGATGACCTTAATCAAACGCTGGCAGTTGACGGTAACTCATCACTTGCAATTATTCACCTTCTTATCGATGGGATTCCAGTCTCGAGTATTGAAACAGATGCACTGACTGGAAACTTTTCCATCGGTTGGACCTTGCCTGAGGATACCTCTGCTGGATCGCACCTCATTGAAGTTCGATTCCTTGGTGGACGTGACTGGGTTGACCCTGTAGGAGTCGGTGACCCTGCAAATCCTGATTTCTATCTTCCAAGCAGTGCACAAGTCAATTTTAACGTCAGTGTCCCTACGAAAATCATTCTTTTGACACCAACCGGTACAGTTGATCGTGAAGCAACGATGACCCTTGAAGGCCGATTGCTAGATTTGGTTGACGTACCTTTGACCGACCTCACTGTTGAAGTCTGGCTTGATGGACAATGGATGACGAATGTAACGACCGATGACACAGGTCTCTTTACTGCCGTTTACCCAGTACCTGCTGATGCTCAACTCGGCCCACTTTCACTTGAAATACGCTTTACAGGCACAGCATTCTATCTGCCGAGTAATGCAACTGGAACTTGGACGATATACAGTCCAATTCTGGTTACTGTTTCGATGGAAAGCCCCGTTGCAGTCGGTCAGAACACGACCATTACCGGCACCGTTGTCGATAATCAACTCGTAGGAATATCAGACCATACCGTTAATTTGGAAGTCGAAGGTCTCATCATTGCGACCATTGTTACAGATGCTGAAGGTCAGTTCACCTTTACTTGGAATGTTCCTGACACCTTTAGTTTCGGAGACCACCTCCTGTTTGCAAATGTTGATGCCCAAGGTTACTACCGTTCGAACTCGGGTAATACTTCCTTTTTCTTAGCCCACCGTTCCGATGTCACCCTTATCTTCGATGAAGGTAAAGACGTTACGAGGGGTAACTTCTGGGCACTTTCGGGTCGTTTGTTTGACATAGACTCGGTCAACAATGATGGATTGAGTGGAATGGATCTCAGCCTTCGCTTAGATGATGTCGAGATTACAACCTTGGTTACAGAATCTGATGGTAGTTGGTCAGCACTTGTTCCAGCAACCTCTGATTTAGCTCGTGGCAACCATCGCTTCACAATCTTCTATGAAGGAACTGAAGCGCATCTTGGAACCCAAGCAAGTGGTACTGCTACAGTATGGGCAAATGCTAAAATCACCATCGATGCAACTTCGGCAAACATTGTGGTACGTTCCGATTCAACCTTTGCACCGATTATACTGACCGGTTCAGTCTCTGAAATTGGCGGACTTGGTGAAGTGTTTGACAACATTACACTGTATCTGGGTAACGGCTCCCAATGTTTGGCTCAAAAAGACGGTGCTCGGTGCTTAGAGAACCTCATCATTGATTGGTCGAATGGAAACTTCTCACTCACGACGACTGCACCTGCTTTCCTTGGAGCTGGAGCGCAATATCTGCATCTTGAAACTCCTCGCCAAGATGTCCATTATCTCAATTCGGCAAGTGTGAGCCACTTGATTTTCGTCAAAATCAATGCCGATATCATCGTTTCACTCGATGATATCATCGAAAATAAACAGGAAGATATTGGAGGCAGTATTCTCATTACGGCAAAAGATACTCGACAAGGTGTTGATGGAATTACAGTGACCATCTATCTCTATGCTGAGAATGGAACTCAACTTTCCACCCCACTACAACCTCTTACCGATGTAGATGGTGTTGCAGAGTTTGACTTCAATTCAGACCCACCTTATGGTGATGCAGATACTTGGGGCGAATTGTACTTGGAGATTCTTATCAATGACCCTCGACTCTCCGACCAAACCCTCGCTGAGTTTGCTTTACAGTCCGGTGAGGAGTTTGCCCCTTCATATGAATACCAAGAAGCAGCAACCGAAATTCCTGGGTGGGTATACATTCTCACCCTTCTCATCTTCGGATTAGCTGGTGCAGGTACCGTACTTTATCGTCGCCGTAAGTCTTCGGAATTAATGGAAGAAGCGGCTGAGATCTTTGCCTACACCGCTGAGTTATTGGCTGCAGGCGATTCAATCCGTGAATCGATATTCACCTGTTACCAAAACCTCTGTGCCACTTTCCAAGAACACGGATTCCTACGTCGTGATTTCGAAACAGTTCGTGAATTCGAGATGGCTATTCGCCAAGCAATGCCTCAAATTTCTGATGAAGCGCTACTTGCTCTTGACAATATGTTCGAGCAAGCACGTTACAGTCGTGAGGAGATGGGTCAACAGCACCAAGCAGCAGCACAACATGCGTTGGAACGAATGGGTCAAGAAATCTCAACACTCAAAGGGATTCCTTCACGGTGAAGGAAATCACCAGCGAAGGTGAAGTCGACCATTGATGAAATTGGCACTGATTTCACTCGCTTCAGCCGGCAACGGGAGAATGCGTAGGAGGTCATCATGGCCTGCTTCTTTCACAACAATACGTAATTGTCGTTGGGTTTCATCTTGGAGAGTTGAAATTTGGATGTCTGAATTATTTGCTCCATGAAGTGGTATCATGAGCCCATCAGGGTTCACGGTGCCGTGCAATTGGTCAACCATCCAAGCCAATCGTCGCTCAGGTTCAATTTCAGCAAGATGGGTTTCTGGAATCATTCCTGATGCCGTCAAGACGCGTTGATGGTTCATTTGAACTTCAGATAGATGTCCGGCTTGAATATGAAATTCCGCATGGAGTTGTTGAGGTTCGGCCTCAAGTCCCAATGTCTTCCCATCCATCGTTTTTTCAGTGGCTTCCTCTGGACTTTCTGTTTCCAAGTGAACAGTTTCCCATGTCGACATGGTGTATGGGTTGTGTGCGGCCTCCATGAACCTTCGTCCTCCAACATTTGTATTCTGTTCACACTTCTTCAATGGTGTGGACTTTTGAAAAGAATCGACGAGCAAAGCTAGCGGTCGTTTGCGGGTCATTGGTTGAATTCATTCTCAAATCGCTTGGGTAACAACTGATGTAGTTTCTGTCGGTATGGCGCTGATCGAGAAGGAGAATCAGTGCTCGGTCTCCGACCGAACGTATTGGTCGTCCCATTGCCTGTAAAATCGCATTGATTGCAGGTTGTGTTACCGTATAACGCCAAGCATTATTTTTTCCAAAGCGGTCCCCTGCATAGGCTTTGAGTGAATCCGATAGAACGGATGGCGGGGGGTTTGGGATTCCAATACAAGCGACGGCATCCAAGATACCCCCATTGTAGTCAATTCCTTCTGACAACCGTGCTCCATGAACTCCACACAACAAGATTCGTTGCCCAGATTCTTTCTCAGTTCGGAGTGTTTCAACAATTGAATCGATGTCATTTTTTGTCCAGTCTCTGCTTTCAACTACTTTTCGGATACCTTTGAAGTTGGTTTCTGAAAGAATCTCTTCCATCATCCGGTATGAGGGGGAGAACACAGCAATGTGTCCGGGAGTTCCATCAATGAGTGCTTGAATATGGTTGCGGATTTTTGTCCACATCTGTGGTGTACGCTGGCTATACTTGGTGGTGACATCACCTGCAACCAACACGGGTCGGCGTTCTCCTGCAAATGGTGATACATACGCTGTTTTGGTAGTTTTACCTGCAGGGAGGTCGAGCATATCCGCATACATTTGAGGAGGATACAATGTCCCTGACATCAATATAGCACCATGAATCGATGAAAATACAGGGCCGGAAACAAGGCCGGGGTCTAACAGGTGGGAGGTGATTGTCCCGTCTTTACCTTTTTTCGAACTGAACACCAAACTCAAGGCAGTCGTATCGCCAAATGTTTCGATACACTTCAGAATATGTCCCATTCGATGAGAATCAGGTTCCATTGCGTCCTCATCATCTCCTGCTTCCAAATCGATTTCAACTCGGAGAAGCAGATCGGAAAGTCGGGGTAGTCGATGACTACGTTCTACCGATAAGTCTGCTAAGTCTGGGTTGTCATCCAATGTTTTTTGTCCGGTTAATCCTTCGTATTCATCGCATGAACGGTGAATAATCTGTAAGAACCTGGATACTTCGACTCGAGATTCACTCGAGTCATTCGGTAAATCGGAGTGAAGTTGACGGAACAAATCAGCAATCTTGGTCCGAGCAATCTTCATAATTTCAAAGGCCCATGTTGCTATATCAAGTTCAATTGCACTTGATGCTGAATTGGATTTGAGGTAATGTGCGGAGAGTGTACCCACATATTCTTCTAATTCCATAGTTGCATTCCTCGACATGAGTGGGGTGATGATTTTCTCCATCGTCATTCGAATCCGATTTGGAAGATTGTGTGCCTCATCGACAACGACAATGATGTCTTCAAGAGCGACTCCCATGGCTTCTAAACTTGATTTACGAACGCCTTCATCAAAGATGTGATTGTAATCTCCTACGAAAATATCTGCGTGTCCTGCTGCCTCTCTGGCAGCCTTCCAAGGACAGGTTTGGGTTATTTCGCCTCCCACTCTATGGATTTTAGTTAAATCGACTAATTCATCAACGTGAAGTGGACTGTCGAGAATTCTCTTTGTTAGCCCTGGAGCACTGGTAATCCACGGACGGCATGATTTCGTCTTTCGAGCAGTACTGCACATCATTGAGAACACGAGTGAGGATTCCTTGGCAAAGGGCTGAACACACATTCCAGATTGTCCAATCATGTCGACTAATGTGATTGGGTCTTTACCAACACGAATTTGATTTATTCTGCGAACCGTGTCAACAACGATTCGGTGTTGGCTTTGACGGGATGTAAGGAAGAATACATGTTTCTTGTTTGGTGAGTTTTGAGTGATCTCAAGAGCAGCGGCTAAAGCAGCAGCTGTCTTTCCAATACCCGTTGGTGCAGCAGCCAAATGATAGCCGCCGCTTCGAAGTGCTTCAGTCGATTCCTGAATCATCTCGATTTGACCAGGTCGGGGCTTTTCATGGGCCAAATAGGAAAACATATTTTCCATTCCTTGACCTCCCTCCACTGTCATAGTGGTAGTTCAGTGTCGACCCCTCTAAAGGATTGGGGGAAAATTGGTTTGCAGCGGTTGCACTGCAGTGAATAATTGTGCCCAGGTATGTGGGGGTCCTGAGCACGTGGGAACCATCCAACTTAGCAAGCTGGAGTGGAATCTGAGTCCCCCCGCCCGTCTTCCGAGGGGAGGTGTGTTGGGTTTTGTGTTAGTCCAGCGCGTGCAAGACGGGCACGCAGACGCAAAGCGGCAAATCCGCACGGACTGGACAAATCCCGTACGGCATTGAAGGTGGCATCGCGAGTCTCGCTAACATCGTTTTGCCAATTCATTCCCATCCCCTCCTGCACTCTCACCCACTATTCGTGGTATTCTTCGCGTCGTATCGTTGAACTCTTGGCTTCAACCAAGAGATCATCGAGTTGTTGTGTTAATTCAGAACGAGACTTAATGGCCTGTTCTATGTAAAGTGAAAGCCCTTCTTGGGCAGCGGTTTCAGGCGTAGTGCCTTGAAGTTCGTAGAGTTGACCAAGAAGCATCTTATCGCCATAGCCGAGAGGAATTCGAACCGAGTCCATGCCGGAGAGAAGTGGCTGGCCTTTGAGGAATTGTTGAATGGCCAATCGGATCACATCCGAACGGTTACGAGCACCTTCAAGACCAACTCGTCCATCGAGTAGCGCAAGATCTTCCTCAGTAATTCTGAGTGATACAAGATTGCTTGGGGTTGTCATTTTGATTCCTCCGTAACCAATGGGTATAATTGGCGGTATATCAATGTAACTCAAATGATTACGAATTGACTTACAAATGATTACACTGTGTTTTGGATTACAGTACTGCATTTAGATGATTTCAACGGTTGAATGAGATATTTCATCATATAATCGTGAAGCGAATGTATACGCTCTACGATAGACCAACTCAAGTACAATCTTGATTGTTGCAGTAGAACCTTCTAATACGGGAGACTTTAGCAGACTTCATGGCTATTGAACCATCCCGAGGACTCTATCTCTACCTGCGAACACTTACCAGTGCCATGGAAGATTCAATCATCACTGATGATGAAGCAAGTATTTTGCATGTTCTAGCCCTTGCGCTTGGCGTCCATCCGAGTGATACTGCTTTTTGCCTTGCAGTAGTCCGCGGAGAAGAAACAAATCCCTTCGATGGTACCGAATTTGATTACTCGGGTCACCATATAGGGGATGTAACCATTTACCAATCTGCTCTCATTGCAGCTTTAGATGATGAAGTCATTTCTGAAGACGAATGGTCAATGCTCACTGCACTTCGAACCTTTATTGGGATTCAAGAAGATCAGCACACAATGATCGAAGAAGCCATTCAATCCATGGTAGATATTGATTCAAGTGGTGTCCGCAGACTTGAACGATTAAAGCGATTCAATACAGTGTGTCCTTATTGAATTGACAGAGGCGTTCTTGCCTCTAACCAGTGCTTTGAGGAGTACATTTCATCGTAATACTTAGAAAGGGTCTTTCTTTGGCACGGCTAACACATACGGGAATAGTGCTATTATGAGTGTAACAAAAGAAATCTATGAATCAGTGGTCGCGCGAGATCCAAACCAACCTGAATTTCATCAGGCTGTTTGGGAAGTTTTAGAATCACTGGAACCAGTTATCGAAGCACATCCGGAATACCGTTCAATCGTTGAACGTGTTGTTGAACCAGAGCGCCTCATTCATTTCCGAGTTCCATGGGTTGACGATGCAGGAGTCGTCCAAGTGAATCGTGGATATCGTATTCAATTCAATGGTGCTATTGGACCTTACAAAGGTGGACTTCGTTTCCACCCAACCGTGAATGCTTCAATCTTGAAGTTCCTTGCCTTTGAGCAAATCTTCAAGAATTCTTTAACAGGTCTCCCAATGGGTGGCGGAAAAGGTGGTGCTGATTTCAACCCAAAGGGCAAGTCAGACCAAGAAGTCATGCGCTTTTGCCAATCTTTTATGATGGAACTTTGGCGACACATCGGACATAACTGTGACGTTCCTGCCGGAGATATCGGCGTTGGTGGCCGTGAAATCGGTTACATGTTTGGAATGTATAAGAAACTCCGAAATGAATTTCAAGCAGGTGTCTTAACTGGAAAGGGCCGCTCATATGGCGGCTCATTGATACGACCAGAAGCAACTGGATACGGTTTAGTCTACTTTGCTCGTGAAATGCTTGCCACCAAAGGCAAGTCATTCGAAGGTGCTACAGTCTCTATTTCAGGCTCAGGCAATGTTGCTCAATTTGCCTGTGAAAAAGTACTCGACCTTGGTGGAATACCAATGACCATGTCTGATTCCAGTGGATTTATTCATGATTCAGAAGGAATCAACCGAGAGAAATTGGCTTGGATTATGGACCTGAAGAATAACCGTCGTGGACGAATCTCAGAATACACTTCCAAATTCACCAGTGGCACATTTACAGCATCTGCACCAGAACCATCTTCGAATGGTCTTTGGGGCGTCAATGTCGACGTTGCCCTTCCATGCGCAACACAGAACGAAATAAACGGTGCAGAAGCACAAATGCTCATTGATAATCACGTGATTGCAGTTGCAGAAGGTGCGAACATGCCGTGCACACCCGAGGCTGTTGAAGTGTTCCAAAAGAGCGGTGTCATGTTTGCACCAGGTAAAGCAAGCAACGCCGGTGGTGTTGCAACCTCTGGTCTCGAAATGTCACAAAACTCTCTTCGATACGGCTGGACACGAGAAGAAGTCGATGCCAAACTCGACAACATTATGGTTAACATTCACAAGAATGCTGCTGAAACAGCTGAAAAGTACGGCCGACCAGGTGACTATGTCTTTGGAGCCAACGTTGCAGGTTTCTTGAAAATTGCAGAAGCAATGATGGCTCACGGAGTCGTTTGAGGTCGTGGTACTATGGTACTTCTCGTAACGAATCAAAGCGGTAAAGAACGAAAAGTACGTGCCTTTGTTGGTATCGTAATGATTATTCTAGCAGTCAGCATAGATTCCCCATCGATCGTTGTCTTTGGTCTTCTGGCTGCTGCCGGCGCTCTTTTGTTCAATGCGATATCAGGAAATTGCTACTTTTACAGAATACTTGGTTACAGCACATGCCCAGTTTCTGATTCATACTAATCCAGTTCTTTTGGACGCAGTATGCGCTGGCAATGCCATTTACCATCCTGTTCTACAAGTATAGCACATGCTGCGGTTGGCATTTCATGAAACTCTCCAGTGAGTTCATACAAAACCAGTTCAGTTCCAGGATTGTGTGAGAGAATGAGTGTGATTTCATCTTGACTGGCTTTTTCTATGCATTCAAGAATTGTCGAAACTGGTGCAAGGTAGAGACTCTCCATGACGTGTGTTGTCACATCGCCAAAGATTACTTTCATACCTTCGAGCGTGGATAATGTTCGCTCTGAATCACTGACAAATACGCGTTCTGGAATCCATTTCAAATGGTGTAACACCTGGGCAATTCGTGGTGCATCCTTTACTCCCCTTGGATTAAGGGGTCTTTGATGATCATGAAGCGTAGCATCATCCCAACCACTTTTGGCGTGCCGCATTAAGAGAATCCGGCGTTCCATCGGACAACTCTCTTGCTACACCATTGATGAGACTTCTCACATCAATACCGTGTTTACGGTAGCAATCTTAACCTTGGTAAGGAATCCAAGAGCCTGTTGCAGAATCGTAATACGATAAACTTCCATCAGATGCTTTTGACCAGTTGACGCCATCCTCTTCCCATTGCTGGGCTTCTTCTGCAATGGCAGGGAGTTGTTTGGATTCTTCGTATACCATGTTCGAATCGGTAGCGGAATCTGCATAATTTTGCGCTGCAAACGGTGAACTTTCACCAACAGTTTCCTGACTCTTTCGAATCACAAGTAGGGCGCCGAGACCACACATTGCGAGAAGTGCCAGAATAGCGTAAACAAGTCCACTTCCACCGGAATCAGCATCTTGTTCCGAACGTGCAGCATCTTCAGGATAGTAATCATAGGTATCTGAAACACCATCACCATCGGAATCTGTAGTTTCATTTCGGTCCAATGGGAAATCATCTTCAGCATCATTGATTCCATCTTGGTCTGTGTCCATTTGAGTCAAAGCACAACCATCGTCAAACACAATGACTCCTGTTGGAGATAATGGGCAATCATCATCAATATTTTCGACTCCATCTTCATCATCGTCTTTTTGGTATTCAGAGCAACCATCGAGGTCGACTCCGTGAGATTCATCGGTGCTGGGGCACAAATCGTTATGATTTTTAATTGTGTCATTGTCTTCATCAATTTGAGATTCAGCGCAACCTTCAGAATTTACTTGTTCACCATCTGGAGTTGCTGGACATGTGTCAATGGTATCATCAATCATGTCACTATCAGCGTCTTTTTGATTGTCAGCGCATCCTAAAGAATCCGTAATAAGGCCAAGTTCGGTATCCGGGCAGTCATCCATATCGTTCATGATTGCATCATCATCGTCATCTCGCTGTGCATCAGAACAACCTCGGTCATCCGCTTCATCTTCGTTACCAGTCATTGGACAAAAGTCGTCAATATCATTGACGCCGTCTTCATCAGTATCACGTTCTGCAGATGAACAGCCAACGCCATTGACAAGTGTCGATTGTGAGGTCATTGGACATTCATCCAGTTGGTCATTGATTCCATCTCCATCGGTGTCACGTTGCATATCAGCGCACCCTGCGCTGTCAATAGCAGAACCGAGTGGGGTCAACGGACAAGCATCAAATGCATCCATGACTCCATCATTGTCACCGTCTTCTTGAGAGCCTGAACAGCCGGTAAGGTCTACGTTCTCGCCTGCAGGGGTCATTGGGCAAGCATCGATATCATTGCTGACTCCATCGAGGTCATCGTCTTTTTGTTGTTCTGAACATCCCATTGAATCAACGGCTTGACCGGCAGGTGTGTTCAAACAATGGTCGGGCGTATCGCCGTTTGGATTGTCACCATAGCTGTCTCCATCTGTATCGAACCACTGTGATGGTTCTGTAGGGAATCGGTCAGCCATGTTTCCATTCTGGTTATCTCCGTAGCCATCACCATCGGCATCTTCCCATTGGGTTCCGTCCATTGGGAACGCATCAGGATTGGTACCTGCTTGGTTATCTCCGTAGCCATCACCATCTTCATCATCCCATTGTGTCGGATCACTTGGGAATGCATCACCGTTGTTTCCGGTTGGGTTATCGCCATAGCCATCACCATCGGTGTCGGTCCATTGTGTTGAATCAGTAGGGAACTCGTCAGGAGTGGTTCCAGTTGGATTGTCCCCATATCCATCACCATCTTGGTCAGCCCATTGTGATGAATCGGAAGGGAAAGCATCACCATTGGTACCAGTTGGGTTATCTCCGTATCCATCGCCATCAGAATCTTCCCATTGAGTTGAGTCTGTAGGGTATTCATCGGCATAATTTCCAGCGGAGTTATCTCCGTATCCATCACCATCTTGGTCTGCCCATTGGGTTGAATCGTACGGGAATGCATCAGAGGCATTACCTACTGGGTTGTCTCCATAGCCGTCTCCATCTTGGTCATCCCATTGGGAACTGTCGAGTGGGAAAGCATCGGGTGAATTGCCAGTTGGGTCATCGCCATAGCCATCGCCATCCATGTCTGAATATTGACTGCTATCGTAAGGGAAATCATCAACCATATCGTTGTAGCCGTCTCCATCTGAATCTTTCTGCGAGAGTTCACAGCCATATATGTCGACTGAAGCGCCAGCAGTTGTGTTGGCACACAGGTCGTATTCATTGGCAACTCCATCGTTATCATCATCTATGGTTAATGAGAAACAACTACTGTCGCCAACCAATTGGACACTTGCATCTGAGTAGAGGTTGACCACTACGCAGTAGATGCCACTCATGTTTGGTGTCGCATAGGTAAATGTGGGCATACTCATGTTTTGTGCCGCTGCAGTAAAGTTACTGAGAGCAGAGGTGGCGAATGATGCGCCGGCACTGTCGGTAACTGAGATTTGGTATTTGTAATCGTCTCCTGTAACAAGATCGCTGCCTTTGACCATGACATCATTGGTAGCTGAAGTTGAACTTGTTGAATAGGAATCAATCAGCATAGTCGGTAATTGTGGAATGAAATCATCGTCATGGACGCCAATAAAGCCGTCTCCGGAAGTCAAATTAATTTGAGAGTTGTTGAACGATAGGAAAGCCACGAAACCGTGATCATTCAAAGTTGTAGGCCCATTCCAATTGATTTGCCAAGATTCAGATGTGGTAGTATTGGTGGTGAACGTGACGTTCATTTGGTCAACCATTGAGGCTGTGAGTGCCATATTTGGGTCCATGGAAGTGGTGAAGTTATTACCGAATTCAACCATATCATAGACAATCCACCATACTGTATAATCGGTGTATGCGCTAAGGTTGGTTGCATATATTTCACCTGTTGTTGAGGAGGTTACGTAAGCTTCGAGCATTTCGATGTAGGTGCAATCTGCATCTTCATCAATCATGATACCAGTAGAATCTTTCAAGACTGATACAGAGCAGTAATCCGATTCTTGCATTAGTGGACTTACAGATGTTACGTTAGCCATCATGGTTGTTGCTGTGGCAGTGAAGTTACCATTAGTTGATGTGGACCAACTTTCAGTGTCATTCAAGAAAAATTGAACATTTGAGTGATTGTAGAGGTAGGTGTCTCCAATGGTCAATCCCGTGAATTCAATCATTGAACCGGTTGTACCATTCATGGTCACTGAGACGGATTCAATACTTTGTCCTCCGCCTGGTAAATTCGTAGTGATGGAAATATCATAGACATTCGTGGCTCCAGAGAATCCATAGACCTGCAAGTAAGTCGTTTGGTTGGATGTTGAAGTGACTGTCATTGATTCGAGACTTCCAGTTGAGCCCGAACTTGAAAGATAAGCGCCAGTAGCAGAATTCCAATTGGTGTCGATATCGCCAATTCCTCCATTAAAGGTAATGTTGGCATAATAAGTCACACCTGAGATCATATCGATTTCAAAGTAATCAGAGTCTGCGGTGGTGTGAATCGAAAGGCCAGTACAAACGACGGGCAGCATTGTTGCTTGTGTTGCAGTTCCTGTTGTGTCGTTTGGTTCAAGAATATCCGATACAAGTGTTGCGGTGCCGGTACAGTTTGTCGGTGTCCCAGTGCCATTACCACCTGTGCCATTTCCTGAGCTTGTGCTAAAGGTCCACACTTCAAGGGTATAGAATCCATAGCCGTTATAGCGCGACATTTGGACATATACTGTTCCTCCATGGGGGGTGGCTGAATTATTTGTGCTTACATATTCGGGGTTGAACATGTATGAGGAATCCATAGCATTTCCATTCACATCATAGATTGCAATATCGAAATCATTTGTATATTGGGTCCCGTTTGAAGAAGTGTATGTGTTGTTAAAGGAAAGTTCCAGTGCCAGCCCTTCATTGGTTGCAAGATTAACTGCGACCCAATCTTCATCATCATTTACATCGAACTCACCGAAGTCTGAAAAACTCATTGGGGCGAATCCTGAAAGATTTGCAACAAAGGTAGAATTAATTCCGGACATGTTGTCTGGTAAATCGAGAGAAGTGTTGAGATCGTTTTGATTTGCACCCACTGCAGATACACCTGGGGCGGTCAAAGTGAGCGTTGTTACGACAAGCATCATAGCCAGTATGACCGGACTCGTTTTGTTAGGATTCGTAGAACTCAAAGAAGAGGACATAAACATGGGTTTGAGTGGTAGTTTAAGAGACTCTCTACGTGAACTTAAATTGCGGTAGGAGCAACATGTCCTTCTTTTTTGTCTTCAGGCTTACGTACACGTGACCAGACTCCACCCATTAATTCATCATGGTGATTTCCACAGTAATGAAATCGGCGGTATGCTTCTCGAAAAGAATAGGCTTTTTTGCCAGTAGCAACAAGGAAACCCTCTGGTGAAAGGCGTGATACAATGGTTCCTTCTTCCCCACATCCGAGGAAATCACACACTGTCAAGCCGCCCATGATAGTGTTAGAGGCTTACAGGTCTTTAATGGTCGTATCATACCCGAATGTTTTGCATGAGGTCCAACAGAAATCATTCAGCTTCTAGAATTGGCTCAATAACAACCAGTGGAATGTTTGCTTCAATTGCCTGTCCTTCTTCACAATTCACTGAGATGACCGTTCCTGATACAGGTGCTTGAATTTCATTTTGCATTTTCATGGCTTCGAGAATGAGAATCACTTGACCTTCAACAACTTCGTCACCAACATTGACTTCGACAGTGACGACTTTCCCAGGGATATTTGCTGAAACTGTACCCGACTTTTTCTTTTTTCCACTGGTGTTTCTTTTCTTTTTCGTCACAGGTGCTGCATCAGGTATTTCGATTTGGAATGTTTTTCCTTCAACAGTGGCGGACCAAGAAGTTCCTTCACCTTCAATGAGGACTTCAAATTCGGTTCCGTCAACGATCACTTTTCTTGTTTCAGTCATAATTTCACTTCCAAGGTGAGCGGCTTGCTCGTTTCAGCATTAATGAGGAAAGGCCCATATTCATTCTTCGATGGTCTTGAGACCATGCAAGGCCAGGCTTACGGGCGACTTGACCAGGGTCATCTCCACTTTGTGAGAGTAGTGAATAGACTGCAGCAATTGCTGCCATCCGTAGAGTCTCTTCATCGTGGTTTGACATATAAACGCCTCAAAGTGGGATATTTCCATGCTTTCGAGCAGGACGTAATTCTTCTTTATCAATTAACATCTCAAGTGCACGGCAGAGCTTACTTCGAGTTTGATTTGGCTCGATGACATCGTCCAGATATCCAAGTGCAGCAGCAGTGTACGGGTTTGCAAATTTCTCATTAAAATCTTCAGTTAGTCTTTGGCGTTCTTGTTCAGGGTTTCGTGAGTTTGAAATTCGCTTTCGATGAATTATTTCTACTGCACCGTCTGCACCCATAACCGCAATTTCACCGGTTGGCCATGCGACATTGTAATCTCCACGGATGTGCTTTGATGACATGACGTCGTATGCACCACCGTAGGCTTTTCGAAGAATAACTGTGAGTTTAGGGACAGTTGCTTCAGCATATGCATAGAGTAATTTGGCTCCGTGACGAATAATTCCGCCCCATTCTTGACTTGTACCCGGTAAGAAACCTGGGACATCTTCAAGGGTAATGATTGGAATGTTAAACGCATCACAAAAACGGACAAAACGTGCTGCCTTGTCGCTTGCATCGATATCCAAACATCCTGCTAACACCTTCGGTTGATTCGCTACAACACCGACGGTATGACTACCAAGGTGACCAAAACCGATGACGATATTTTGTGCCCAATCTGCTTGAACTTCGAGGAAAGCACCATCGTCCAGGATTTCTGAGATGACATCAAGAACATCGTATGCTTTTGTCGCTTGGTCTGGCATAATGGTGTCAAGTGCTTCACAAGAACGGTCAATAGGATCGCTGGTCTTCTTATCCGGTGGTCGTTCAAGATTGTTTTGTGGAAGCAAGTCACATAAATCTCGGGCTAATTGAATTGCAGCTTCATCATCAGGTGCTGAAAAGTGAGAGACTCCAGACTTGGTGCCGTGCGTTGATGCACCGCCTAAGTCTTCAAAGTTCACTTCTTCATTTGTTACTGTTTTGATAACTTCAGGACCTGTAATGAACATGTATGAAGATTCTTCTACCATGATGACAAAATCGGTAATCGCTGGGGAATAGACTGCTCCACCTGCACACGGGCCCATGATGACGGATATTTGAGGTACGACGCCAGAGGCGCGAACGTTTCTGAAAAAGATTTCAGCATAACTTCCTAAAGAGGCAACTCCTTCCTGAATCCGTGCGCCACCAGAGTCGTTCAAACCGATGACAGGGCGTCCTGTTTTGAGTGCCATATCGAGAACTTTACAGATTTTGAGTCCGTGCATTTCACCCAGTGAGCCACCATAGGCGGTGAAATCTTGAGCAAAAGTAAACACTTGTCTGCCGTTGATTGAACCGTGTCCAGTAACGACACCGTCGCCTGGAATGATATCCTTGTCCATGCCGAAATCTCGGCAACGATGCTCAACCAAAGCATCAAGCTCTTGGAATGTGCCTTCATCAAGTAAGACATCGATGCGTTCACGGGCCGTCATTTTGCCCTTGCCGTGTTGACGGTCAATTCGGTCTTGGCCTCCGCCCATTTCGCTGCGAGATTTACGATTTCGCAAATCTTGGAGTCGTTCATCTGATGATGTCATAGGCTTCCCAATGGGGTCTACGGAAAACCCGCCCTTATGCGTTGCCTTTGGTTCCGGTCCAAGGAAGCGTTCTCAAGACCGTTCAATAAAAGCGTTTTTTTGGTTTGAAACCACAGTCTTTCCTTCATTTTTGTAGAAGCACATGGGCCGTGAAAAATGCGGGCATGAATACGTCCCAAGGGGTGTGTTGATAGGGAGGTGATGCCTCCAACAACCATGAGCGAACCGTGGCGAATCGTGGTTGCAAAGCCCGGCTTAGACGGGCACGACCGAGGTGCTAAAGTCGTTGCACGAGCATTACGTGATGCCGGAAACGAAGTCATCTACACAGGTTTGCGCCGTAGTGCCCAACAAATTGTCGATACCGTGCGTGACGAGGATGCGCGCTTTCTCGGGCTTTCTTCTCTTTCTGGTGCACATGAACATCTTTTCCCAAAGGTCTGTGAACTCTTGAAGCAACAAGGGCTCAACGATGTGATCGTATTCGGTGGAGGGATAATTCCACTCGGTGACCGTGAACCTTTGTATGCCTGTGGAATACGAGCTATTTTTGGTCCTGGTACGCCCACTTCTGAGATTTTAGAATTTATAGAACAGGCTACACAGTTGGAAAATACTGGCGTTGGCCAAGACAGCGATTGGTATTGGACCTCATCGCCATGAGGTGATGGGATGACGTTCGAGATCCTTGAGTCGGCTAAATCTGGCGACCGTCGTTCACTTGCGCGAACATTAAGCGCTCTTGAAAATGGTTTAGTCAAGATCGACGAAGTTCTCGATACAATTGGTTCAGTCCCCCTTCCTACCAACTCAGACTGGCAAACTTTGGCTATTACGGGAGCACCAGGCGTTGGCAAATCATGCCTTCTTGACGGATTACTACGCTCATGGGCAGAACAAGGAATTCGTGTCGCAGTCTTGGCCGTCGACCCTTCATCTCCACGGACAGGTGGCGCTTTGCTCGGTGACCGAGTACGAATGACTGTTGTCGATGACAAGGAGTTGAATGAATTAATTTATTTGCGTTCAGTTGCCACTCGTAAAGCATCAGGAAGTGTCCCAGTCATTGTTGAAGACATGACCAAAGTTCTCCTTGCTTTAGGTTGGCAGCGAGTGATTATTGAGACGGTTGGAGCAGGACAGTCCGAAGTGAGGTGTGCAGCATTAGCAGACCGAATTGTGGTCGTCGAAGGGCCAGCACGCGGCGATGGTATACAGGCTGAAAAAGCAGGCTTACTGGAATTAGCAGATGCAGTTTTGGTCAACAAGTCTGATTTGCCTGGAGCAGAAATTCATGCGGATGAAATCCGAGAGTCGTTTGAATTAGGGGCGGGGAGTACGCCGCCCGTACTCTTGACTTCTGCCTTACATGGCAGTGGTATTGCGGAGGCTGCAGAAATGCTCCTGATACTCTCATCGTCCGGTCGTTCAACACGTGCTCGATGGCGTGAACGCCTTTTAGCATACCATGAGCGAACAATCCTCGAATCTCCTCAACTCGATGAATTACTTGAGAAACTGGCGAAGGGTTCAATTCTCTTAGATGAAGCGTTACACATTATTGGTGGTGAACACAATGAGTGAACATGTGGAATTAACAAACCCAGTTGAATTATCAGTTGGTGGAATGGGTGGACATGTTTTCCGCCGCTCAATACATGTTGGTATGTCCTTTCTCCCCTTCATATTTTTTGAGTATACCCAATCACTTTCCGACTTCGTTGATTTAACAGTACCACAGTTTATGTCAAGCATGGTTTTTTTACTGTTTCTTTTGGAAGGACTTCGCCTTGGATTTGGGATCACAATCTATGGCCAAAGAGAGTATGAAGCGAGACAAATTTCCGCCTTAGGTTGGGGTGCATTTGGCATTGGGCTGGTCTTTTTGTTGGCTCCAGTCGAAGCGTATGCGTGGCCGATTATTCTTTCTTTATCCTTAGGTGACCCCTTTCTTGGTGAGATGAGGCGACGAGGGATTGACACTCGTAATGTGATTGTTTCCTCCGTTGTCTTCTTATTCTTTGTTTGGGTCGCATGTTGGCACTTCTTTGCAACACCATTGTGGCTCGCTTTTTTGTTTGCACCATTGTGTGTAGCATCTGAATGGCCCCGTCTACGGTACATCGATGATAACGCAACCATGGTCCTCATTCCACTCGGTATGATTTTACTGCTCGAGCCCTTTCTCCAACTGATGTAATCAAAATATGTGTAGAAGTTGACTCAATATGTTCAAATGATGGTTAGCATTGGCAAGGTTGAGGGATACAGATGAGTGAAGAGACCAAGGATTCAGCACCACCACAAATCGCCTATTTTGTCGTGTTTTCTCTCGGTATCATTTTCCTCGCAATCTCCATGGTCAGATATCCTCTTTGGGGCCTTTGATTTCTAAGGGATGCTTGAAGAAGGTCGTCGCTTTGGTCGCCTTATGTGTGGCATAGGTGGGATGTTCGGTGAACCGGACCCTGCTGTTGTTCAAAAGATGAATATACTTCTGCACCACCGTGGACCAAATGGAAATGGTGTCTGGTCAGATGACCATATCTCACTCGGACATACTCGGTTAGCCATTGTTGATTTAGCTGGAAGCGACCAACCTTTGTTTGGCTCTGCAAGCGAAGTTTTAGTTGCAAATGGGGAGATTTACAACTACCGAGAGATTCGTTCACAGCATCCCTCTTTTTCCTGGAAAACACAAGGTGATTCCGAGGCGATCTTGGCACTTCTTGATGCCGCCAAGTCGAAGAATTCCGGCGTGTTAAGTGCCCGGCAACACGCACAATGGATTTCACAATTGAATGGAATGTACGCCTTTGCTCTTTGGGATTCCGAGACTCGACATTTACTTTTAGCGCGCGACCCACTTGGAATTAAGCCACTTGTACGGACATCAGTTGACGGTTCACTTCTCTTTGCTAGTGAAAGTAAAGCGTTGCGTGCACATGAAAACCATGTCCCTGTACTCGATGAGGAAGCACTCGTTGCTCGCCTTGCATGGGAATACCCGCTCGACGGTACTACGTTACTCAAGGGTGTCACCCAAATCCGTCCAGGGACTGTTGAAGTTTGGGCATTAGACCTTGAAGGTAAAGCCAAACTCTTCGACCGTGCCACCATCGAACAACAAAAAGTCAGTCCATTGAATACATGGGGGCCTGAAACCGATGCTGAATTCCTTCTCGAAACATTTGTTGAAGGTGTTTCAGAACGACTTATGTCAGAAGTACCAGTTGGAATTGTTCTTTCTGGTGGACTTGATTCTTCATTGGTGGCAGCAGTTGCACACGAGGCAGCAGAACGTGCTCATCAACCGGTCCCTGCTTGTTGGACGGTCGCTGAAAGTGAAGAGAACCCTGATTGGATTGCCGCAGAAGAAGTAGCTTCATCTTTTGATTTGGTCCACCATCAACATATTCTCGAACCTGATTCATTTGACACACTCCTTCCTGATTTGTCTTGGCACGGTGAAGACCTTGACGTAACCGTCCTTTTTTTCCAACCACTTTTCCAAAAGATGTCTCAACATGTAACGGTTGGATTATGCGGACAAGGGGCAGATGAGTTGCACGCCGGTTATCCACGCTATCGTGACCTTAAGACTCATGGCGAAGTTATTGACGCTCGGTTAGCATCGATGGAACACCCTTTTGCACGTCAAATAGAAAATGAAACATTACCTCTCGGTGAAAAATGGTATGCAAAGGGCCACGCCGGCAGTAGCCATACTGGTTCACTGGAAGAATTCCTTCAATTCGAACTTGACCATGGACAACTTTCAAATTTCCAATTACGATTAGTCGACCGCCATTCAATGGCTCACTCATTGGAAGTTCGAGTTCCGTTCCTTTCCAAGTCACATCGTCAAGCCAGTCATAATTTACCGATGGAGTGGCGACTTCCTTCCAACGGCGATGAAAAACTGGCCTTGCGAGCAGCAGCATCGCTTACTTCGTTGCCAAAACATATCGTTCGTCGCCCGAAATTACCTGCAGGTCGAGCAACTTCGCCAACTTTAATCGATAATCTCCTCGCAGAATACAAGCCTCAAACCGATGCTCTTTTACAGCGTTACCCATTACTTTCCGGGGCTTTAAAGACACAGCCTGATATAGCCCTGGGCTTAGGAATGTTCGAGGCAGTTCATATTTTGGACAGAGGGTCGCGTAAACCTACAGGTTCCACAATGGAGTTACTCAGCGAGGTGATGAATTGACATTTGTACATAAATTAGCACCGTTGCTTGAAAGTAAGCGTGAAGAAATCACCGCATGGATGTCACAGAAAAGAAGTGAAGTGCCGATTCCAATCTATGGCAGTGTGGATATTCGAGATGCTGGTTGGAAAATCAGTGTCGTTGATGCAAATCACTTTCCAGCAGGTTTTAACAACGTTTCCGATGAAGACAAGCCATCCCTTGGTGCACTTCTCCAAACTCATATTTTACGTGAATACACCGACTGCGAATGGGTCCATCTTTATCCTGAATCACACACTCGAAACAAAGGGTATATCGAAAACCTCATCGCTTTGAAAGAGTTATTGGAAATCGCAGGGTTCCGTTGCACAGTCGGTTCAGTTGATTTTGTAGAATTGGGTCACCTCATCGGTCTTTCAGGTGCATTAAAACTCGATCAAGTCAAATCAGCACAAAAAGACGGAAAAGAAATTCTCTTAATCGATGGGAAAACGCCAGACTTGATTCTTTTGAATAATGATTTGACTGACGGCATTATTGAAGGTCTCGGCAATCAACTTGTATCCCCACCTCCTTCGATGGGCTGGCACCGTAGAAGGAAATCTCAGCATTATGAAGTTCTTCGCGAATATGTTGAGGAGATTTCTCAAATGCTCGGCATCGACCCGTGGCACTTCATGGCAGATTGGTTTGTTTCGAAAAATAAATGCTTGGAGAAAGAAGCATGTCGCATCGAACTCGCTGCTGAAGTTGACACGTTTTTGGAACAGCTTCGTCAAAAGTATTTGCAACTCGGGGTTGAAAGAGACCCGGTAGCCTTCATAAAAAACGATCGAGGTACGTATGGACTCGGAATCATGACCGTTCGAAGTGGGAGCGAATTGTTACAACTCTCAAACCGTAAAATGAACCGCCTAATGTATTCCAAAGGCGGTGTTGATGTTGAGAACTTCCTCATACAGGAAGGAATTCCGACCATTTTGGAAAACGATGAAGGTGCTCCAGTTGAACCCGTCGTCTATTTGGTTGATGGGCAGGCTGCTTCATGGTTCTATAGAATCAATTCGAAGAAGTCTGATATCGATAATCTGAATTCTCCAAGTGCTCGATTTGAATCCTTTTCACAATCGGGTGGCCAATACGGTGAACATGCCCATGGTTGGCACGCCTTAGTAGCAGAACTTTCGATGTTGGCAATGGGCAAGGAATTGCTTTCATATGGTCATCAATAACATCCGTTCTTGCTAAGGTCAGGACCTCCTCGTATGAACATGAACAGAGCGTGGGTCTACATTGGCACCATTGCTCTGGGGCTGTGGTTTTCAGCAACAGCATGTAATGGCTTGATCGGTGATGAATATGCAGAATTACCTGTCAACCTTTGGTGCTGGGGACTTTTTGCATGGCTCTTTCGCGGTGGAAGCCGAAAGCAGCGCATCGAAATGATTACCGTGATTGCCATTGCTACACCTATGGAATTGTTCTTTAGTGAAATTTGGCTGATTTATGAATATCAACGTGGTCTTATGCCACTGTTTGTTCCTGCTGGACACTATTTCCTGTTTGACCTTGGGAGAATGGCAGCAGACAAAATGAAAGAAACTTGGGCGTTACCCTTGCTGGTACCATTTGTTCCATTGGTTGCTTATGGTGCATGGACGGGTGGAGACACCTCTGGTGTTTTTCTTTTGGCTCTTGTTCTTGTTTTCACGAAGTGGGGTCCTCAACCACGATTGTACTCGGCTATGGCTTGGGCTGCATTGGCTATGGAACTCTGGGGGACTTCACTCACCAACTGGACATGGGCAAATCAAGTACCCTGGACGGGCTTAACCGCTTGGAATCCTCCATTATTGGTTGGTTCGTTCTATTGTTTTGGCGACCTCTTGGTGAATATGGCGGTCGTCAAGTTTGAAGGGAAGGACCCATTGGAGGTACTTGTATAGCCTCCTGTTCTCGACGCTTTCGCAACTCGTCGGAGGAGGTCATACAAGTACCTCCAATGGGTCCTTCCCTTCAAACTTGACGACAGCCATGTTGACCAAGAGGTCTCCAAAACAATAGAAAGAACCCTCCATTGCTGGTTGGTTCTTTCTATTGTTTTGGCGACCTCTTGGTGAA
>JAPKCL010000009.1 GCA_028822955.1 Candidatus Poseidoniaceae archaeon
TCCAAAAGACCTTGTTCAACGCATCAAAGAAGATGCAAAAGAGCGTCGTGCTTGAGTCTCAAATTGTACTTAGGTAAGGGTGCTTGGCCCACCGGGTGTAATCTCGGGCAATTGTCTTAATTCGCCATAGAGTGCTGGACCGGTGATGAATGTCCCAACAATTCCAAGTTCTCCATTTGTATTATGGGCGAGCGCAATCCATGGTCTTCCTTCATCATCGAGTTCAACATCGATGAAATCTCCAAACCCTCCACAACGTACATTTCCACAATCATCAGTAATATCAAGCGGGTCATTTGGTGAGTTGACAGCCACTGTTGTAATCAATGGGTTTTCTGCAAAAGCATCAGTCATGACGGACATGTAACCGCTCCATCCACCGTTATCATCACCTTCTCCGATGTATCCGACAACAACTCTGCCTTCTTCGCCCGCAAAAATGGTAGGGAATCCAGTTTCATTTACACCAGGTGGTGCAACCATCATCGGTTCGGACCATGTATCGCCTTGGTCTCGTGAATAGGCCATCCAAGGCATGTCATCAACACTGATCCATGAAGCGAAAAGGTTGCCCGCTTCATCTGCTGCGACGGCTACTTCGTGGCTGTGCCAACCTTCTTGCATTGGTACAGTGGTTGTGATTGTATGTTCGGTCCACATTGTGCCACCATCTAAACTTCGGTAGACTGCAGGTCCATCACACGATGGATTTCCTCGGTATATTGCCCCATCATTTGAGCCAGCAAGATGGCCGTGTAAACCAGAGCATTGGGCGGTATCTGTCGGGTATCCCGGTTGTTGAACATCCCAGGTTAAACCACCGTTTAGCGAACGTGAGCATTGGGGTCCTGCAGCAGCACTTCCCGTATTGATGCAGAACACATAGATTGTGTCATACATACCCATCCCATTCACATCTGGCATTGAAGCAATGGATTGGTGATCTTGTGGTGTGTAATATCCTTCTGCAGTGAAAGGTATAGACCATGTTTGTCCGTCATCATCTGAATATTCGACAAACATTGCTGTCAATGCATGCATATCGAATTTGACAATTCGGTCGGTCCACTTATCGACATAGATATACGGGTCGTTCGAGGAAGGAACTTGTCCCAAGTCTGGAATGAGTGGATTAAATGGGCCCATGTTTTCCCATGTTTGGCCCTGGTCCATTGAGGTGTAAACCATACTTCCAGAACCTGCTCCACCAAAGGAAGCATAGTGTATCCCACCAGTGGAGGTTACACCAATCGTAGGTTCAAAAGTGGTATCGCCTATTCCAAAGTAAGTGCCGGAAACCGGGTACGGAGTTGAATTGCCAGTGAGGTTGTCAAACCCTATTGTAAGGTTCGAAGCGTTAACGGCACCCGGATAGTGGTACCATGATGTTGATGTGAACAATCCATCAAGTGGAGTGGTAATCACAGTTTCTTCTTCGACTTCTGTACTTCCAAAGCATCCTGACATCGTAGCACTCAACATAAGTAGAGTAAACAATACAGCTGGAGATGAACGATGTCCCATACTTACGTGGGGTCGGGAATGATTGATGATACTAACGCCTCATTGGTTGAATCGTTTAAATGACCCTTCGGGTCAAGAAACTCAAGATTTGTTTTCAAGCAAACTTTCGATTTCCTTAGTTGCAAGAATCAAAGTTGGGGCCCAGAGACCTACGAAGATTCCCAATAGTTGGTCGTCACTTATGAAATAAACATACAATGATAGTACTACTGACAACATGCTTGCTATAAATCCGATTTTTGATATTTGTCCACTCATTTTTCTCGCCTTGTTTCCCCGTGAACAATATTCACATTTAAGGAAGTGTTTATTTTTTCGAGGTAAAAAATATCAAAATAATCAAAATCATGGTGTGATGTCCTCCCAGTGCCCCTTTTACAGTACCAAATTGTTCAACATAGTATCAAACCACATGAATTGAGCCAAAGCCACTTTTGGACATTGGCTTAGAGGTCCCTAGAACACTCACATCGGCACCCAGTGTGGACAGCTAATCGAGAGGTGTGCTCACATTTCCCGTTGTAGGTCTTACGATTGGGCTAAGCGATGAATACATTCGCTTATCGACCTGTGTTGTCGTTGCGTTATCGATTCAAGACGGCCTCAGAGGTTTCGATCAAGAACCAATGTTGTCGGGATTCGGGCAGCACTCGCTTCTCCGTCCATCCGTCCGTTGAGTTCGATGTCAACAACGCCAGCATCTCCCATCAATTCAGCCATGATAAATGTCCGGTTCCCAACAGCCATGGTGTCGAGGAACACTTCTTCACCACGGTGTAAGAAACGAGGCTCTACGTGTTTCACTTCCCATCCTTGGCCGACGGGGGCATCGAAGCGTAATGCAGCAAGATCCCAATGACCTTCGAGAATATGAACGCCAACCATAAGGGGAATACTCCCCGCTGTTTTCGCCATTCTTCGATCTAATTTCCATACGGCAAGGGCTATGTTTTCAGTTCGATATTCCAAGTCAGTCTTGCCCCAGGCTTTGTTTGCTTCTTCCCAGTTAAGTAAGGAAATTGCTTGGAGTGCTTTTGTTAGACTCTTCCTCGATTGTTGTGGTGTTCTTTCACCAGAATCCATTTGTTGCTTGAACCACGCAAGTTGTTCCGATTTCTTAAACAAGTTCTCAGCGGTTTTTTTGGTACGGTATTGTAACACTCCGATATAGGCAACTGGAACAAGGAACAATGCGCCGAGGAAAAACCGAGCACGAACGCCCCACTTCTCAGCGTTTTCATCTGGTGGGAAATAGGGCTCATCACCTTCATCGATGAGCGAGTAGCTCGAAGACAAAAAGTAGGCGATACTTGGAACATCTTCCCCCCATTCGTGCTGCGTATAATTGACTGCATCCAACAGAGATACTCGGAAGAAATGTGTTCCCTGACTGACTTCAATCGCCAGTTGAATTTTGCCATTTGCTAACGTTGCAGTTCGAGATTCAACGTCACTCCATGTTTCTTGGTCCATACTCCAAAGTTCAAGTTTGAGTAATTCGATGCTGTTTCCTTCGACCACGATTTGTATAATGTGTTCCGATTCTTCCCAACCCTCAATTTCAATTCGATACACATCTGCAGTATCGTGGATTGAAAGTGTTAATTCACCTTCAACTTGGGCAGATTGCTTTGGCATCTGTGGCCAAGAACTGTTATCACTCATGGATGATGAAGGACGGTACGAAGGTGCATCTTCACCAGAACGAAGGTCTGAGAAGTCAGATACATCGATGTTAATCCAATGAACAGGCGATTCGACATGTACTCGAACAGCACTGATGTTCGGATAAGGGTACAGTACTGTAGCGCGCTCAACGCTCATGTTTGCCATCATTCCTTCAATCCATGTCCCACTGACTAATTGATCGATACGGACAGTTGGCGATGAGTAGATTGGTTGTAAACTCATTTTCTGCGTATCGTTCATTTCTATAGTGACGGATGTAGAAAAGTGACCGACGATTTGGAGGTCTTCGTGGTACTGGATGAATACATTTGAATCGCTTTGTTGGTGAAGCATTCGCTTGAGGGCCCAAGCGGTATCCACACCCCCGCTTTCGACTTTGAGCAGTACACGGCCCTCGTTGGCAAAATGCCACATTTTTGCTTCTCCTGGTGTATTGGCAAGAAGGGCCACTGGCTGGTCTATGGTTTGGTTGAGCTGTGTTTCTGAATTTTCATCTTGGTAATATACCGACAAACTGATTTCATCTGTTGCATGCATGAACTGTAGTTCAAGAGTATCGCCAGCAGCGACTTTGATTGGAATGAAGTCAGGTGTGGATTGTTCAAGTATTCCAAGAATAAATCCACTTCCATCATATTCTCCACTTTGAACGCCGTTAAGATGGCCCAATGCCGGATTGATACATGACAACACCTCATCACAGTAGCCAAGAGAATCAAGGGTGATGTTTTCGGATGGAGAAGGCCGGACGTGTTCGAAATTTTC
Source organism: Candidatus Poseidoniaceae archaeon (assembly GCA_028822955.1). GTDB lineage: Archaea > Thermoplasmatota > Poseidoniia > Poseidoniales > Poseidoniaceae > MGIIa-L1. The sequence goes on from JAPKCL010000009.1 coordinate 3,979, forward strand.
AGAAATGACTTCAACAAGGGAATAGGATACATATTCTTCAATGGTTGAACTGATCGAAAGTTCAGCGTTTCCGTTACTGGTTGCTTGAAGGGATAATTTTGAGGTGGTGGAGGAGGTTGTGCCATCGAGGGTGACTTGTGCTTCACACTGGTTGCAATCCAGAACGAGACTAAACCATTCACCTTCTGCCATCAACCATTCTCGCGCATGAGGTTCCGAAGGTTCTGCTTGGAAGCCACTCATTCGCTCGTCAACGAGCGTAGAAGTTGATGTCGAATCTTCCGCAGATGCAAGAGCAATCGGGCTGAACAAGAGGACTCCAAAAAGCATTGTTAAGCCAATACAAACGAAGGAGGTATTGACACCTTTTTCTCCGTCCATATCATTGCCTGCAAAGTATTTGCTTTGAACTTAGGCCTCCTATGGTGTCAAATGCTTGAAGAAGCAATGGCTTTTGGCCTGTCCATGGAGGCAGGGCTTGGTCGAACTGTGACGGCACGATATCGCTTTGCTCGCCTGTGGGCGCTCGGCGACCGAAAAAACCCAGTAGCAGCGACCCCTGCATTGGTTTTGCTCGATGGTGACTCGGAGATTGATGCACAAATTGCGCCTTTCCGTTCAACCACCAATGACAAAATCCCTGCAACAATGACCTTCGAATCCCGTCTCCCGCTTTCACCACCTGATTTTCTTGAACCTTCACCAAAATGGAGCGTTTCAATTGGACATGTTCTTCCACCTTCTTTGGATGAAGCCGATGCAGGTGAACCTGCTGGCACTGCCCAAGTATTGCCAGTTTCTTGGCAACGATTGAATCACGATGCTGGTCTCACCGATAAGAACCTCAAACCCGATGTCGTTGTTCTCGTCGATGCTGTTCAACTCGCCTCTCAACCTGGTAAACTTGTTGAAGCCATTACCATCCTAAAACGCCGCTTCCCTGGTGCACTTCTTTGGACTCCTGGACTCGGTGGCCCAGATAATCTCGCAGTATTGACTTGGTTTGGTGTTGACTTGTTTGATTTAGCTCGCTCCCGTCAGGCTGCAGCAGTTGGTGTTCTCTTGACTGAACAAGGTCCTCGCCACACCGTCGAGTCGATGGGTGAAACGGCAGATATGGATTCTCAACTTTCACACTGGAAAAACGCAATTGCATCGGTCCGTGGAGCAATGGCCTCTGACCAAATGCGTTCATTGGCTGATATGCAATCCCTCACCAGTCCCCGATTGGTTGAGCACCTTCGTCGCCATGACCTCCTGTGCCAAACGGTTCCTGGGCTTCTCTCATCGCACGTTGCATCGGATTTTACTTTCCCTTGCCATTCGGTTTCTATTCAGTCAGACCCGATTATCGCAGACTGGGAATCATTCATGTCAACAGAATACAAAGCACCAACTGGACTGGATAATATTCTCGTGTTGCTTCCATGTTCTGCTCGTAAACCTTACCGCCTTTCAAAATCGCATGGTCGGTTCATTCGTGCTATTGGCACAAGTGCGTGCCACGAAGTCATGATTACTTCACCTCTCGGATTGGTTCCTCGTGACTTGGAGGAAGCTTGGCCTGCGGCGCATTACGATGTTCCTGTGACTGGCGATTGGACTGGAGACGAACTTGGACGTATCCAAAGAATGTTCAAAACATTGGTTGAACGGCACAACTATCAACGTATTATCAACCACTCCGGAATTGAATTCACCCATGAATCAATTCAAGTCACTGATACGAGGCAGGGCGATTCAGCTGGGTCCCATGAAGCGCTTGAGCGCCTTACTGAGGCTGTTCGGACCGCCGTTGATGAATTAAGTGCGCGTGGCAGAAAAACTGAGAAGATTTTACAGGATAACTTTGCCAGCATCGCTCGAAAGCAGATGAAGAGTGATGCTTGGATCAAAGACTTACGAGTCCGTGGTAAGCCACCACGGTATCGGTTGGAAAGCGGCCAAACTCAAATGGCTCTCTGGTCGATTGATCGCAGTGGCTTCTCCCTTCCTAAGGCAGTTATTCCGCTGCTTGCAGAACTCAAGGCTTTGCCCGTGATACACCTTCACTCGAATGTCGTTTGGAAAGGTGACGTGTTTGGGGCTCTCGTTGAATCGTTCGACCCAACAATTCGTGCAGGTTCGGATGTACTTGTTTACCAAGACGGTTCTGTCATTGGATTGGCTCGTGCGCATGCCCCTGCTTGGGAATGGCCAACCACTCCCGGCCGTCTGGCGAAATCTCACCAACGCTTGTGATTTTTCTGATTGATTGCCTTTCTATACACTGTTCATCTCAATCGAAAAGGGCTTCGCTCAAGCGGAGCGATTAAGAAGGGGAGACAAGACGCCGAATTACTTGGAGTTGTTCTTATGGCACGTATGTATAAGTCTCGTAAAGGAAAGAGTGGGTCGAGTAAGCCCTATGTCGATGAAGCACCAGAGTGGTCAAACACCGATGCTAAGGCAGTTACAAACCTCATTGTAGAACTCGGTAAAGCAGGGCATTCCTCTGCTATGATTGGTACTATTCTTCGTGACCAACACGCAGTCCCTAACGTTCGACTTGTCCTCGGTAAGCGCATTGCTACTGTATTGGCGGAGAACACCATTGGTGGCACATACCCTGAAGATATGATGAACCTCATGCAACAAGCTGTCGGCATCATCAACCATCTTGGAAGTGGAAACCACAAGGACCTCCACAACAAGCGTGGACTCGAAATCACAGAAGCAAAGATTCGTCGTCTTGCTAATTATTACAAGGCCGAAGGTCGTCTTCCAACTGAATGGCGATACAAGCGTGACGAACTCCGCCTCATGGTTGAGTGATTTCACTTTTGTAATCCACCACCTCATGTGGTGACTTCATGAATGGTCACCTTTTCGATTCAACAGGTGGGGCTATGAATGACTTACTTTTGACAGCATCTTTTTCAGATGTCAAAAATCGTATTCAACAACTCTCCGAACAAATCAATACCGCATCAATGGTTCACATTCATGCGCCTGCAGATTTATCTGGGTTGTTGGCACTCTCAATGTTAGAATCTGCTTTTCTTGATACTGGCATTAAGTATCGCCGTCGTTTTTTACCATCGCATCAATCAATTCCGCGTGATGAGCGTGTTCAGCCGGAACTCCCTGCGGATGGTTTGTTGATTTTTATTGATCCTTTTGAGGATACATGGACTCTTTCGGAATTACCTGAAACTGAATTCATTCATATAACTCCACTTTCAGTTACCGTACGCTTGGGTTCGACACAATCTGAACGTCGTGGAGCGCTTGATGTGGTAGCACAGTGCGCAGCATTAGCAGCAGAGTTAATTCCAAATGGACAAAAAGTTCGACTTTTACGACCTTTTGCTTCAACTGGGCTTTGGCTGCGTGAGGCCTTGGATACGACCTTCGACCCAATTCACACATCGATTCGAGACCATTTGCACGCAGAAGGTTCGTTTCGAATGGTACCTCTCCCTGAAGTCCCTTCACCAGCACCTGAAATGATTCCCGGCCTTTCTGAACGTATGCTGTCTCGTCTTCAGAAGGGGTGGGCGAAGATGGATGCCACTTCTCGTGCTTCCGCCCTCAGCGAATTGATTTTGCCTACACTTGTCAATCCTGCTCTTTCGACTCCGCGACTCGAAGAACTCGTTTGGCATCGATTGGTAATTGGGACTTCAGATGTTGATGTGATGAGTCAAGTGTTTTTGGCTGAAAAAGCATGGCCTGATGATGTTCTTAAAGCCAAAATTCATGCCTCGAAACTGGCTGATTTATTTCTAAAAACCGGTCTTCTTCAGTGAGATGAATCATCGACGGGTTGAAACCTCATAACCCACTGGGACATCCATGGCGATTGAACGATTACTTACTGGTAGCATCCGTGACCAAGTTCAAGACTTAATGTCGACTGAAGATTTAGTGATAGAGGCTTTTCGTGATTTAGTCAAAGATGAACTGAAATCACATATTCGCAGCAAAGTTGATGAGGACCCTGAATTAAAAGCCGAAATTAAGGAAGCAGTTGCTTATTACTTCCATACCAAGGCTCGAACTATTTACGCAGAACTCAAAGCCACTCGCGCAGCAACTCGTCTCGGTCTTCGACTTCTACCCGATGACCTCCAAGGTGAAGTTGGTGAAGCAGTTGTTTCTCTTTTCGAGAAGGAACTCGGTGCTCTCCTTGAGAAGGCACTTTGAGCCTCTTACAACACGGTTAGGCGCTTCTATTATGTGCCATGAGCGTTGCGATGAATACAGGGTGAAGTCATGACAGCACGTCCGTTCTTGTTTGTGTTGATTTTTATCGCCTCGATGATGTCGCCAATGGTCGACTCTTTTGTTGGTACTGCAACGGCAGAAGATACGGTGGTATGCTGCGATTCAGCCGAAGTGGACCTCCATTTACTTGGTTCTGCATCATCCGGTTCGATGTCTCCATTTTCTCAAGATCTCACAGATACCACCACTGCAGCAACCATCGCGAATGCGGTGAGTTCTGAAGAAACCGTCGGGAAGTGGGTTCTACCAAATGTTTGGCCAGGTACTGTTCCTGCCAATTCATGGAAGGTTTCAATTCAATATGAAGTGACAGATGCAGCCAGTGTTCAAGTTAACGCAACGGCCTCTTTGAAAATTGGAAGCCAAACTTTCAGTGACACAACAGACCCTGGGAGTTCCTTTTTGGCACAAGGATCAGGGACACTCACTTTTGATATTGATGTTGATGCTACATCGATATCCGATAAAGGGGCTATCGAACTCACTCTCACAGCACGCTCAGTCGTGTTCACCCTACCGACCGGTGATGCGAAATTAGAATTTTTATGGGGTTCAGAAGACAGCGATTCCACTATTGAAGCAGTAATTCCACTCTTTGATCTCACACTGCTTGAGCCAGAAGTTGAAGGTTCTGATGTCTACTTTTCAGTTGTTATTGATTCAAACTGGGGAATGGATGTTCTTTCAAAATCTGAATCACTTGAGATGAAGATTGGAGGGACCGTACTTGCAGATGACCCAATTTTAACGTCAGTTGGAGATGGCGTTCGGGTCACTTGGACTTGGCAAGGGGCCAAAGGTGGTATTGAAACGGTGACCGTCGATATCCGACTAACGATCGAAGTTGGGAGTGAAGCACTCTCAGGTTCAACAACTTTCGAAATTGAAACATTCGACTCATCAGGCGGTACCGGGACTTACTATCCACCCGAGGAACCCCTGAAGACAAGTGGTGACGGGAGCCCACTATCAGTTACAGGCACCATCACTCTTGATTCCCTCGATGGTAACGTCCAACTTAAACGTGAAACTCGGATTGAAATCGGTGGTGAAATGGCTTTCTGGATGCGATGGGGTATGGACCACATTGGGGATGAAGTAACGACTCTTTCTCCAGTTCTGAAAAGTTTCGATGCAGGAAGTGTAAGTGATGATGAACGAGTGAGTCGAACCATCGAAGACATTGAAGTCGTCGAATTCAAAAAGCAGATGTTGAGTAGGCTGAGTACATATTACCTCTTTGAAGGACTTGGATTTGATGTGGAAGAGTTACTCGGATACAAGACGAAAGATTTCGACGCTCTTTACTTTGATCTTGATTTAAACAATGAACGGGATGTCGTGAACCACCCAATTACATTGATTATCACATCGACGAAAGTTCTCGACAGTGGCATTCGTATTCGTCTTCTTGAAGAATTCATTCGAGTTCAGCCCTCACCACTCTGGAGTAGCTACAGCATTTCCCTCAGTGGTTCATCAACCGCCATGACTTCCTTTGCAGGAGCAGCTGTGAACCCTTCAGGAATTGTTTCCGTCAGTCATTCACGCCTTCCCTGGGGTGAATCACTTACCATCGAAGGTGAAAACCTCAATCAAGACGATGAATTCAGAGTAATGGCCACTCCAACCAATTCTCCAACTCATAGCCCTCTTCCACTTCTCCTGATGGTGATTTTGGCCCTTGGATTAGGCTTTATGATGGCATTACGTTTTACACGGAACCGTGTTCGAAAAGTCTTGTACATTGAACTGGTGTTGGTTCCACTCGTTGCCTTCATTCATTTCTTCGCCTATACTCCGCCGTTTGTTGGTGGGGCAGTTGGGACTGTTGTACTCATTTGGTGGCTCACTGCCATCACAAGTCCCCGTTCACGCACAAATCTAGTTGAAGATGCAATATCACTTACAACACCTGTTATTCCTTGTCCTGCCTGTTCGACACCAAACCCAGTCATGAGTCCTGAACGACCTCTACGATTTGCTTGCGTCGGTTGCGAACGGGTTATCAAAATCGTAGCTTAATCAAAGTTTGAGTACTTTGAGAGAAGACACCAATGAATTTGCTTCTTGGTAATCCGCAGGAGAGAAGTATCCTGCGAAATCACCATCTGAATTTATCGCTACAACTGCTTGTGGTGCTCGCTTTTGGATGTCTGCTAGAACTGATTTGAGTGATTGAGTGAGTTCGACTTCGAGAAAATCCATTTCCATCCATTCTGAACATTTTACAGTACTGGAATCAACATTGTCTGCAAAAGCCTTGAGGAATTGCCGCTGTCCGAGGACTCCCTTTGTTTTTGAATGTTCATCGAGGACAACGAGAATGCCACCACTGATGGTAAGGAGTCTTCGAGAGCCTTCAGCCATCGTATCATCGATGCCAATGGTCATGTGTTCATCATCAAGGTTCAAATCTGCTACTGTATTCGACATGTTCGCCACTGTTCTGCGGTTTGAGTTTCGACCTATCATCCTTCCCTTGAAATATATTTCAGGAATGTGTGAAGATGAGGGTCGTACTGTCAATCACGCGGGCATAGCCAATTCTTTCGAGTTGAACCATTGTTCCTTCCGGATATGAATGAGTTTCAAGTTTACCTTCAATGTGCTTCACCTCACCATCTTCTGCAACCAGAAGAGTGGCGTTGGAGGTGCTGGGCTCAGGGAGCCAATGGATAATGGGTCGACGATCATTACGGTCAATCGAACCCATTTGGGCCTTCTTTCCTTCAATCTGAATATTAGCAAACCCTTTCAATCGGACTTCGGATTTCAAGAGGTCTTCGTTTTCAATCCAGATTACTTTGTTCGAGACATCAAATGTTCGCATTCCTCGACTGGTGTGGTTTGGATGAACCTCGACTTCCACTTGATTCGGGTGTTCTCCATCAAGTGTAACACTTTCAGGTTGCCGAATGAACGACAAACGTGGTGCATCATCGTCGATACTTTTTGTGTTGTGTGAATACAAGGTTGAAAGAGGAACTGAAATATCCTTCTGTGTTACGCCTAATTCGACCCAAAAGTCACGCAATGCCTTGGCAGTAATCCCTCTACTTCGAAGTGCTGAGAGTGTCGGCAATCTTGGGTCGTCCCAACCGGTGAACAGTCCCGCTTCGATGTCTCTACGCATTTGAGATGTTGAGAACCCTCCCCACTCGTGAACCTTTACTCGTCCCCAATACGTCGTTTCTGGATAGGTCCATCCAAAGTGCTCATACAGCAATACCTGTTTTCGAGTTGAGTCCATGAGATCCTTGCCTCGAATGATATGGGTGACCCCTTGGATTTTATCTTCAACGGCACTCTGGAAGTCGAGAAGTGGCCAAACACGGTATTTGGAGCCAATAGATTCGCGTGGATGAGGGTGCTCAGCAGTATTTTGAATTCTTAATGCAGGCCAATCACGGAGTGCAGGATTTTTCAAATCCATTGCGGTTTTTACACGAACAACCGCATCACCAGGGACAAAGGTTCCATCCATCATTTTCGTCCAAAGTTCTATGTTGAGAGATGGGGTATTGTCTCGGCAAGGGCATTCAGTTTTGCTCACTCGGAATTCTTTGAATGTTTCTCCACTGCATTGACACACATAGCCAAATCCTTCTTCGAGCATCTGTGTTGCATGCTCGTAATAGTGTGGCATTTGCTCACTTGCAATCACGATACGGTGTGGTTTGAATCCAAGTAGCCATTCTGCTTCTTCTGGAATTTGCTTGTATGCTACAGGGAGTGGTGGTTTAACCACAGTATCTGTGTCATCGAATCGAAGTATCAATTTCCCATCCCATTCTTTGGCATAGTTGCCATTGATGACAATTCCACGTGCGTGACCAAAGGAGAGTGGTCCGTTTGGGTTTGGTGCAAAACGGAGCACGACTTTCCCCTTAACTGCATTCTTGAGTTCAGGAAGACCCTCTCGGCGCTCTTTCTTTTCTCTTTTTTCTAAAAGGTGTGGAGCCTCAGCTTCTAAGAGTGCTTGAAGAGCTGGTATTCCTTGTTCCGCAGCCATTCGGTTTGCATCTGCTACGGCCTTAGCAATCAATGGTGAGATGATCTTTCCGTGTTCGCGAAGGTCACTTCGAGTACCCATGAGACGACCAATCACCGAACCAGGGGCTGCTTTACCTTCGTATTCAATGGCATTTTGCAGAGCAAGATGTCTGAATGCGGTGAGCGTTTCTTCATCAGGTGTCCAAGTCATGGGGCTCAACCTTTCCTGTACCACTTGCTTCATCAACTGCTCGCTTGGGGGCTTGGCTTTTGGTCAAAAAAGAGTCTTTTGATGCTCATCAGTAAAGGGTCGCTTCGGTGGTTCAACACCGTACATTTCCATCCAAGCCCTCGATACAGTTTTCCACGACCAACGAAGTGCCGGGTGTGGCTCAGATTCACGCAGTAGGTCCGGCAGTGCTGCTTTGGTATTCGGGTCACTTGGATAGCCAGAACCTAACGGCCGTCCAATTTCCTCGGTCAGTTGCTCAATGATTCGGTCGCGTTGAACCTTGGCGAGAATACTCGCCATGCCGACAATTGGATAGGTTGAATCTGCTTTATGTTCAGAATGAATGGTTGAATCTGGCCAAGGCCACTGCGTCATTCGTGCTGCAATTCTGTCAGTGAATCGCTGTTCATTGACATCACACGCGTCGTTCAGTACAGTAAGTGGTTCGGGTACTTGTTGCCGAATTTCGATTAATGCTTCGGAAAAAAGTTCAACTTCAAGGAGATTTAATCCCGTGGTTTGAACGCCATGGTCAACACGTTCAGGTCCACATACAATCAACGAAAACTTCCACCCCCTTTCTTGTGCTTGAAGGTGGAACCACTCGACCAGTTTCACGCGCTTTTTATGCGTCAAATCTTTTGAATCCTTTACTCCATGTTCGACCAGCATTTCGATATCAGCCGATGGTATTGCTACCGCACCAACTACCAATGGTCCAAGAACAGGTCCTCTCCCTGCCTCATCCATTCCTACATGCCACATGATCTCACCTAAATGTCGAAGTCGTCATCAGTTGGTAGAGGTACTGACTGCGTGCTGGTTGATTTTTGTTCAAGCGGTTGATTGGTTGGAGATTGAAGTAGTGTGTGTTCTATATGCGGAGTCGAAACTTTTCCGGTTTGAATTTGGTCCAACAAGGAATCAGCAGATGTTCGTAATTCGTTGGAACTGTGAGATTGTAACACCGTAGTTGCTGCTTGCGTTAATGCTGGGTTCACGAGTTCACTTGTTTCCTTGTAGGCACCTGCTCGCCTTTGGAAGTCTTCTTTGAAATCTTCAGAACGTACTTTGACTGAAGTATCTTCAGCAACTTCTTGCGTCGTTTCACTAAATTTCGCCATCCAGTCACCAGTTGCTTCAGTGTCTTTTTTGCGATACATTTCTTCTCGCTGACGTTGTTCAAGGTTTCTTTGATTTCGTGAAACTATTGATTTGAAAATAACTACACCCGAAAATATAACGGCGCATATCATCAAAAACCATGCCTTGAATATCTGGAAGCCTGTTGAGAACGCTGCACTCAAATCAAATGATTCCTCGACCTCATCGACCTGCCAAGTGATTCCTTTGTAGTCGCCCTTACAGGTGTAAACAAACTCTGTACTCGGTTCGAATTGTGAACGAATCGTGGTATTGACCCATACGGTGCCGTTGGTTGGTTGGTCGGTGGGTAACTCAACCCAAGCACGTACAGTGAAGTTGCTACCGACTTGGATACCACTCACTTCAAAAGAACGAGGGAACTCAACATCTTCTTCATAGATTGCGTTTGAGGGCGGTAGGAATGTCATATCTGTAGCGTGCGATGATTGTAACTGGACCAAGAGTCCGTCCGCAGTATTTCCTTCATTCCGAACCGTCATTGCGATTGAAAGTCGCCCACTGCTATCCAACTCTTCAATGACATCCAAAAACACCCACTTGATGACCGGTGCGATTTTCACTGGTACACGTGCAATACCGACAAGTGTTTCAGTATTGAGCAAACGAACTTCTATCACGACATCACCCATTTCAAATGCAGATGCAGATGAGTTAGCTGTAATGTTGAGTATCTCCTTTTCAACCAAACCGTTTGGTCCAACTTCCGTGGTCGAGACAAGGAGTTCCGCATTGACAAAGTCGGGAACTTGAGTCAAGATGAACTCGTAACTATCAACTGCATTCCCTGTATTTTCGAGTGATACACGAGCATCACATGAGGCATTTGGGAGAAGGTCTTGACATGAGTTAGTGAGTAACTGGACCGTGCCGTTACGCTGCCAATCAATCGATGCCCCGACGTCAATGGTCTGCATTCGAACCAGAGCACCATTGGCATATACTCGTAATCGAATGTCGATTTCACCTGAATATTCAAGTGGTGATTGGAACCCAATTTCGACAGTTCTCGATTCATTCGGTTGGAGAATGTTCCCTTCTAAGCCTCCGAAAAGAGCAATTGTCCAACCGTTAGTCGCAATTCGGTCATCGGTGAGAACACCTTCAATTGGCAGTCCATCTTTAGAAATCGCTTGGAGTTCCATATTGATGTAATTCTGTGAATTTCCATTGTTGCGAACCGAAATTGGAATTCGGTCGTTTCCTCCCGGCCTAAGCAGTAAATCATCAGCCGCATCGTCGATGGTGACATTGTGAAACACATTCATCAATAAATCAAAAGACCATTGTGAAATCGCACCATCAATACTCGATACTGCTTTTAATTGAAAACGTGGTCCAGTATAGGATTGGGGCGCACCATCAATAATTGGTGGGACATCAATCCAAATGAATACGTAACTCAGAGAACCAGGTTGGAGCGTTTCATACGCATTGACACCTTGTGTTGAATTCATTGTCCATCCCCAATTCCATTCTGTTTGTGAATACAAATTGTAGGTGACATTGTCTTCCAAAGTAGCATCGTTTGTGATGTTCATGGCAACGGCCGTTCTTGTATCTGGGGTGGCAATGAAAGAGGACACTCCTGTCACGCCAAAATTAAGGTTGGAGTATGGGGATACCTGGGTTTGAAAGTCTTCAATTTGAAACCAACTCGGGTCATTTTCTGAAGTAAAGTTTAACGAAACATTGTAGGTCTCAAAAGCGGCATCTACATCTGCAGTTAAATTGAATTTAACCTGTCGGAGATAACCACTTTCAACAAACTTGGAATGAGGTAATCCGGTTGCTTCGAGCCCATTCACTTCGGAGACCAGTTCGAAGGTATAGGTGTCATCAAGGTCTCCGGTATTATGAAGAGTGAACAACACCTCAATCAATTCACTTTGGTGAATGGTCAATTTGTTGAGTCCAATAACATCCAATTCCACACTTCTTGCAAGGGGTGGGTTTGTATCTGCTGTAGCCACTGCCAAAGGAACAATTGAATGTAACACGATGAGCATTACAATGAACACTCTGCGCATAGCCTGTCCACGGAGTCAAGCATTTCAATCTCTCTCTGAGTGTGCATCACAAAGATTCGTAGTCTTCATCAAGCAGATGAAACTCGGAACGCCATGGCACCAATTTGGCCCTTTGGGAAAAAGAAGCAACTTCTCATGCTTGATGAACCTGAACCCGAACCCATTATGTATCGGAAAAATACTGAAGATGCCGAAGAAGTATTGACGGATACATCGCATCGTGAATCAGTAGATTACAAAGCCGCAGTATCGTTGTTTGGTAACGGTGATACGACGGTGAAACGGGCTGAAGAGCAATCACAATTCTATGAAGGCCTTGTCGATTCTTCACCACTGTCGCAGGCGGCTGAAACATTCACGTGGGTTCATCATACTGATGGCTACCATTACAAGCAATTCACGGGCGGAGCATTTGATCCAGTAGCACATCAAAAAAGTGCCGACGGCACCTATACGCCTTACCAGTCTTAAACAGGGTCTGGAAGTACTGACTGCAATGCTGCGATATCAAACTCAGCGCCATTCAAAGGCACTCGTAATTCGTATTGTGCACTCACGGCAGGGTCCATTTCACCAAAACAGCCAACATGTACGCCATCGATGACGACCTTTGCACATCGTCCAGTAAGCCAAGGACCCATTGTGCCCTTCAGTGCCTTAATCGTGTATTCTTTTGCTCCAAGGTCTCGCAGCAGTGCTTGGATACGGCCACGTATGGCAGCAAAACCGCCGCCTTGTTCAGCGACTAAGAATGCGAACCGTTCATTGTTTTTATGGTCTCGAATAACCGTACCTAATTCATACACTGCTTGAGGTAAATCATGATGTCGGTTTGATGCCATCAAGCGAAACAGACCGGGCAAGAGGTACTGTCGAAGGAGCGTGTGGTCGATTGTAATCGGGTTGGTAATGCGAGTCACTTCTCCCATTGGTGGCCATCGCATTGCTTCAAATTGGTCAAAATCATTTGACAAAGTAAGCGATTGAATCTGCATGAATCCGAGTCCTTGGAGAGAATCTCTTAGGCGGCGGCGAATATGTCCATCGGTTCGTGGCACAGCAGTAAGCGGTGCCTTTGGAACATCCGTTCCTAAATCTTCATACCCGTGACCAATGGCAACGTCTTCAACCAAATCAACTGGGTGAAGGATGTCAAATCTCCATCGAGGCATTGCAATGGTAAGAACCGAATCTCCTTCAACCACATCTGCCATTTTTGTTACTGTAGTTGATGTATATTCTGTTGCTGGTTGTCGGCCTAAATATTCTCCACCCATTCGGTTAATGGCTGTAGAGACTTCTTCATCGGTAAGACTGCGACCAAGTAATCCATCGAGGAGACGTTCAGTGACTTGGTGAACAATCGGTTCAGGATTGGGGAGGTGTTCAACCGTTCCATCAAATCCAGTCACTTCGACAGATTCAATCTGTCCTCCACGTTCTGCAAGTTGCAGTGCAATTAACATCAAACTCGATTCACAAGCACGGCGATCCCAACCGGTCACGTCGATGAAAAAATCTTCAGTTGATTGTGTGACAGTCGTATGGTTGCCATTGATGATTGGTGGGAAGGACAGAACCTCATTATTGGCGTCAAAAATAATTGGATAGGCGTCCATGCCTTCGAGTAAGTGTGCATAATCAACTCCCTTAGGGTGGGAGGTGAGTATTTCATCGAGTGTCATTTCTTCTGACATTGCCAATGGGCAAAAGGAAGTTGAACTTGGTACCGCTTGAACATGGAATGGTGGAGCGACTTTTGCCAAATCATGAACACCTATCGACGCTCTTCGCCGTCCCCTTCCTAAAGCGAAATGTAACTTTTCTTGGTGTTCCATGAGTGCTTTGATGAATTCATCCTTCTCTTCTTTATCGTTGCCAGTCTTCACATTTCGCACGACTGCCCCGAGAATAATTGGACGAATCTGTTCCAATGCAGGGTCAACTCGCATCTGTATTGAACCGCTATTGACCTCGAGACTTGGTTCGCTTTTCGCACCATGTAAAAAGGGGCGAATTGCTTTCGCCAGTGTTTCTCCAGACAAAAGGTCTGGACGATCCGGGAAGATTTCGATGTCAAGCGTATGTTCATCGCATGTGTCAATATCAGTGCCAAGTAATGGCAATTCGGTCGCCATGCGCTCGATGTCGTGTTCTAACCCATGTTGAGCCAAGAGTTGGCTCAGCAGTTTTTGTTCAATAGAAATAGTTGGCATACTTTCACCTCAACGTGCAAACCAATGTGGTAGCGGTCGGTCATAGCCGACAAGTCGTAAACCACTTATCGCAGCAGTTTCATAATCGAGCGCTCGTAAATGTTGGCGTTGGAGCTGTTCAATGGTATTCAGTCCAAGTCGTGTGAGGATGCCCGAAAGTTCTGTCGATATGCTTTGCAGCCAGTGTGCAAGGTCATGAGGGTCTTGCATCGGTACTTCGCAACAGATAACACTGATGCCAGATGCACAGAGAATTGCTAAATCTTGGCCACTTGCAGAGAGTCCAAGCAACATTCCAGTTTGAATTGTGGTGTCCGATAAGTGAGATTTTGTTGAGCGTCCAATCATTGGAAGTGCAGCAGCCTCAGCAAGGCCGGAACCGTCTTCAATTCTGCTGATTGCCAAGTCAATTGAATGGTGTGATGAACGAACATGGAGAGATTCTACCCGCGAAATGGAGTTGAGGAATGATACCGGTTTGTCCATTCCAAGCAAAGTACGAGTTGCAACAATAAATCCATCAATTTCTTCCGAATTCATTGCGGGTAATTGGTCAAGGTCAACCACCATTCCACTGCTGTGTTCTAAAAGTTCAGGTGCGTCTGCTAAGTTTGTTGTTTCGATTAAAGCAAAATCAATTGGTCGAGGGTGTTCGCGAGTAATGAACGGTTGTTTTGCTAAAATCAAAGATGCGAGAGGGTCACTTTCATCCGGCATCTGAAGGAATTCACCACTCGATACGATTGGAAGTAATGGTAACGGTAATGCAATTGGTGATTTTTCACTGTCCCCATCTGCGATGAGTACGACAGTATCACACGTTTGGTAGGCGACTGAATGATGCAAATCTCCAGCCACTAATCCAATACTGGATAAATCCGAGGTTGAGACTGGAGGTTCCGGTGCCTCAACATGAAGCATTTCTCCCGGAACTAAACAGGCAGCATCTTTTGGAATCTCCATTCCAGCATTGTCGAGGTCAGCATTGATCGACTTCACTTCAGCAGCAGTAAGCAATCTTTGGGAAACCCCTGTGGGGAGTCGACTTGGATATCGACCATTGATGACGATTTTACCACCGGTCATACCAGCGCCAGGGTCTGAACCCACATCTCCATGAATGACGATGAGACCTCCTTTCATTCCACCTCCAATGCGTGCACCGGCTGTACCACGAATCATCAAAAGTCCACCTTCCATTCTGGCCCCAGCATCGTCGCCAACGCCGTCCATAATGCTGATTTTACCACTCCGCATAGCATAGCCCGAAAAGTTTCCAGCCATTTGTTCACAGACAATGGTATTGCCACGGTTTCCAGCGCCGAGAAATCCACCAGCGTCTCCTTGAATTGTGAAATTACCGCCGCTTCCAAAGGCAGCCACCCATGAGCCAAGAACTCCGAGTGCGCGCATTTTGGAACCTGGTGGGAGATTTGGGCAGAGCCCGAGTTCGCCATCCTTGGGGACGGGGTCACCCGCACTGGTCCAGCCAATCCGTAGAATTGCATCTTGTTTGGCGGCCTCAATCAACCTCGGACCGAGTTTCTTGTTGATCTTGAAAGAGCGTTCAACAACCTCTCGCGGTTCGGCCATGATGTTTGCTGTTGGTCCATATCCAAATAGCCTCCCGTGGCAAGAGTTCAATTTTTGAGGTTTGACATATATGTTCTTAGAACCATTGTGATTTTTCCCATCGTTTCAACGATGTGTTAATAGAGGGTCTCCAAAGGCAGGTATAATGAGAACCATGACAATTAAGGTGGCCATCAACGGATACGGTACAATTGGAAAGCGCGTTGCAGATGCAGTTGACGCTCAAGAAGATATGGAAATTGTCGGGGTAACCAAGACGCGTCCTGCGTTTGGTTGTGACTTGGCTGTTCGAAAAGGGTATCCTCTTTTCTGCACTTTTGATGATGCCGACCGTATTGCATCCTTTGCAGATGCTGGATATACCTGTCATGGCGGACTCTCGGATTTACTTGTACTTGCAGATGTTGTCATCGATTGTTCACCAGGAAAGGTTGGAGCATCAAACAAAGCGACCTACGAAGCAGCCGGTGTGAAATGGATCTTCCAAGGCGGAGAAAAGCACGAAATGACCGGCATGTCTTACACTTCATCAGCCAATCACCTCGAAAACATGAATGCTCCAGGTACTCGTGTTGTTTCATGCAACACAACTGGACTTTCTCGAACATTAGTTCCCTTGTATGACCATTGTGGCGAACTGAAAGTCGAATGTACCATGATTCGAAGAGCTGCCGACCCAGGTGACTCAAATAAAGGTCCTATTAACGCTATCAAACCGGTGTTGAAAGTGCCCTCTCACCACGGCCCTGACGTTATGACTGTTAAACCGGAAATCCAAATCAATTCGATGGCAGTCGCAGTTCCAACTACGATTATGCATGTTCACGTCGTTACTGCAACTCTACCGGAGGGTCATGGCTTGACTACTGCTTCTATCTTGGAAATGTGGTCCAACAGCCCTCGCTTGGTTCTCATGAATGGTGCTGAAACTGGAATTACAACCACCGCCGAAGTGATGGAGTTCGCTCGAGATATTGGGCGGAAATGGGGCGATTTGCATGAAATTTTCATCTGGGAAGATGGTGTTAAGCTCGAAGGTAATACACTCTACTACTTCCAAGCCATTCACCAAGAGTCCGATGTCATTCCAGAGAACGTTGACGCAATTCGTGCACTGATGGGCGTTGAAGGGGATTGGAAAGCCTCTGTTGCGAAAACAGATGCAGCAATTTCAAAGTACAATCATCTTTGATTTGTGTGCCCCTTAGGGGCACAGGCAAGGGGCGTTTTGAAAAGGGTAATTGATTAGGAATGCCCATGCAAGACATCCGGCGACCAGTTCTCATGCTCTTCTTGCTCCTGTTGACTTCGCTTGGTCCAGCACTACAAACCGAATCTCCTCCCGAGAATACAACGCCTTTCGATGAGAATATTCTTCTCTCGCAATCACAACGTCTTGAACTCGCATCAAGTCTTTGGCAGGTTGCTGAATCCATCCCATTAGAAGATGTTGAACTGCGCTCGTCATCAGGTATTCTTCGCATTCAAGCAGGAGAATTCGACCCATTGCTCTCCGATGGTCCAGTCTTGGACGATCATTTTATGGATTTGAATGACCCTCTTCAAACCGGTTTAGCATTTGTTCAACTGCATCAACATGATGGCACGGTTCTCGAGTCCCTCATCAAAGATTACTCCATCACACCGCTTGACTATATCGCTGATGAAGGTTGGTTGGTCCGACTTGCTTCTCCCCCACTTTCATCTCTTGAAGCATTGCAAGATGACGACCGAGTTCGTTGGGCTGGAATTCAACACCCTGGCTGGAGAATGCATTCATCACTCCTTCAACCTTCATCCACTACACATCTTGCCCTTGTTCCTTCATCTGACCTTGCCGTAGGTGGTTTGGATGCACTGAGTCTCGATTTGGTCAAGATGGGAGCCGAAGAAGCATGGTGCGGTATTGGTTTGTGTGAAGCACACTATGCTGCAGTTCACCAATCGGTCTTCCTCAACAATCTCATGCATGATGGCCGTATTATTTGGGCTGCACCAACGACTGGATTCATTGTTCATAACGCTGTAGCAGGTGCCATTGTTGGTTTGAATGATGTTGCAGCTAACGCCTCCTTTACCCTCGATGGTTCTGGCGAGACTATTGCAATCTCTGATACTGGGTTAGACCAAGACCACCCCGATATCGTTGGCCGAGTTGCTGGAGTCTACACGAATTTTGGACTCGACCCTTCTCCTTCTGATTCAAACACTGGCCATGGCACACACATTGTACTCTCTGCGATCGGTGATGGCACAGGAGATGCGGATGCACAAGGTATCGCACCCGGTGCTAATCTTGTGATGTATGCTCTAGAGCATGACCCCTCTGGTACATTTGGCCGTCTTGGTTCGATTTATGATCTTCTGAATGATGCAGAACAAAAAACTGCACGTATTGCAATCAATGCATGGGGCCTCAATGGGAACTATGGTCAATATACCGCGGATTCACGTTCTGTTGACCTCCTCGTGAGTGATAAGAATACGGTGCTTCCATTATTTTCTGTTGGCGACCGAGGTGGCCAAGGTGCTTCTCAAGTATCTGCTCCAGCAACTGCAAAGAATGTTCTCGGTGTCGGGACTTCGAATACAGGTGCATTGGCCGGTAGTGTTGCAAACATTTCCAGTCAAGGCCCAAGTCTTGACGGTCGAATAAAGCCTGATATTGTTGCTCCAGGAATGAATATTTGTTCTGGACTGGCCGAAGAAGCAAAATCTCCTGCAGGGTTTGGATGTGCCACTGGTACCCACGCCGATGGAAGTAGTCTCTACATTTCTCTCTCCGGTTCATCTCATGCCACTGCAATCGCTGGCGGTACTACAGCACTCGTCCGAGAATTCTTACGTGAAGAAATGGGACTGAATTCTCCATCTGCTGCGCTGATTAAAGCCACTGTGATTAATGGAGCAACAGATTTGGGGACTCCCGATATTCCGAATGCCCAAGAGGGATGGGGTCAAATTGACCTTGAACGAACCGTCTTGCCAATGGATGGTACCAAACCACTCGACACTTTCATTGACCAGAATAAGCAATTGAGGGCTGGATTTGGGCTCCTCTATTCATTCTCGCTTGATTCAAGCCATGGCATCGATATAACGCTTGCATGGTCTGATGAGGAAGGAAGCGCTAATGCTGCTCAATCCAGTTCACGTTTGGTCAATGACCTCGACCTCATTCTCATTGACCCCTCAGGAAATGAATGGCTTGGAAATGATTTCTCTTCAGGCTTTTCGACCACTGGAGGTACTGCCGATTCTGTCAATAACGTTGAACGAATCAAGGTGGCACCCGATGTATTGACGACTTCGGGCCAATGGCAAATCAAAGTACTCCACCGTGGTGGAACAACCCAATCTTTTGGTTTGATTCTTGTTGCTAACGCAAGTTCAACCCCGCAATCTGATTTGGCAACCTATAACGGAAGCATCGTACCTTCTTCCCAAAACCCATTGAAGAATGACGTAATTACGCTTCAACTCGGGTGGATTAATCAAGGCACTCTTGCATCAAACTCCTTCCACGTTACTCTTGAAGACCTTACGGCAAATACGACCTTGTTCGATGCTGACCGTGCAGGTCTTGGAGCGGGAATTATCGATTCGTTCTTACTTCAACACCAGTTCTTAACCACAGGAATTCATACACTTCGTCTCAGCATCGATACGCTGAATCAAGTTGCTGAAATTAATGACGGAGTTACTGGTGTGAACAATAATATCTGGACTCAAGAGATCGAAGTTACAGCGCTTGGTGTTCGTGTCGTTGCCTTGGATGCACAGGGTGTCGCACCTACTTCCGCAGAAGACAGAGCAACTTCGGCATTCAACGTCTTCGACGTTCTCAACGAAACTGGAATTGATATTCCAATTCATATCCTTCACGAAGGTACAGGTCAACAAGCAGTTACTCTTTCGGTGACCAATGTGCAAATGCCACAACCCGGCCGCCCTGACTTTTTACTCGCACCTGAAGATTATTGGACAAAAAGTGTTTCCGAAGTTGGACCTTATGTAATTGAAGGTCAAGGCGAAGTGGGGGATTTCAAGATGCTCAATATTCATTTGGAGAATGAGTATGCAGACTTGTCAGACTCGTCATCTCCTCGATACGCTCGTGCGGGTACTTTCGTCATCGATGTCATTGCTCGTTACCAAGCCCAACCAACGGTGTCTCATACCCAACGTATCACCATCGTGGTTCCAGAAGTAAATGCAGTGAACATCGGCGCAGCAGGAATCACCGGTTTATCTGCAGTGCCGGGCGATTCGACTGGTTTCGTAATTTCTGTGATGAATATCGGTAATACCCCTGGTCAATATGTCGTATCCTGTACATCAGATAACAGATGGCAAGTGATGTTGGGTTCATCGAATTCTTCCACCTTAGAGTTTGAACCACTGAATATCAAAGAATCACTTCCAATGTACATTCGAATATTTGTCCCACCAGTTTCAAACGGTGCTCCGATGGCAGGTTCGACTGACACAGTTACATGTTGGGTTAATTCTCTAACCGATGCAGAGATGAATTTCACTCAATCTGTCGAAGTATTGGTTCTCGCACAAGAATCGTTTGGCAGCGATTTGTATGATGATGACGGACCAATTGGTCCTTCAGCTATTACTCGGAATGTCATGGTGGATACCGGTGAACAAGTCAGTCTTAATTTGACGATTGAAAACACAGGAAATACGGTTATTGATTTGGACGTTAAGATTCAGCCTTCGAATCCGCTTTGGCCGATTCAAGTTTCTTATCAAGACCAGCTTGACAGTCGAAAAGTATCCATCTCTCTCGAAGGTGGTGAAGTCACGACCGTAAATTTTGTCTTAGGTGTCCCTCCAGTTGCTGAAGAAGGAGAAACAAATAATTTTGTAATTCGTACTGAACTCAATCCTCAGGCCTTTGTATCGAATACAACGGTTCTCAAGGTAAGTGATGATCTTTCGATGGAATTGACAGGTCCTTCTACTGGGGCTATTAACGCAACAATCAGTTCAGACTTTTCGTTCGGAGAATTCTTTGTAACTAATACCGGAAATGCACCATTGACTCTCAATTGGAGTCATGGCCTAGCACCTGATGGATGGGTCGTTGGTTTTGCAAACCCGAGTACCTACATTGAGCCAAGAGAAGAGCGAACCGTTCGTCTTGGATTTATTCCTCCAGCCAATACCCTCGCTACCGACAAGGCATTTGAGTTGGTTGTTACAGTATTGGGATTCAATAGCGGTCGAATGATTCAAAACTCCATTACCGTGGATGTTTCGGTACTCGAATCTTCCTTTGCCAACATCACAGTTGAGGACGCCAGTATTACTCCATTTACCCTTGTTTCGCGTGAAGATACAGTCGGTCAAAATATTATCATTCGAAACGATGGTAACATTCCATTGAGTGGTGATGTAATTGGTAGCGTCCTTGATGCGGATGGCAATATCACGACTGATTGGCTCGTTTCATGCACCCCTGCTCGTTTAGAAGCAATAGCAGTTGGAGAACAAGTCGTTCTCCGTGTTGAACTCACACCAACTGAAAATGCTCAGAAAGGAAAAGTCATGACAACACTTACTCTCAGTTCGGAGGGTGTAGTTGTGGGAACTCTGGAAATCGAATCCACAGTTGATTCAGCGACTGGTTCACAAGGTTTGTTTAGCTACTTACCGCTCTACCTCTCTTTACCTTTGATAAGTGTAGTTTTGATTGGAGCAATTGTTCTGGCTCTGCGAATGAAAAAGAGTGGGGAATTGACGAACTCTGGTGAAGAACTCGTTGCTCCGGATGCCTTTGTCAACCCTGATCATCTTGGGACTCGAAGAGAGGATGCATTAGACATTGGATATGCAGTCGATGATTTGGCCAGCGGTGAAGTCTCCTCCGACGAAATCGCAGCAGCCCTTGCCCAATCTTTGCAGATGCCGTCACCAGTCGTTCCGGCCGCATTACCTTCCGGGCTTCCACCTGGCGGAATGCCTCCAAGGATGGGTCTACCTCAAGGATTGCCACCTACGGGACTTCCTCCAATGCCATTACCAACTCTTCCAATGCCATTGCCAACTCTTCCAATGCCACAACCTCTGCCTGCACCCGTGCCTATGGCCAACCTTCCTCCTATGGGACCGCCATTGCCTGCCGCAGGATTACCGAATGGTTGGACGATGGATCAGTGGCAACACTATGGTCAACAATGGTTAGATGGCCAGTAACTTTTCGGGGCGTATCTCTAATATGATGCACCACTAGGGTGTGCTATGAGCAGTATTGTATTGTTTGGTCCACCGGGTGCTGGAAAAGGTACCCAAGCAGAACGAATCATGGAAGCAACTGGGTTACCCCAAGTGTCAACTGGTGATATGTTACGTGCCGCAGTGAAAGCTGGAACAGAAACCGGTCTTACTGCCAAAGGTTTCATGGAATCGGGTCAATTAGTCCCTGATGGCGTGATTATCGACCTTATCAAAGATCGAATTCTTGAACCCGATGCAAAGAATGGTGTGATGTTTGACGGATTTCCTCGAACCATCCCTCAAGCCGAAGCATTATCAGAAATCACCCCTGTAACTCATGTGATCGCCATTGAAGTACCCGATGAGCGTATTGTGGAAAGAATCTGTGGCCGGTACTCATGTGCGGGCTGCGGTAGTGTCTATCACGATACGTTCAATCCAGTCGATGCCGATGGCTGCAGTTGTGGACAGTGGGAAGAGAAGCGTCGGGCAGATGATAACGAAGAAACAGTACATTCGCGTTTAGGTGCCTACCATGAACAAACTTCTCCTCTTGCTGATTGGTACCTTTCAAAAGGAATCTTTCACGCAGTCGATGGTGATCGAGCAATCGATACAATTACGGCAGATATCTTAGTCGTTTTGAACAAGTGAGGTGAGGTCTTGAAGTCCCGAAACAACCGCCGGCGGAAGAGTAAAATCGACCGACGTGAAGTTGCACGGACAAGTCAAAAGAGTTTGGTTCACATTCTCAGCAACCCTTCTCTCTACGATGAACAAATCCTGCGTTCAAGTTCTCGTCATCTTGTTAAAATCTCACAGCGGCACAGGCTTCCAATTCCTTCTGAGGCGCGTCCTCTCTTTTGTCGAAGTTGCCTTGTCCCGCATCGGTATGGTGAAAATGTCCGAGTCCGAATCTTAGCAGGTCAACGAACAGTGACTTGCTTGGAGTGTTCAACCATCCGAAGGTACGGTGGTGGGCCTAAATTTCATCGAACTCAACGTATGTGAGTGTAGAGTGAACAACGGTCACATACTTGAA